>JBLFYO010000025.1:0-20243 GCA_047609165.1 Francisella sp.
TTCATAAATCTTCTTTCATAGAGCTTTTTAAGTTCCAACATATAGATAGAAGTATAGTAGCTATAACACATGAGCTAATCAAGAAATAAAACACAGCATCCCAGCCCCAGTAAGTAGCGATTACACCGATCACAGCTTGAGCACCAACTGTACCTAAGAAATACCCAAATAACCCAGTAAATCCAGCAGCAGTACCGCCAGCTTTTTTAGGTACTAAATCTAATGCCAATATCCCAATCAAAGCTACAGGGCCGTATATAAAGATACCCATTGCAGAAAGAGATAGCAGTAGCATCCAAGCAGTATCACTATTCCAATAAACCAATAATGCGGCTATAAATAAAACCATACAAATCACACTCATGGGAGCTCTACGACTACCGAAGTATTTATCTGTAAGCCAGCCGATAACTATAGTACCAGGTATGGCAGGTAACTCAAACATCGCAAAACCAAGAAGTCCTGTAGTTGTAGACATATGTTTTACTTGAACAAGGTAGTATGTCGACCAGCTCAGCATACCGTAGCGTGCACAGTATACAAAAGCATTTGCGATAGCGATTAACCAAATCCATTTGTTGTTTAGGACATACTTAAAAAATATCTCTTTTGCAGTAAATTCCTGCTCTTGAGCTTCGGTGCCGGTAGTATAACCTTTGTATACTTCTATAGCCGGTAGTCCAACTGATTGAGGAGTGTCAGCTCCGAAAATCAGTACTAATATAGCTACAGCTAGACACATAATTCCAGCTACATAAAATAGACCATGCCAGTTACCATTAAAAAGATACAAACCCAGCGGCACAACTGCAATGGCTAGAAATCCAGCTCCGACATTGTGAGCGGTATTCCAGATACCCATCTTAGTGCCTCGTTCATTTGCACAAAACCAATGTGTCATTATCCTAGCACATGCTGGCCAGCCCATTCCTTGAGCCCAACCATTTACAAACATAACTACAAATAGAGCTAACACTCCAAAAGATAATAAACTAGGGATCAATAGATTAATTAATCCAGTTATAAATAGGCCTATAGCAAGGAAGATTTTTGCATTACTTCTATCTGAAAGATTCCCCATTAAGAATTTGCTAAGTCCATACGCGACACCTAGAGCGGCACCAATAAATCCAAGCTCATCTGGAGTAAGAGATGTAATGTATTGTTTTGAGACATCGAAACTACTTCGTCCAAAGTAGTATGTAAAGTAACCAATATAAGCAACTAAAAACATTCTTAGTCGCCAGTTAGGGTATTTTTGTTTGATTTTATCTTGTGTTAGTAAGGTTAAGTATTTAGCAGGTTTGAGGAAATTCATGTTTTTACCACAGTTATTTGCAATTTAAGAGACTTCTAAAATATATTTAGATATTTTTTGGAAACGGTAAGTTTACGTATGCTGGAGGAAGATCTAGGCCTTTAGCTGCTTCTACACCTCTTAATATATCTGGTCTATCAGTTATGATTCCATCAACCTTCCAATCAATTAAATTGTTTATAACTTTATAGTCAAAATCAGTTCCGTCGTTTTCTGTCCAACCCCAAGGAATAACTTTTATTCCTATATTATGAGCATTAACTACATCTTGCTCTGTTATATCTCTTTGATATGGTTCCCAAATAGTTCCTCCTAATTTTTTAACCATAGCAGGATAATTATAGTTATAGTCGACAGGATTTAGTGGAGCAGTCCATTTTTCATAATTAGACATTTGTTTTACTTGATCTGCATTCATTGGTTCAGTTGAGTGATCTGTCAGATATGCAGTTTTAATTTTAGGATTTAGTTTTTGTAAATCAACAAGAGCTTGCCATTCAAATGATTGAACCTCAACATTAGATGTCATATAAGTTTTGATTAAAACCTTATTTAAAGCTTGTGCCATTTCTTGAGCTGTCCAACTTGTGTCTGGATCATAAGGGTTGGTTTTTATTTCTATTTGTAAACTAATGCGCGAACCCACATTTTTTTTAGTATAGTTTATTACTTCTTTTAGTGTTGGCATATGTACATTGTCAATACCGATATGGTTAGGATACATTTTTGCAATTGGAGAATTTGGTTTCACATGGCCGACAGTATATTGTTTTAATTCAGCTAAAGTTAGATCCTTTATAGGGATTTTTTTTGTTATCCATCTTCCATTTACATCTTTAGTTAGATCAGGGTTTAGTGTTAGATCATGAGTAACTACAAGAACTTTATCTTTAGTCATATTTATATCCATATCTATGACATCAACACCTATTCGCATAGCTTGAACATAAGCTGGTATGGTATTTTCTGGACTCAAAGGTCTTAATCCTCTATGTGCATAGATGTTGATAACATTTGCAATAGAGATGGTGGAACTACAAATCAGAGTGATTAGGATGAAAAGTATTTTTAGCATATTGATTTTATTTTTTAAATAGATTTGAAATAAGGTTACTTTTTTTAACAAAAATAGCAACATATATTACAGCACTTTTATAGTCATAATCAAATAACTTATTTGTGGATGGTCACTTAAAAACATCTAGCTTTTATGCTACTCTATATGACTTAATTTATAGTAAAAATGACGGTGAATTTCTTTTGTTAGCAAATTACAAAAATTCCTTTATAGGTAAAAATATAAAAACAGATATGCTTTCAGGCATAGTTGTAGCAGTTGCTCTGATTCCTGAAGCAATTGCATTCTCATTTATTGCTGGAGTATCACCAACAGTTGGCTTGTATACAGCTTTTATACTAGGACTTATTACAGCTCTTATAGGTGGTAAACCTGGCATGGTATCTGGCGCAACTGGTGCAGTAGCAGTAGTGCTAGTAGGACTTGGGATACAGGCTAAAAATGCTCTATCTCCAGAGATGCTACAGTCTTTGACTTCATCGGGTGAGATTAGTACTTATATTTTACAGTATATCGTTTTATGTGCTATATTTGCAGGGATTATTCAAATTACTATTGGAGCATTACGCTTAGGAAAGCTTATTCGCCTTGTACCGCAACCGGCTATGTATGGTTTTGTAAATGGTCTTGCTATCGTTATTGCTTTAGCTCAAGTTCCTTTATTTAGTCATGAGGGTCCTGCAATGTATGGTTTAGTGTTTTTGACAATGCTAATTGTATATTTCTTTCCTAGGATTACTGATAAAGTACCGTCTGGTTTAGTAGCAATCATCGTAATTACAGCGATTGTGATTATATTTAAAGTACAAACGAAAGATGTTGGTGATTTGGCAGATATTTCAGGAGCATTGCCTACATTTGCAATTCCCAATATTCACCTAACTTGGCAGTCTGTGATGATGGTGTTACCATTTTCTATAATTGTTGCATTAGTTGGGCTTATAGAGTCATTACTTACACTATCTGTATTAGACGAGATGGATGGCAAACGAGGTCGAGGTAATCAAGAATGTATAGCTCAAGGTACTGGTAATATAGTCTGTGGTTTCTTTGGTGGAATGGCAGGCTGTACAATGATTGGTCAATCTATCATCAACTTTACCAATGGTGGACGGGGTCGACTATCATCAGCTACGGCAGCAATATTGCTTATACTATTTGTTGTAGCATTATCTGGTTATATTTCCTATATTCCAGTAGCTGTATTGGCGGGTATTATGTTTATGGTATGTATCAATACTTTTGAGTGGGAAAGCGTTAATCGTATAAGATTTATGCCGAATTCTGATAAGTTTGTACTTGTAGCGGTTACTATTATTACGGTATATTCTGATTTGGCAATAGCTGTGATATCTGGTGTGATAGTTTCAGCATTAGTCTTTGCGTGGAAAAGCTCACAAGTACATAGTCGTACGCATCGTGAAGATGGTAACACTAAAATCTATGAGTTTTTTGGACCATTATTTTTTGGTTCGACTTTGTCATTTAAGAGTTTATTTGATATGAAATTTGACCCTGAAAATGTAGTTTTGGATTTTGCAAATTCAAGAGTTATGGATATATCTGGAGCAGAGGCTATTGATGACATAACTAAAAAATACCTTGACCTTGGTAAGAAGATCACTATAAAACATCTTAGTGAAGATTGTCGTAAGATACTTAAAAGTGCAGGACCGTACTGCGTATTTGAAGAAATTGATCCAACATATAAACTAGCGAGGGATGCTTAATGGATAAGAAAATAATAAATACTAAAAATGCACCGCAAGCCATAGGAGCTTATGAGCAAGCAATTGTTGTGGGTAATATGGTCTATACTTCAGGACAAATTGCTTTAAAAGCTGATGGTACAATTGCTGGCGAGTGTATAAAAGATCAAACTCTACAAGTTATGCAAAACCTAAAAGCAGTACTTGAAGCAGCCGGTTCAAGCCTTGATAAGGTTATAAAAGCGACTATCTTTATAAAAGATATGACAGAGTTTAATCTTATAAATAGTGTTTATGAGTCTTTCTTCAATGGCAATTATCCTGCTCGTTCTTGTGTTGAGGTTGCAAGATTACCAAAAGATGTACGCGTTGAGATTGAAGCTGTCGCTATAACGTTATAGACTACAAAGTATAAGATATTTCTGTTCTACTATTATTTTAATAAGAAAGGTTAATAATAATTATGCTCTCAATAATAGGTCTCCTTGTAATACTAACTATAGTAATTATGCTACTTAGCGGTAGAGTATTGCCCAGTGTAGCAATGACTATTGTTCCTATTGTGGGAGCGCTATTAGCAGGATTTTCACTTCATGATATTGGAATTTTTTTCAATAGTGGCTTTAATACAGTTATACATATTGCAGTTATGTTTATCTTTGCTATTTTATATTTTGGGATTATGCAAGATGTCGGCCTATTTACACCTCTTGTTAGATTTATAATAAAAGTTGCTGGAGGTAGCGTAATAGCTATATCTTTAGGAACTGTTATTGTTGCGGCTGTAGCACATTTAGATGGTTCAGGAGCTGCTACATTTTTGATAACGATACCTTTGTTATTGCCTATATATAAAGAATTAAAAATGAGTCCATATCTACTGGTTCTGCTTATTGGAGCGAGTGCAAGTATTATGAATATGGTACCATGGGCAGGACCTGTAGGTAGGGTATCGAGTATTCTAAATGTAAGCCCTACTAGTTTTTGGTATCCATTAATATTGATACAAGTTTTAGGGATATTGTTTTTATTAGTATTAACAGTTTTTTTAGCGATAAGAGAAAAAAAGAGAATAGGAAATGGATATAATTTAAGAAATAATTTATCTCCGATACAAGATGATACTGTTGTAGATGAGCAAAATGTTACTGAACTAAACTCACCTGTTTTAAGAAAAAATATGTATATGTTTAATCTTTTACTTACAGTTGTTTTGATTATTAGCTTGATAATAAATAAAATTCCCCCGGAATTGAGTTTTATAATTGCTTTAGCTATTGCTCTTCCAGCCAATTTTACTAACATACAAGATCGTATAGAAAGGATTAATGCTCATTCATCTGGTGCTTTAATGATGGCTTTGATAATTATATCTGCAGGAGTGTTTTAGGCGTATTAGGTGATAGTGGTATGTTAAGATCTCTATCAAATAGTATTATTGATATATTACCAGATGGGGTGTTGTCACATATAGCGACTATTGTATCTATATTTGGAGTACCTTTAGAGTTAGTGCTAAATACAGATGCTTATTATTTTGCTTTGCTTCCTTTAGTCTCCGAAATAGCTAATACTTATAGTATATCTTCTGAGGCTACATCGTATATGATGTTAGTAGGAAACGTTGCAGGAACATTTATTAGTCCATTTTCACCCGCTTTATGGTTAGCTATTGGTTTGGCAGGGATAGATATGGGAAAGTATATTAAATACTCTATACTGTGGATCTGGTTAATAAGCTTATTTTTATTAGCTTGTACAAAACTACTTGTTTTGTAAGATCGGTTGTATCGTTTTTTTATAAAAATCTTCTTTTTTAGATAAATTGAAACAGTAATAATCATAATTATTGAGGAGCTCCTTAAATGGATTTCGTAAAAAATAAAACTACATACTTGCTTTACATAGTTTGATTAATTCAGCTAAATCATAAATTTCTAACTTATCTTTGTTAGTTCCTATCTATAATGAAGCGTATTCAAAATAGTCATTTTGTTTGGCAAGCTTTCTTAAATTTGCCGTGTGATAGTGTTGGTCAGGAAAGTTATACTGAAGATATCCCATTTTGGTAAACTCAGTTATAAGCCCTCTTGCATATTTCCCTATCGTTTTTTTTATGGCTAGATTTTCCTCAAAATTGTCTTTGATATGGTTTTTGGCTACATCAGAAAGGTTACTTGAACTGCTCATCATAAAAATACTCCTCATCTGTACATAATTAGCACCACTAGTAAAATAATCTTTAATGTTATTTATAGATATTCCACCTGATCCGATGATATTAATCTTATCACCAAACTTGCTTGTAGCTGGCTTCTTTGACTAAAGTCATTGTTGGGATTATACTTAGTTCATGGTTGATGAAGGTGGCTTGATGACCTCCAGCTTCAGTACCTTGAAATATAATAGATGTATGTTTTTATTTATAGCCAATTGAGCTTCGGCAATACTCGTTACAGTAGCTATAATTTCAATATTATATTTTTGCAGTAGAGTGATTGATTCCTTTGACAATATGCCAAATGTAGTACTTACAATTTGAACTTTGTGTTTTATAAGTAACGCAATGTAATCTTTTTCTGCAATATTTTTTGGGACTGTAAAGTTTAATTCTTCTGCTTTAAGAATTTCTTTACTTGTTGGTAAAAAATTTGGTTTATCTAAATAGGCTTTTATAAATAAATTCACACCAAAAATTGCTTCAGCATTTAGTTGATTTTTAACTTCAGTAATAAAAATCTCTAAATCATTGAGGCTTAGATAGCCACTGGCTATCATACCGAGCATACCATATTACTAATATTTGGAACCATCTCGGGTGAGACTATCCGGCCAGCCATTGGTGCTTGGATAATATTGAATTTTGGGTTTTTAATCTAGTAAATTCCAAAATAGATATTTAAATAGATGAAATAATAGTAGTAATTGTTTCATCCATTTATGGTTTAGGCTATATTAATTGTATTAATGTCCATAATAAAATAAAAATGAAAGCTTTAAAAAATCTTTATGTACGGGTACTTATTGGTATTTTCATCGGAATACTTTTAGGAATATTTGCTCCAAGTGTAGCAATTTCTCTTAAACCGTTTGCAGATATCTTTATCAAGCTTATCAAACTACTTATAGCACCTATTATATTTCTTACACTTGTATCTGGTATTGCTGCTATGAGTGATCTAAAAGCAGTGGGTAAGATTGGTGGTATAGCACTAATTTACTTCTTTGTCACTACAGTGGCTGCTTTGGCTATTGGCATGGTAGTAGCGAATATTCTACAACCTGGTAGTGGTATGAATATCGATCCAAGTACTCTTGATGTAGCAAGTGCTAAGGCTTATATTGGTAATGTTGAACATGTAGAAGGTATAAGTGCCTTTTTGATGAATATAGTCCCAAATTCTTTTGTTGGGGCTTTCACAGGAGGAGATATCCTTCAGGTTCTATTTATCTCTATACTTTTTGCGATTGGTTTGATTATGTATGGCGAAAAGGGCGAACCGATACTTGTAGGTATTCAGTCTTTATCAAAAGTATTTTTTAAGATAATTCATTTAGTGATGTATTATTCTCCAATTGCCGCCTGTGCTGCAATGGGTTATACAATTGGTCTTTACGGTGTAGATACTTTAGGTGGGTTATTGGGTTTATTGCTAAGCTTTTATGTCACTTGTTTACTATTTTTATTAGTGTTTTTGGGGACCATACTGCGACTTTATTGTGGTATAAGTATATTTAGGTTACTTAGATATATAAAGACAGAAATTTTTATTGTACTTGGGACATCATCCTCTGAGACGGTATTGCCAGCATTGATGGAAAAGCTAGAGAAATTAGGCTGTGAAAAATCAGTAGTTGGATTAGTTATACCTACAGGTTATTCATTTAACCTAGATGGTACAGCGATATATCTATCATTAGCTGCTATATTTATAGCACAAGCTTTAGGTGTGGATCTTACACTTTCACAGCAGTTATTTATGCTCGCTATTATGATTATAAGCTCAAAAGGAGCTGCAGGTGTTACAGGTAGTGGATTTATAATATTAGCTAGTACTTTGAGTGCTTTAGGTACGGTGCCTGTTGCAGGTATCGTTATCATACTTGGTATAGATAGATTTATGTCAGAAGGCCGCTCAATTACAAATATGATTGGTAATACTGTCGGAACTATCATTATATCAAAATGGCAAGGTAAGCTTGATGTGGATAAGCTTAGAGTAGCTTTGAAATATTAGAGTTGGTTTTTTATAAATTGCTTCAGAGCTTTTTCTAAGATTTCGGTGTTTTTGTTTATACGAGCCAGTCTTTCACTTTTAGTTTCTTTGATTTTAGGTTTTAAGAATAATCCAGCATCAAGGATGCTTTTTACAGTTATACTACCGAGCTTTACATCGACTTTCTAGGAGCAATCATTATTGCCAAGCTGTTGGCTTGCAGAACATTCAGATACTTGCGGTAGAGAGAAGAACATTACAGGATTTGTTAGGTCGCTATTTATCCAAGCTGTACCAATTTGGGAGTTATCACCTATCGCAGAGCATTTTTTTATTCAGGCACTTTATTTACACCTTTACTTTTTAGTGATTCACAGATGGCACTGCGTTTGGCATAAGGGAAATTTACCTGAACATCATCTACATCATCCAAGTTGTTTTACGAATAGACGATATTATATCTCGCTTCAGCTCGCTTAGTGAACATTGTATATTATGAGGTCTTGAAATAAAGTTAGTTTGAAAATTTCTTTTAAATGTTGGTTTATGGTATCATTACTGTGATAGTTCTGTTGCATATTATTTACTTTGTAGTTAATTAATTTGATATGTTACAGACTATTTGTGAAAAGTCGTACTACATGCCAAAACTAAAAACTCATTAAACAAGTATCTTAATAGTTAAATTATACAAATAATGAGTTCATTGATATTTTATTAAAGAGGTATTAAATAAGTGGAATTATATAGTAAAACAGTGCAATATCCCTGCTTGGATAAAAACGCTTTAGAGCGTTTCGTAGAAATATTTAAAATTACAATATTAAAAAGTTATATTGATGATGGAAATATGCTGTCACACTGTCTATCAGTTAATTTTAACGATAACACAGTTCAACTGTTTTCAATATGGAAGAATAAGCATACCAAAGATGCTGCTGTTGAGAATATAAGTGATGAAATGCGTCAACAAATCCGGCCCTTGATGCGAGACACTTATAATTTTGTTCAAGGAAATGTCATACAATTAAAAAACATATAACAGCTCGACGTATAATGATCATGTATCAAACATGGATTGGTATCCATTATTATTTGAAAGTTGCGATATAGAGCCATTTTCGATAGAAGGTTCTTAAGAAATTACTTGATAGATTATAGAGGTTTTAGCTTCTGATATATTTGTAGTGTTTTGTTGAATGCTACTGCAACTAGCTAATACGATAAATATACTAATGTAGCTATATTTAAATATTTTGTTTTTCATTATAATTATTTTCTTTAAGAAATTTACTGTATTTTAACTGAATTGAGATGAAAAATAAATGTAATTTGTGTTGGATTTAAAGCTTAATAATAGTATCAAATCTATCCAATAATATCACATTATGAGTAATCAAAATAACAGTTTTATCTTCCATAAGTTTACAAAGATTATTAAAAACAACTCTTTCAGTCTTTGTATCAAGACCTTCGGTTGGTTCATCAAGTATTAGTATAGGTTTATCCTGTAAGAATGCTCGTGCAACGGCTAGACGCTTTTGTTGACCACCAGAAAGATGCTTTCCTAGCTCACCTGTCCAAGTATCTAAACCTTTTGGTAGAGATTTTATATGCTCAGTTAAAAGTACATTGTCTAAAGCATTATAAAGCTCATCATCAGTAGCATTTTCATTAGCAAGCAACAGATTTTCTCTAATCGTAGTATTAAAAATATGAGGTGATTGATTGATGATAGTCATGCTTTCACGCAGAGTATCTTCTGATAAATTTTTGATATTAATATTACCAATAGTGATGCTACCTTTGTCGGTATCCCAAAATCTTGCAAGTAAATTAATCAGTGTAGATTTACCTGCTCCAGTTGGTGAAAATAGAGCGACTTTTTCTTTATTTTTTATATCAAGAGTAAAGTTCTCAAAGATGTTTTGTGAACTATTATAACAAAACGATATATCATTAAATTTGATACTATGATTATTTAATTCTTGTGTTTGCTCAAGGTAAATAACATTTGGTTTTGAGTTGGTTATATTCAAAATTCTTTTAGAAGCGGACAGGGTTTTGCCAAGATACTGATACGCTAAAGGTAAAGGCATCAAGGCTTCAAACATAGTCATTAATGCTAGAAATATTAATGCAATAAAAGCACCGTTTATTTGTCCACTAGCTGTTAGATTTACGGCAAACATAGTGACCATAATTATTGTAAGACCTAAAGCTAAAGTTATCAAAGCACTTGATAATCCAGTAAGTATGCTTAGCTTACTCTCTTGTTTAAGTAAATCGTCGTTAGTTTGGAGTATTCTGTTTGAGTGAATATTCTCAAGATCAAAAATCTTTAATTCAGCTAGAGAGTTCACATGTTCAGTTATATCTGTTTTTAGCTTATTAGAAGTTTGGTTGAGCTGATAAGATTTTTTATACCCTAGAATGCTTGATATTGCCGGAATTACAAAACCAATTATTAATAAAGCTAATGCTGTAGATAAAGCTAAAGTAACACTAAAAAAGCAGAATAGTATAGTGATAGACAATGTCGCTAATAAAAATACAATTGTAGGAGAAAGTATACGAATGTATAAGTTGTCTAATGCGGAAATATCATTTATTATTCTCGATAATAAATCACCACTTTTATACTTAAACAAGTGTGCTGGTGCAAGGGGTTCAAGTTTGTTATAAAACCATACTCGAATATCTGTGAGGATTTTGAAAGTTGCTTCGTGGGTAAGTATTCTTTCGCCGTATCTACTGACTATTCTGCCAAGTGAGAATGTACGCACGCCAGCAGAAGGGTAGAAATAGTTAAATGAAGTTGCGATAGCGTAGCTAGTGGTTGCAAGGTAGCCTGTATACGATATAAACCAACCTGATACCGACATAAGACCTACACCCATAAGTATAGTAGACCATGCAAGTAGTGTACCTATAAGCATCCATTGAGTTTGATTTTTAAAAAGCTTAATAAATGGAATTAAATTTCTCATAGAGCCACCTCATTTTTGTAAAAGCTATAAAACTCGCCATTTTGTTGTTTAATCAGCTCATTAAATGTTCCTTGCTGAACTATCTTACCATTTGCTAAAACTACTATTTGATCGACACATTCCAAAAAGCTTAGTTTATGAGTAAGCATAATCACGGTTTTATCTTGCCATGTGGATTTTAATGAGTTTATCACTATAGTTTCACTTTTTTTATCGAGGCTTGCTGTTGGTTCATCGAGTATTAGCAAATCATGTGGCTTTATGTATGCACGAGCTAATGCTAGCCTTTGAGCTTGCCCACCAGATATGCCTAAGTTTTGCTCGCCGATTTGAGTATCGAGTTTGTTTGGTAGTGAGTTTATAAATTCATCTAAATTTGCTTGAGCTATTACACTGTAAAGTTCTTGCTCACTTGCATCAGGCTTAGCTAGTAGCAGATTATCTTTTATCGAGCCTTTAAATAATGAGGCATTTTGACCCAGCCATGAGATGTTTTTTACCCATGATTTTTCTTCGATGTCTTTTAGATTATATACTTTTTCTTCCGAACACCCAGACTCCAATTCTGGATCACCTTTAGTATTTGTAGATTCCCCTTCAAGGGTTGAGGGGGTGACTTGTTGAGCAAGACGGGGTAGTACTTTAATAACAATACTTCCATCATACTCAATAAAACCCAAAAGAGTATTGATAAGCGTAGTCTTTCCAGCACCACTTGCACCAACTATAGCTATTTTTTCTTGATTACCTATAGCAAATGAAACATCATCAAGAGCTTTTTTATCGCCGTATTTGACTGTCAGGTTTTTGATGTTTATTTGGTTTATTTTATTATTTAAAACTATATTTTCATTATGTGAAGGTTCAATTTCAAATATCTTAGCTATCTCAAGAGCAGCCCCGACAGCATCAGCTTTTGCATGATAATGCGTGCTTAATTCTCGCAGTGGCATAAAAAACTCTGGAGCTAATAGAAGTATAAATAAAGCACCTTTTAAGTTCAAACCTGCTAATGACCACCATATATTATTATCAGCATCTTGATTGATAAAGCCCATACCAAGATATATAGCTACTAAAGCTATAGATGCAGCCGAAAAAAATTCAAGTATAGCTGATGATAAAAAAGCTAGTTTTAAAACTTTCATTGTACGGATGCGGTATGTATCTGAGGCTTCAAATATCTTGTCACTTTGAGATTTGGATTTATTAAAAAGCTTTAGTGTAGTTAAACCTTTGAGAGTATCTAAGAATGTTAGGCTCATTCTAGCTAGTTCTTTGAAGTACTTTTGACTTTCTGATTCAGCACCTAGCCCAACTATTATCATAAATAAAGGAATTAATGGCATGCATATTAGTAGTATAATTCCCGCAACTATACTTTGGCAAAATACAAATACCAAAATAACCATAGGCATAACCGCAGATAAAGTTACTTGTGGTAAAAATTTAGTAAGATAGTTTGTAAGTCCATCAACTTGTTCCATAGCACTAGTTATTAGGTTTGCATTTGAAGTTTGCCCAGATTTTACTGGACCTAGTTTATCTATATGTGAAAGAATATCTTCACGAAGTTGTTTTTTTACAATAACAGCTGCTTTGTAGCTAACAATTTCTCGTAACCAGCTTAGTCCAGCTCTTAAAATCACAATTAAAAGTATAAACAAAAAGTAGTTCGTTAGCTCAGATAATGCTAGTTTTAATATGTAAGCATCATAAGCTATACAAGCTAGCAAATATAGCTGAGCTATAAGCAATAGTCCACTAATAGTGCTTATAAGTACTGTAAATTTTACCCAAATTTTAGCAGGATTTGCTATTTGTTTAAGCCATGAACGAGCTTGTTTGTTATCATTTTTTTTAGAGGTTTCTGACATGTAAGTCTTCAATTATTTACTATAAAAATTATGAATTTTATTATATCACTTTAGTAATGTTAGTTCGATAATGACAGGTATCTTACTAAAATTATTTTAAACTATTGTGTTTATACATCTAGTTTATTTATTATCAAGCTATACGATATGGATGGAACCGTTATTAACTCTAGAAACAAGTCTCTATATATGTTAAGTTGATATTACAAATGAATTTTCATTTTAAAACAACAGAGGTATATTATGAAAAAAATAAGTTTATTACTAATTGCATTAGGTTTATTATCGGCACCATTATTAGTAAATGCTATTGGTTCTTCAAATACTCAAGGTAGCTCTTCTTATGAGGCAGGGCAAAAAGTTGGAGCTACTATAAATGAAACAAAAACAAATGCTTCAGATATGGCAGACACAGCATTGGCTAAAATGGATGATGCACAAGATGCAGTGCAAGCAAAAGCTAGCGAAGTAGCAAATATTACTAGCGACGCGGTTGATAATTTCCAACAAGGTGTTGCCGACGGCAATAGTTAGTTTAACTAAATATAGATAATAAAATATGAAAAAAACATTGAAGTGTATAACACGGAAATTAAACTTTCCTCTTATCATATTTTTATTGTTAGTTGGTTCATTACTTTTAGTTGCTAATATTAAAAGCAATCCAATCAAACAAGCAAAAGAAACAGTTAATGAAACTGTTAATAATGTTTCTAAAAAGCTAAATCAAGCTGCAGATGATAGTAGCACAACATCTCCTATAAACTCTTAATTTCAAATTATTCAAAAAAACCGATTTATGTTTTTGTCTTTATTCGTTTTGTGTTTATAGTTTAGTAAACACATAGCTTAAGTACAACATTTTACTACAAGTATTGGATTATGCATAAAACATCTGAAAAAACCGACTTCGCTCTTTGCTTTTATTGACGATTTTAGCACATTAAATCTTGAGAATAGCTAGCTATTACCTGGTATTACTGACTATAAATATCGTAGGGTTTACCTTCACTACAGTGATAACTTTATATAGTAAATGTATATTCCAATAAACCATCGATAGACTGGAAGCTATTGCTAGACCGTATATTCCCCAATAGTTTGTTAGGATTGTTCCTAATATAATGTTCAATGCTAATGCAATATAAAACGCCATACAAGTGCTTTTTTCATGACCTGCCATATTGAGTATAGTTGCCACACAGCCAGAGAGAATATTTACAATCTGTCCGACCATTAATATACAAAATATGTAGTACGATACAACAAATTTTTGCCCATATAGTAGCGTAATAGGGTAGCCACAAATTATAAGCCCAAATATTGCAAAGATGGACAGTACAAAGATTATCCTAGTATAAGATGTGATTTTAGTTTGAAAATCCTCACGAGAACAGTTTTTATAATCATCAGCAATTTGTGATAATATATTTGAATTTACAGCATTTAGTACAAAACTAACCAATGCACCAAGTTGTAGAGCCACACCAAAAATGGCTACATTTGAAGTGCTAGAAATACCTTTCAAAATCAAAATATCCACTTGAGATAGTAGCAGTAAGCCCCATTGCATTAGAGCAAAAGATAAATTGCTACCCACAGGCTTAGAGCTTTTGAGACTATAACTTTTGAGTTGTTTTAACCATATTGTAAATATATAGCCACTCATACACAAAACCATAGTAGCTATTAGTAAGGTCGAGTTTCGTATATATGAAAATATAAATATACAAGTGATTGCTAGCATTATTGTTCTTAGGCCTAGCTGTATGAGATTTGCATACACAACTATTCTTTTTGCTACAAAAAACGACTGTAGAATATTAGCTATAAAAAAAGGTATTGCAAAAAGTAGAGCGATCATTTGAATGAGATTTGTCGATGAGTTGATATAACTGGGGATAATAATTAGAGCTAAAACTACTATTATCAGTGCTAACCCGCGTTTAAAATACCAGTTTTGAACTAGGAATGTTTCTTGGTTTCTTTCAAAGCCTAGCTTTTCTGATTTACCCCAAGTACGAGCAAGTATTCCGCCGGCACCCATTGTAGCTATTACGGCTAGTATAGTCGCTACAGTCATCCCAAATATATAATGCCCGTATTGATCAATATCTAAATGTCTTGCTAGCAGTATCGCTGTAATAAACGCACAGCCTTGCCCCAAAGCTTGCACTACCATAGTCAGCAATGATTTTGAGAGAATGTAGTTAGAACGGATTCGTTTTATCAAAATAGAGACTTATTTTTTAAAAGTAAAATCTTTACAAATTTTAACAAATTATAATAGAAATGTGTTTTTTTATTTTAAAGCTTGTAGTGCTAAAGCTAAAGAGCCTTTGACACCAGTATTATCACCAAATGATGCAGGCACTATGAAATTTTCCATATTTTTAAGAGCAGGGTAGTCGAAATAATTATTGATATACTTTTTAACATTCTTACGAATAGAATCAAACAGTATAGTTTTGTGCATGATTCCACCAGCCAATATTACTTTCTCAGGCGATAAGGTAAATATAAAGCTAGTGATAGCTTTAGCTAGATATTCAGCTTCATACTGCCAAGCAATATGATCATCATCTAGTTTGCTAGCAGAGCTAACTTCCCATCTTTTATTTACAGCTGTGCCAGAAGCTAATCCTTCAAGACAAGTGCCATGAAAAGGACAGCAGCCTTCAAACTCATCATTAGGATTTTGAGCTATATTTATATGCCCAAGCTCTGTATGTGTTGCACCTTGGACTATACGGTTATTGCATATTGCACCACCACCTATTCCAGTACCGATAGTTAAGTAAAGTAGATTCTCAAGTCCAGTAGCTGCTCCCCATAATTGCTCGCAAATTGCTGCAGCATTTACATCGGTATTGAAATTTATTGGTCCTGAAAATACTGATTTCACAGAGCTGACAATGTCAAAGTTTTGCCAAGCAATTTTTGGGGTGTTGGTTATATAACCATAAGTTTTAGAGTTTAAGTCGACATCTATAGGACCAAAACAACCTAATCCAAGAGCTTTGATGTTGTATTTAGATTGATAGTTTTTTAGAACTTCAAGTACTTCGGACATAGTTTCTTCTGTAGTGGTAGTATCTATACGATGTCTTTCGATTACATTACCATCCATATCGCCGACTGTTGTGAAAAACTTAGTTCCACCTGCTTCTATTCCTGCTATGTACATTATGAGATTTTTGAAGTTTCAATAGAATAATAATACCATTGAATGGTTTGAGATTTAATTGATATGTTTGAACAATATGTGAATTGTAGAACTTGTTTCAAGGTTTAACGAAATTGATGCTCAACATGAGGTCATGAAATAAACTCTACAATTCATGTTTTTTTGTGGGGTATTAATAAGCTGTAGCTAATTGGTGTATTCTATTATGTTTTCATACAAATCAACCTATTTAGGGTTAAAAGAATTGATTAAGTTATCTTTCCATTCGCGATGCCAATTTTTTAACTGTTTTTCCCTACTGAAGGCATTATTTAGATCTTCAAATATATCGTAATAAACTAATTTTGATAAGTTGTATTTAGCTGAAAAGCCAGGAATCAATTAGTTTTTATGTTCGTGAATTCTTTTGATTAAATTTGTTGTTGCCCCAATATAAAGAACATTATTGTTAGAGTTTGTGATTATGTATACATAAGAATATTTTGTCATAAAATAGGTTGTGTATATTGTTGTAATTTTAAGGAGATGCTGTACTTCGACTACGCTCGCAACCGAGAGTTCAACAATTCGTATAAGGTTAGATATGTTCGCTTAAGGAAACGAATCCCTGAACTTGTTTCAGGGTCTCATAACCAATTATTAAGCATATCACCTAATAACCGAAAGACCGCCCATATAGTTGACTAGAGCTTCTGGTATGATGATTGAACCATCTTCTTGCTGATAGTTTTCAATAATTGCTAAAAGTGTACGACCAACTGCAAGACCCGAGCCATTAAGAGTATGGACTAATTCAGGTTTTTTCATACCAGCATTTTTATGACGAGCTTTCATTCTACGAGCTTGGAAGTCGCCACACCAGCTACAAGAAGATATCTCACGATAAGTGTTTTGAGATGGTAACCAAACCTCAAGATCATAAGTTTTCTTTGCATGAGCACCCATATCACCAGTACATAGACGCATTACACGGTATGGTAGTTCTAGTTTTTGAAGTATCTTTTCTGCATGAGAAGTTAGCAACTCAAGTGATTCTTCACCTCGTTCTGCAGTTGTTATATGCACCAACTCAACCTTTTCAAATTGATGCTGGCGAATCATGCCCTTAGTATCGCGACCATACGATCCTGCTTCACTTCTAAAGCAAGGTGTGTGAGCTACGAAATGTTTAGGTAAAGATTCTGTATCTAGGATTTCATTTCTTACCATATTGGTAACTGGCACTTCAGCAGTAGGGATTAGACTATAGGTAAAGTCACCTTCAAGCTTAAATAGGTCTTCACTAAATTTTGGTAGTTGACCTGTACCGTATAGACTGTCATTATTGACCATAAATGGTACATAAAGCTCTTCATAACCATGCTTGTCTGTGTGTGTATCAAGCATGAACTGACCTAAAGCACGGTGTAGTTTAGCAATCTTGCTTTTAAGAACTACAAACCTACTACCTGTGATTTTAGCTGCTACTTGAAAATCAATCATTCCAAGAGCTTCACCTAAGTCAGCATGATCCTTAGCTTGGGCTTCTGGATGAAATTCTCGAGGTGTTCCCCATTTTCTGATTTCAACATTATCATCTTCATTCTTGCCGATAGGAGTATCATCAGTTGGAATATTTGGCATTGAGAGTAAATGATCATTGATATCATCAAGAAGTATCTTTAGATCTTTCTCTATTGTTTTTAGCTCTTCATTTATCTCATTTACCTTAGTGAAGATATCGCTAGCATCTTCACCTTTAGATTTTCTTTTACCAATCTCTTTAGAGAGAGTGTTTCGTTGAGATTGTAATTCTTGAGTTTTCTCTTGTAGCTCTTTTCTTTGAGCTTCTTGAGTTTCAAAAAGATTGATATCAAGTTTATAACCACGCGTAGCTAGTCTACCAGCTACTTCTTGTAAGTTTTCTTTTATGTATTTAGCATCAAGCATTACGATAATCCTTTATTTATCAAATTTAAAAATAGGTGTGCCAGTCATTTCAGTAGGAGTGACTATTCCCATTACATCAAGCATAGTCGGAGCAATATCTGAAAGCTTACCCTTACCATCTGCAACATTTACAGTTGCTTTATGATTACCTACATATACAAATGGTACAAGGTTGGTAGTGTGAGCTGTGTGTGGTTTTTGAGTTTTAGGATTTACCATTACATCAGCATTACCGTGATCAGCTGTTACAAACATATTGCCATTATTTGCTAGTATGGCTTTCTTTAGTGTGGCAAGGCATGTGTCGAGGTATTCGATAGCTTTGATTGTAGCTTCATAATTGCCTGTGTGTCCTACCATATCTGAGTTTGCATAGTTACAAATTATACAGTCGTATTTACCACTATTTAAGGCATTGACAAGCTTTTCTGTAAGCTCAGGAGCAGACATTTCAGGTTGTAAATCATAAGTTGCAACATTAGGTGATTTTACCAATATTCTATCTTCGCCTTCAAATAACTCTTCTTTACCACCGTTAAAAAAGAAAGTTACATGAGGGTACTTTTCAGTTTCTGCAATTCTAAGCTGAGTTTTGTTATTATTAGCTAAGACTTCACCTAGAGTATTCATAGGTTGCTCAGCAGGATACGCAATATGGCTTTTAATTTTTGAGTCGTATTGTGTAAGAGTAGTAAAGTTTATGTTTAAAAGTCTCTTTCTACTAAAACCATCAAATGTTTCATCAGTGAAAGCATGACTTATTTCGCGTGCTCTATCTGATCTAAAGTTCATAAATATAACACTATCATTATCTTCAACTTTTACAGTAGAGCCATTGTTTGTGATACAAGTCGGCAGTACAAATTCATCTGATTGATCTCTAGCATAAGATTGCTCAAGTGCTTGCATAGCACAATCACAAGTATATTCAGAATCAGCTTCAACTATAGCGTTGTAAGCTTTTTCTACTCTATCCCAACGATTGTCTCTATCCATAGCGTAATATCTGCCAGAGACTGATGCTATATGACCAATGTTTAACTCTTTTAAAAGCTTGTCAGTAGCTTCGATAGATTTTTTTGCAGAACGAGGGGGAGTATCACGACCATCTAGGAATGCGTGTAAATAAACTCGTTTCACACCTCTATCTTTAGCCATTTTGATAGCTGCAAATATATGCTCCTGATGAGAATGAACACCACCTTCAGATAGTAGTCCCATAAGGTGTAGAGCAGAATCATTATTTATAGCATTGTCCATTGCTTGACAAAGTACAGGGTTTTGCTCAAAAGTTTTTTCAGCAATAGCTTTGTCAATCTTTGTAAGTTCTTGATAAATCACACGACCAGAGCCGATATTAACATGACCAACTTCTGAGTTGCCCATTTGTCCTTGAGGTAAGCCCACTTCAAGGCTTGAAGCATTGACTAGTGCTTTAGGGCATTGCGACCATAAGCTGTCCCAAGTCGGAGTATTTGCATTGTTGATAGCGTTGAAATAGTCATCTTCACTATAGCCCCAGCCATCTAAAATAACTAAAAGAGTAGTTTGTTTCATGTTAATCCTCAAATTGTGATTTGATTTTAAATTGATTTTTGTAGTAATTATACTCAAAGTATTTGAAAATGTGGAATTTATATCAAAGTATTTTGAATGATTGTAGTACGATAAATGGTAGATAAGAGCAGGCTATTATCAGTATAATAACAATTATTGTTTTTGTGTTTTGACCATTAATTTGGAAATTTAATGATTTAAGATTAATTTAGCTAAAATTTTGTCACATAAACAACCAAACTGTCATCCTTACATATAGCTAATCTGAAGGAGGTTTATTCAACAAAATTGTATATACTGTTTTCTATTTTATGAGAGCATATAGTCAAGATTTGAGAGATAGAGCTATTTCATTATTTGAATCCGGCTACAAACGTAAAC
>JBLFYO010000026.1:0-20145 GCA_047609165.1 Francisella sp.
ATTTTTAATTTTCAATGACTCACAGTGATAGATTCTTTCTTTAGTTGCAGCATAAACACCGTTTGCACCATCTGTAACTACTATTGTTTTAGGACCTAAGTCTAGAGTTATTGTAAAGAAATCTTTTAATCTAAATGTTGAATTTAAGAAGTCTAAATTATCCGTGCTTACTTGGGCATCTTCTAAGCTTTTTTTTGATTCTATAATATCTTCATCTTCTATAGATAGTAGCGAAAGCATTAGTTTTTGAGCTTCTTGGTAATTAAGTACTAAAGTATCTATACCAAATAGAGAATCCTTTATAAAACTTTCACCTAAGATAAGTTGGCTTGATCCTGGATTTATTGCAACTTTTGTATCATTGTTAGATGCTAGTTTTACAATTTCAGGTAGTCTAGCAGCAGATTTTTTACTAAGAGATGTTATATATATAAAATCACTTTCAATAATTGCTTGAGATGGTAGGTCATCTTTTAATATATCTTTATTTGCACCTCTATATGCAAAGATGGTTCTATCGCCACTCAATGTAGGGATTACATAAGATGTAGCTGTACCATAATTTTCTGAATATCGTATGTTTGAGGTATCTATTCCAAAATCCTCTAGTTCTTCTAGAATTTTTTTACCAGCAATATCCTTACCAATCTTACCAAAAAAACTAACATCTAAACCTTGCTTTTTAAAAGATACTGCAGCATTAGTAGCACCGCCACCACTAAATGAATTCTGTTCATTTACTTCAATTTTTACACCTTCTTCCAGTAACATAAAAGATTGGGTGGTTTCTTTCTTTTGCATATTCATGGTAAACATTTCTTCATATTCAATAATGGTATCTAAAGTTGCACCACCAATAGTTAATGCTTTAATTACTTTTTCCATTTTATTTCTTAGTAATATTGATTTATTAAATAGAATATCATTAAATAAATGGAGCGTAAATTGCTAAGTTAGCTTACATTACGAAATATTGACATATTAATGCTTTTTGTATGGAAATATTAGTCATTACTTAGTATTATTTCACTTGTAAAAAATTCTATAGTTCTATACAGGAGAATAACAATGCCCTCTAAACCAACTGATAATCAACGCGGATACATTATGCCTATTGGTGGCGGTGAAGATAAATTTGCAAGCCCAACAGTTTTACAAAAATTTATTGACTTATCTGGCGGTAGTGACGCTATTATAGCTGTAATTCCAACAGCATCAAAACTTGAAGATACCGGCGATATTTATGTAGATATATTTAAAAACATGGGCGTGAAAGAGGTTCATAATCTAAAGATTGAATCAAGACTTGATGCAACTACGAATAAAGACTATCAAGAAACTTTATTAAGATGTACTGGTATCTTTATGACAGGTGGTAATCAATTATTACTTTCTACTACACTTGGAGGTACTCCTATTGCTCAATTAATCCGTAGGCTTAACGCAAAAGGAATAAGTGTAGCAGGTACTTCAGCGGGAGCTGCTTTTATATCAGGATTTATGATAGCTGGTGGTCAAGGTGGACTTATGCCTAGATGCAATATGGTTAATTTAGCACCGGGCTTGGGACTTACAAACAAACTCCTTGTTGACCAACACTTTTCGCAAAGAGATCGTCTTGGTAGGCTTTTAGCCGCACTTTCGTATAATCCATATATGGTTGGTGTAGGTATTGATGAAGATACAGGAGTACTTTTAAATTCAAGCAATGTTATAGAAGTAATTGGTAGTGGGATGGTTACGGTCATAGATTTTTCACACTTGAAGCATTCATCTCTACACAATGCTCGCAACAATGCTCCTATAAGTCTCGTAGATATCCGTATGCACATGCTTTTAGAAGGTCAAAAGTTCGATTTAAAAACATCTTTGGTAGAGTTTTAACATATGCAAAAAATAATTATTCACGGCGGTTGTGGTGCTAGAGAAGATAAAAATACTTCTTTTATTGATTATCATAACCATTTGAAGCCAATTATAGAAAAAGCTTATGAATATCTAAAACAAGTTGATGATGCTAATGAGGTAGCTATTTATGCCGCTAAACTTTTAGAGAATGATGATATTTTTAATGCAGGTACAGGTTCAAGAGTCCAGCAAGATGGGCAAATTAGAATGTCTGCATCAATAATGGATAGTAAAAACAAAAAGTTTGCTGGAGTTATTAATGTTCAAAATATTAAGAATCCAATAGAAGTGGCTAGTCGATTAATGGAACAACATCACAGTGTATTGGGTGGAGAGCCTGCTACTAAGTTTGCACATGATATTATGGGGCTTCCTAAATATAATCCTATGACAGAAAAAAGGTATCAAGAGTATCTTGAGCTTAAAAAAGGTTATATGGGTACGATAGGTGTAGTAGTTTTGGATTCAAAGGGTAAGATTTGTGCTGCAACATCTACAGGTGGAGCCGGTTTTGAATATCCTGGTCGAGTAGGGGATAGTCCGACAGTCGCTGGTAACTTTACAAATACTGGTATGGGCATATCTTGTACAGGTATCGGTGAGCATATAATAAATGAAGCGGTAGCTACGAAAATAGCTACGCGAGTAAAAGATGGTATGTCTCTAAAAAATGCTATAGACAAAGCTATAAAAGAAAGTGATGAGTTAGGAGACTATGTAGGACTTATAGCTATTGATAAAGATGGTAATATTTGCTCAGGATCAACTAAAGTCGCTCAAACTCTGTATGCTTATGCAGAAGAAAATGCTATAAAAACATTTTATGAACAATTGTTGTAAAAAGCTATTGACTTAAAAGGACTATAACGGGTATAATACTTGTCATTGGCCTGATAGCTCAGTCGGTAGAGCAGAGGATTGAAAATCCTCGTGTCGGCGGTTCGATTCCGTCTCAGGCCACCATTGTTAAAAGATTGTCGGAGCATAGCGCAGCTTGGTAGCGCATCTGGTTTGGGACCAGAGGGTCGGGGGTTCAAATCCCTCTGCTCCGACCATTTTAAGTGCGTCTGTAGCTCATTTGGATAGAGCATCGGCCTTCTAAGCCGAGGGTAGCAGGTTCGAATCCTGCCAGACGCACCATTACAATAGAATACGATTGAAGTGGTGGTTGTAGCTCAGTTGGTAGAGCCCCGGATTGTGATTCCGGCTGTCGTGGGTTCGAGCCCCATCAATCACCCCAGAATATGCGGACGTGGCGAAATTGGTAGACGCACTGGATTTAGGTTCCAGCGGGTAAAACTGTGGGAGTTCGAGTCTCCCCGTCCGCACCATATAACCTTTTATTGGGTATAGAAAAGCTCTAAAGATTTTAAAAGTCTTTGGAGCTTTTTTGTTTTATAAGCATAAAAATTTAAGCTTTCTAAAATCATTCATAGGTTTTAAAATCTATAAAGAGGATGCTGAAGTTGGTTTGGCAATTTGATGATATGGCTTTGTACCTGCTCTAAACGATAATTCTATGCTATTTTCCAATACAGAAACTTGAGAAAATCTCGCCTAATAAATCATCTGAACTAAATTCTCCAGTTATAGAGTTTAAGTAGTCTTGTACGATAAGAAGCTCTTCTGCCAAAAGTTCACCATTACCTAGGCTTAATTGCTCTTTAGCTAGAAGTATATGGGTGTAAGCATTGTTTATAGCTCCTACATGGCGTTCACGAGCAGTATAAATACTCTCATTTTGAGATGTGTAGCCTACCTTATCTAATATATGCTTTTTGAGCTTATCAATACCAAAGCTACTTTCTGCAGAGATATAAATGTGATTATCAGTATTTACAGGCACTTCATTAAGAAGATCTATCTTGTTATGCACATAAGTTATGTCTATATCTCGTGGAATTTGATTATAAAATTCTGGGATAATCTCTTTTAAGTCACTAAGAACGACTTTGCTTTTTATATGGTCATCAGTTACAAAAAGAACTTGATCTGCTTCTTGAATTTTTTTGATGGCGCGTTTTATACCTTCACTTTCGATTATATCTTGGCTATATCTTAATCCTGCAGTATCTATTATGTGCATAGGTACGCCGTTGATTTGGATGTGCTCTTTGACAATGTCGCGAGTAGTACCTGCGATATCGGTAACTATAGCAGTATCCTTACCTGCTAGAGCATTTAAGAGACTTGATTTACCTGCATTTGGCTTACCTACTAGTATGAGAGTTATTCCTTCTGCTAGGATTGCTCCTTGCTTAGTACTAGTTTTAACATCTATGATAGTGTTGTAAATATTCTCTAAATTGGTGTGAATTTTTTGATCTTCAAGGAAGTTGATTTCTTCTTCAGGAAAATCAATAGATGCTTCAACATATATTCTTAAGTATATAAGCCTCTCAAGAAGATTGTTTATTTCTTTAGAGAAGTCTCCTTGCAGAGATTTAGCTGCAGATTTTGCGGCTATTTCAGATGATGCGTTGATAATATCAGCAACTGCTTCGGCTTGAGCAAGATCTAGTTTGTTATTCAAAAAAGCTCGCTCAGTAAACTCACCAGCTTTCGCCATCCTAGCACCACTTGCAATAGCGGCTTTAATAATTAAATTAAGTACAAAAGCATTGCCGTGTGCTTGAATCTCAACTATATCTTCACCTGTATATGAGAAGGGCGCTTTAAAATATATTGCGATACCATTATCTATAGTTTCATTATCGTGTGAAATATTGGTAAAAGTTGCATGGCGAGGTTGTAGCTTCTTACTAGTGATTGTGTTAGCAATCTGTAGAGCATCAGTACCAGATATACGAACTATACCTATACCACCATTACCTTGAGGAGTAGCAATAGCTACTATAGTATCTTTTGTGTACATTGTTTAGTGTAGGTTCTGATTGTTGTTAAATGGGTTAGAGTTGTTCATATCAATATCTTCTTGATCAATAACTCTACCTTTTTTCATTTTAGCATTTTTAAATAAGTTAGGGTTCTGCTTTATGATTTTACGACGTATGAAAAAAGAGAAGATCATTATGAATATCACTATAAAGACAAAAAAAGGTGCTAGTAATATAAATAAGGATACAGCTATCATCACAACTAGGATTGAGCTTAAAATTTGTTTTACATTTGTGTTCATTGCTTTGATTTACGTCATTTAACTAGTATAATGAATAATAGAAGTATACCATTTAGATGGTTGTTAAAACAGAGTTGTTAAACAACTTATGTGCCAATTAATCCAATAAAGGAGATTTATTATGAATATACAAATCACAGGTAGACATATAGAAGTTACTAGTGCGATCAAAAGTTATGTTGATGAGAAGATTGGTAAAGTAGGTCTTTATTTTGATAATATATCATCTACTAAGGTTATTTTGACAGTAGAAAAAGGTAACCAAGTAGCTGAAGCTATAATTATAGTTCCTGGTAGTGAATTTGTAGCAAAAGCAGATGATAAAGACCTTTATGCAGCTATTGATAAGCTTGAAGATAAGCTTGCACGCCAGCTCAAAAAACATAAAGATAAGCTTAGAGGTAATCATCACAATGCTGGTGCTTCTATTCTGGAAATAGTAGAGAAAGAAGAATCTGAGTAGATTTCTATCAAATAATTTGATATATCTATTATGAATCTTAGAGCACTTCTTGATAAAAAAAACATAATTCTAAACCTTAATGTCGAATCAAAAAAAAGGCTTATGGAGTTTTTTGCTAATAGGTTGGCTAGTAGTCATTCGTCTATAGATGAGGATCAAGTCCTTAAAAGCCTATACCAGAGAGAAAGAATCGGTGCTACTTACATTGGGAAAAATATATATATTCCACACTGTCGAGTGGACGGTCTGACTACTACACGAATAATAATTGTGACACTCAAAAATAGCTACTATGATGATACTGTAAATGATGATATAAAAATTGTTGTAGGAGTTTTTTTTCCTTATAAGACTTCTGAGATACATACGGAGCTACTTAAACAGTTAGCGTCATTTCTAAAAAAAGCTAAAACTCAAAAGCATTTTGAAGAAGCTGAGTGTGCAGATGTTTTACATAAATTAATTACAAAAGAAAAAAATGATGAAGAATCTACTGAATAATATACGCATAGTACTTGTAGAGCCATCGCATAATGGTAATATTGGCTCAACTGCGCGAGCTATGCTAAATATGGGCTTAACTGACTTATGGCTTGTAAATCCGCAAAATGAAATTGATGATATTGCTTTAACTCTATCTTGTCATGCTATTGATGTAGTCAAAAATGCCAAAATTGTTGATAGTCTTACTGATGCTCTTGATGGGGTTGATTTCGTCGTTGGCACAAGTGCAAGAGTGAGAAGAGTTTCTTTACCTATCGAGCCTATATCAACAGTCGCGACGACTATTATTAATAGAATTAGTGAAAAAGATCAGAAAATAGCAATTCTATTTGGTAGAGAGAGAATTGGGCTTCTAAATGAAGAGTTACTTATGAGTAATATTCATGCTTTTATACCTTCAAATGAAGGGTATACATCATTGAATTTAGCGCAAGCGGTACAGCTCGTAGCTTATGAAATATTTAAACAAAATCTAGAATATACTAACTCAAAACAGGTTCCAGAATATAGTCAGGTTCATGAAAATGCTACGGCAAATGAAAGACTAGGGCTTTATAAGCATTTTGAAGATGAGATGATTAAGTCTGGTTTTCTTGATAAAGATAACCCTGGCTATGTATTGGATAAGCTTAAAAGACTATTTCAAAGAAATGAGCTTGAAACGCATGAAGTTAATATTTTACGAGGATTTCTAAGTTCTATAAATGGTAAAAATAAATCGTGATTATCCTTGGTATAGATGAAGCAGGGAGAGGGCCATTATCTGGACCTGTAGTTGTTGCTGGAGTTATACTAAATCCTGATAAACTAATAGACGGTCTTGGAGATTCTAAGAAGCTAAGTGAAAAAAAGCGAGAATCTCTTTACGGGCTTATAGTATCTCAAGCAATAGTTTACTCAATAGTTGAGGTTAGTCCAGAAGAAATTGATAGGATGAATATCCTTCAAGCTACTTTGTATGGAATGAATAAAGTAGCGGATAATTTGAATGGTAGATTTGATAAGGTTCTAGTAGATGGTAATAAACTTCCAGATTGGAGTTATAATTCAGAGGCTATTGTGAAGGGTGATTCTAAGATTAAAGAAATATCGGCTGCTTCAATCTTGGCAAAAGTCCATAGAGATAGAATTTGCTTAGAAAATGATGGGCAATACCCACAATATGGTTTTGCTAAGCACAAAGGTTATCCAACGAAAGAACATCTTGAAAGTATAAAAAAATATGGGGTGTTAGATATTCATAGAAAGAGTTATAAGCCTGTGAAAGAGCGGTTATAAAAATTTCGTTTTTTTATAGTTTACGATGCTTTAACTCTGTAGTTACTGAGTGAAGTCGAGTGTGCTTAACTATTTTGTTTGATTTTCAATCGAAAGAAAGAACATTATCTTTTTCAGGTTCGCCTATTTTTCTAGGGTTCACTGCAGCGTCATCTTCGCCTTCGTTGATATCGATGCCATAACCAAATTCACGAGCATACATGCCTTGCTCAGTCTCTTTTGAAAAAACCTCAAGAACAGACTCAATAGGTATAACTAGAGACATTGCTTCACCATCAAAAGTAGCGTCAAATGTAATTTGAGCATCACTAATAATGATGTTTTCAATAGCTTGAGGAGATAAGTCTAAAAGAATTTTCTTGTCTTCATCAATGTAGTTGATTGGGACTACAGCATCGTCATACTCAGTATCAACAAGTACATACGGTGTAAAATTATGATCAACTAACCAATTGTATGTAGCCTTGACTACATAAGATCTAAGCATAGCCATATTTAAGCTCCTTCTTTTATTGTTCTAATGAAACTAGGATCATTAAAAAGATCTTTTATTTCTGCAATTAGGTTTTTATCTTTTGTTGGAATAGCTATTTTTAGTTTTATAAAATAGTAAAAAACAAAGGACATAATGAGTGTTAAGACATTTACATTTTGAGCGTCAGGATTGCACTCTGCATTGATAGTTCTTTCACTTATTACGGTATTGTAAGTCATTATGATATCTTTTTGCATTGTAAGCTTTATGTCAGTTATTTCCTCATCACTCAAATCTTGATCTATCATCTTGATGATGTTTTGCAGATATGTTTTATTTACATGCTCAAGAAGAATGCGTGCATTAGCTCGTTGTTTCGGAAAAACAGGAAACATCGGAGGGAATGGGTATAAATCTTCTATAGCTTCAATAATTACATTTAAGCGATAAACAGCGAAGTCATCAGTACTTAAAGCAGGTATATTGCAATTAGGAGTTATGATATTGAGCTCTTCTAAGTATTTTGAGTTTTCTTCTTTAGAAACATCTATGATAGTAGCATTAGCTCCTTTGATAAGAGCTATCATGCGTATTATATCGCTATAGATATCATCCTTTTTTGTGTATAAAACCAAGGTTTTATCCTCCTAATGAATAATAAAGTAAAAAGAATAGATATGAGATTAATACAATTCGATATATTAACGCTTTGAGAATTGTCTTTTTTTACGAGCTTTTCTGAAGCCGAATTTCTTACGCTCAACTTTACGAGAGTCACGAGTAACAAAACCTGCTTCACGCAAAGCTGGCTTTAATTCTTCGTCAAGCTCTATAAGAGCACGAGTTACGCCAAGACGGATAGCACCAGCTTGACCAGTAGTACCACCACCTTTTACAGTTACTTTGAAGTCAAAGTTTTCTGTATTTTCAGTAAGCACTAGAGGTTGTTTTACGATCATGCAATCTGTTTCACGACATAAATACTGCTCTAATGGAAGACCATTAACGATAAATTGACCAGTACCTTTTTTCATAAACACACGAGCTACAGAGCTTTTGCGACGACCTGTACCATAATTATATTCTGACATTTTTATCATCCTTAGTATTAAATATTTAGAGTTTGAGGCTGTTGAGCTGTATGCGGATGATTTTCACCAGCATATACTTTTAACTTTTTGTACATAACACGACCTAGAGGGCCTCTAGGTAGCATACCTTTTACAGCTTTCTCAAGCACTCTTTCTGGATGAATTGCGATTAGTTTATCAAATGATATAGATTTGATACCGCCAATATATCCAGTATGGTGGATGTATGTTTTGTCTTTTCTTTTGTTACCAGTAACAGCTACTTTTTCAGCATTAATGATAATGACATAATCACCAGTGTCCATATGTGGAGTGAATTCAGGTTTATTTTTACCTCTTAGGATCATAGCAACTTCTGTAGCTAGACGACCTAGAGTTTTATCTGTAGCATCGATCAAAAGCCATTGTCTCTTGATATCAGACGGTTTTGCAGTAAACGTTTTCATCTTTATTCCTTTATTGTTGTCAATTACTCAGTTTTAGCAAAAAATTCTATAGATGCAAGGGTTTAATCTTGCGTGTAGTTTAAAATTTTAAGCACTCTATATATTACGCTTTTATTAAATGATAAGCAAATTTATTGGGATATATTATTTAAGATTAAGCGATTAAATTCACTGTTTGACCTTCTTATGCAGTTTTCTATAGCTAAACGATCAAAAAAATTGCCCGAGATATATAAGTTATCTTGATTTTTTAATTCGTTATTTAAGTCATTTATAAATTTAGTGTGGTTTTTATCGTACTTTGGTAAGCTTTGATACTTGATTTCTATGTGAAGGATTTGTTTTTGGTTTATCTTTAACAAATCAGTTATTTTTAAAGTTAGTGTATTTTTATCAGTAGAGTGTCCTTTACAATGAAAAACAATGGCACGAAGATCCTCATTTGCAATAATATCTCTTGAAACTGCGGAGTAAAAAAACTGCTCCTTACCTATAAGGCCAGCTAGGTCTTTAATTTGTTTTAGATTATCCTTATTTACAACAATTCCAATACTTGTAAGTTTCGATGTGGTAGGGCGATTAGGGTGATTAGCAACCTTTGGTAAAATATTTTTCAATAACTCTTCTGTAGTATTCCACGGTGTCGCTAGGCAGATATTTTTAGCACGATAGGAATAGAAGTTAGTAGTGACCATCCACTTACCATCATCTTTTGTGATGCTAATAACTTTTTCATTGATGATATTACTAATATTATTATCAAATAAGTCGTATAAACCTTTTTCTAAAGTGAAACTTCTTGGGAGAGTTGTATCTCTAGGGTATTTTTTGAATAAATATTCCATTGGAAAATTCATGCTGTCTTGAGAGAGTACTGCATTAAAACAATACTTAAATGTATTGTTGTAGTTCTTTTTGCCAAATACTTTTTTAGAATATTCGCTTACTGTTAAATTTTCTTTTGAAATATTTTTGTTTTTTATATAATTAAATCCAAGAGTAAGCCAGTTTAGGTTGGTGAATATACTTTGAATTTCATTATTTGGCTTTACAAATAGAAATGGAAGCTTTTTTCTTGTGACTATTTGTTTCAAAAGATTTTTATCTTTAATGAATTTGATGGTGTCTGAATAAGAGTTGTATATCGTATGAGCTCCCATTTCAAACCAAAAATCTTTATAGTTTGCTGTAGCTATGCAGCCACCTATTTGTTTGTACTCAAATATTGTATTTTCAATACCTGCGTTGTTTAACTTATTTGAAAGGCTAATGCCAGATATTCCACCGCCAATAATTATAGTGTCTATATGTCTCATGATGCTCTATCAGTGGTGCTAGGAAGTAGTATCCAGAGCTTGCCTTTATTATTCATGTGTCCAGCATTAAACTCTGCTTGCTCGCCATGCCCCCAAAAAATATCTCCACGAATAGCGCCACGAATAGCACCACCTGTATCTTGAGCAATCATCAGTCTATCAAGAGGCTCAGTAGTATTGTGATTGTCTTCAAAATAATTAGTTTCAAGCCACATTGGTACACCGTATGGATAGTACATATCGTCAACAGCCATTGAGTACCCAGGTGTTAATTCAACCCCTTGAGCACCTATAGCATTTTTTGCATCAATATATCTAAAAAACACAAATGAAGGATCATAGTTTAAAACCTTATTAATTTTATTTTTATTTTTTTTCAGCCAAGCCTTTATAGATTGCATTGACATATTTTTAAGTGAAATGTAGTTGTTGTCTAGCAAGTATTTGCCTATAGGCTTATAGCTATGTCCATTTTGACTATCGTAACCTAGTACAACATCTCCACTATCTGTTTCAATACGACCAGACCCTTGAATTTGCAAAAATGACCTATCGACTTTAGATTTCACCCAAACTAATACATCTGCTTTTTTAAACAAATTACCTTTAGCTATTTCTTCACGCGAATAGTACTGTATAAATTTATTTTTAGAATATCTACCAAATGAGAATGTATCATCATCTTTAGGGAGCTTGACTAGGTCTTTAGGGGTCTTATAAATAGGTACTGTGTACTGAAGCGTTTTGACAAGGCTACCCTTGATAGTTGGTTCATAGTATCCTGTAAAAGCACCAGTATCTTTATCGTTGTAAATAATTTGATAAGGAGTGAAGTTGTGTTCAAAGAATAGTCTTGCTTCGCCACTAGTTTTAAGGCTTGTGCTAACCGCTTTATTACAAACAGCTATCCAGTCTACATATTTTGGCATATTTTGAGATAAGATCTTGTCGCATGATTTTTTGAATGTATCAAAAGATTTTAGTTGATTGTCTTTATTCCAATTCTCTAGTTCAAAAAAAGTGGATTTTTTGTAGAAAACATTCTTGGAATACTTGTTGATTAGGTATTTTTGTGCAGTGACAGAAGTAGAGCAACCAGCTAATAATGGTATTGATAATATGAATAACGAATATTTTTTTACCCAAACTAACATGATTTCTTAACTACCTTTATAAAATTTGATATTTTTACTTGAAAAACACACTTATCAGCACAACTTAACTCATTGTAATATTAACACAACTAAAATTAAAGGTCTGATTATGAGCGATGTTGAAAAAGATCAAGTTGAAGAAGCACTAGAAACACAGGGTGAAGCTGAAGAGATTAATGAATCTGTAGAGGTTGAGTGTTCGCCAGAAGAAGCTTTAGAAAAAGCTAATGATGAAATTCAAAGACTTACAGAATATGCCGAAGAAATGAAAGATGAAGCTTTAAGAGCAAAAGCTGAAATGGAAAATATTCGTAAACGAGCTGAAAAAGATGTACAAAATGCCCGTAAATTCGGAATTGAAAAATTTGCAAAAGAATTGTTACCTGTGACAGATAGTATAGATCAAGCATTAAAGCATGAAGTTAAGCTTGATGAAGCTGTAGCGATGAAAGAGGGTATCGAGATGACATCTAAGATACTTATCGATGTACTTAAGAAAAATGGCTTAGAAGAGCTAGATCCAAAGAGTGAAAAGTTTGATCCAAATATGCATGAAGCATTGGCGATGATACCTAATCCTAAGTTTGAGGACAATACTGTATTTGAAGTATTCCAAAAAGGATACTTACTAAACGGTAGGGTTGTAAGAGCTGCAAAGGTAATAGTTGTAAAAAATTAAAAAATTTGCTTGAAATATAGAGATAGATAGCCATATAGAGAATATGGGTTATAAAAGCATTCACATAATCTACAAAATTGAATAACAGTTTAATAAGTTTAGAAATAATGTTTAGAAATAATTAAAATACAAATAGGAGAATTAAAATGGGAAGAATAATAGGAATAGATTTAGGTACTACTAACTCTTGTATTGCTATCATGGATGGTAAGAAAGCGAAAGTAATCGAAAATGCAGAAGGTCACAGAACTACTCCTTCAGTAGTTGCTTATACTGATAGTGGAGAAATATTGGTTGGTCAATCAGCTAAAAGACAATCTGTAACAAATCTAGATGATACTTTCTTTGCAATTAAAAGACTGGTCGGTCGTAAGTACGATGATAAAGCGGTGCAAAATGATATCAAAAAGAAAGTACCTTATGCCGTAATTAAAGCTGATAATGGTGATGCTTGGGTTTCTACGAAGGAAGGTAAGAAAATGGCACCACCTCAAGTTTCTGCTGAGATTTTGAGAAAAATGAAAAAGACTGCAGAAGATTTCTTGGGTGAACCTGTAACTGAAGCTGTAATTACAGTACCAGCTTACTTTAACGATAGTCAAAGACAAGCAACTAAAGATGCAGGTAAAATTGCAGGCCTTGATGTAAAAAGAATCATCAATGAGCCGACAGCAGCAGCACTAGCTTATGGTGTAGACTCTAAAAAAGGTGAACAAACAGTAGCAGTATACGATCTAGGTGGTGGTACATTTGATATATCTATCATCGAAATTGCTGATGTAGATGGCGATAGTCAAATCGAAGTATTATCTACAAATGGCGATACTTTTCTTGGTGGTGAAGACTTCGATTTAGTTCTTATGGATTATCTAATTGATGAGTTCAAAAAAGAGCAAGGCATAGATCTACATAATGACAAGCTAGCTCTTCAAAGAGTAAGAGAAGCTGCAGAAAAAGCTAAAGTAGAGTTATCATCTGCTCAGCAAACTGATGTAAATCTACCTTATGTGACAGCTGATGCTACAGGTCCTAAGCATTTAAATGTAAAAATCACTAGAGCAAAATTTGAATCTCTAGTTGGCGATTTAGTTATGAGAACTTTGGAGCCTTGTAAAAAAGCTTTAGAAGATGCTGGTTTGAGCAAATCTGATATTACAGAAGTACTATTGGTTGGTGGTCAAACTCGTATGCCTTTAGTACAAGCTAAAGTAAAAGAGTTCTTTGGCAAAGAGCCGCGTAAAGATGTAAACCCTGATGAAGCTGTAGCAGTTGGTGCGGCTATCCAAGGTGGTGTGCTTTCTGGTGATGTTACTGATGTACTTTTACTTGATGTAACTCCATTGTCTGTAGGTATCGAGACTATGGGTGGCGTTATGACTAAGCTTATCGAGAGAAATACGACTATTCCTACTAAGAAGTCACAAGTATTCTCAACAGCAGAAGATAACCAGCCTGCGGTAACTATTCATGTACTGCAAGGTGAGCGAGAAATGGCTTCAGCAAACAAATCTTTAGGTAGATTTGATTTGGCAGATATTCCACCATCTCAACGAGGTATGCCACAAATAGAAGTGACATTTGATGTGGATGCGAATGGTATAATGAATGTGTCAGCAAAAGATAAAGCGACCGGTAAAGAGCAAAATATCGTGATTAAATCATGTGGAGGTATTTCTGAGGAAGAGATCGAAAAAATGGTGCAAGATGCAGAAGCTAATTCTGAATCAGATAAAAAATTCCATGAGCTTGTCACTGTAAGAAATGCTGCAGATAATCTAATTCATAGCTCAAGAAAAGCTGTTGTTGATTTAGGTGATAAAGTAACAGCCGAAGAAAAAGATGCAATTGAAGTTGCTTGTAAAGAGCTTGAAGAAGTTTCTAAAGGTGATGATAAAGATGCTATCGAAACTAAAACTAAAGCCCTTGAAGAAATATTTACTCCTGTAGCACAAAAAGCTTATGCTGATCAAGCACAAGCCGCTGGTGGAGCAGAAGGTGCACAACAAGAAGAGGCAAAAGCAGCAGATGAAGATGTTGTTGATGCTGATTTTGAAGATGTTGATGATGCTAAAAAATAATAAAATGTAGCTAAATTACTATATAAAAAGCACGGTTTATCCGTGCTTTTTTATTTGCTATACTTAGTGTGTCTTAAATTTTTAGGTTAAATACAATGCAACAAACATGTTATTACGAAACCCTTAGCGTATCAAAAACGGCTAGTGGCGTGGAAATCAAACGATCTTATCGTAAGCTTGCTATGAAATATCATCCAGATAGAAATCCAGATAATAAAGAGGCAGAGATAAAATTCAAAGAAATCTCAGAAGCTTATGAAATACTAAGTGATGAGCAAAAAAGATCTCGCTATGATCAATTTGGTCATGCAGGTGCAAATCAGCAAGCAGGTGGCTTTGGCGGAGGTACAGGTTTTGAAGATATATTTGATACTTTTTTTGGCGGCGGTGGAGCTAGAGGAGGTTCAAGATCATCGCGTCAAGCGCGTGGTAGTGATTTAGAATATACCGTCGAGATTTCTTTAGCTGAAGCTTATTTGGGTGTTGAAAAAGAAATCAATATACCAAAAATGGCGAGTTGTGAGCCTTGTAAGGGTACTGGCTCAAAGTCTAAGTCTAAAGCAACTTGCCATGCTTGTCATGGGCAAGGGACTATCCGTCGTCAGCAAGGATTTTTTGCATTTGAACAAACTTGTCCTGTATGTAATGGTAGTGGCTCAAGCGTTGCAGATCCTTGTCATGATTGCCATGGTGCAGGTCAAGTCAAGAGGCAAAAAACTCTAAAAGTTAAGATACCTGCAGGTGTTGATAATGGAGATAGAGTACGACTTCAGGGAGAGGGTGATTCTGGCTCAAACGGCACTATGAGTGGTGACTTATATGTCCAGCTTATGGTTAAAGAACATAGTATATTTACGAGAAAAGACATTAATCTTTATTGTGAGATGCCAATAAGTTTTACAACAGCTTGCTTAGGTGGTGAGATAACAGTACCTACTTTAGATGGCGAAGTACAACTAAAAGTAGTGCCAGAAACTCAAACTGACAAAGTTTTTCGCCTGAGAGAAAAGGGTATGAAATCTCTTCGTGGACAAAGACGTGGTGATTTACTATGCAAAGTTGTAGTTGAAACACCTGTGAAACTAAATTCTGAGCAAAAAGAATTGCTGCAAAAATTTGCAAAAAGTCTTGGTGAAGAATATGAAAGTAAACACTCTCCAAAAAGTAAGTCTTGGTTCGATGGTGTGAAGGATTATGCTAAGGGTTTGTTTGACTAGAGTATTGGCTGAGAATAAGAGCTTTTTGCTACAGTATTATCAGAATGCCAATTTGCATTTAATTGATTGTATGATAAAATATTGAACTATATTTTACTACATTTTCGTATGGGCTAAAACTTAGCTTTAATTTGAAAGAAAGCTATATAGCTAAAATAGTACTAATTAATTGACCTTGAGAGTTTTATAAGCTCTTTTAACTACTTAGGAATCATTTTACTGATGTCACAAATTTATCAAAAATTGACTAATGATATGAAAGAGTCAATGAGAAATAAAGATAAAAATAGATTAACAACTATTCGCATGGCAATATCGGCTATTAAGCAAAAACAGATAGATGAAAAAATTGAAATTACAGATGATATTTCAACTGCTATAATCACAAAAATGATAAAGCAAAGACAAGATTCTTATAATCAGTTTATGCAAGCAGATAGAGCGGAGCTTGCAGAAGGTGAGAAAAATGAGATAGATATTCTCATCAGATATATGCCTAAGCAACTAAGCGATGAAGAAGTCGTAGCTATAGTACAAAAAGCTATAGAGTCGGTAGGTGCTACAACGATGAAAGAAATAGGTAAAATTATGGCTAGTGTAAAAAGTGAGCTAGCAGGCAAAACAGATATGAGTAAAGTTAGTGCTATAGTTAAATCAAATCTAGTATAAGTTCTCAACTAGCATGACAAAGAGAATCTCAAATAGTTTTATTAAGGAGCTTGTAGCTAGTGCTGATATAGTTGATGTTGTCTCAAGATTTGTCAATATTAAAAAATCAGGCAAAAATTTCAAGGGCTGTTGTCCTTTTCATAATGAAAAATCACCATCTTTTTTTGTAACTCCAGATAAAAACTTCTTTCATTGTTTTGGTTGTCAAGAATCTGGTGATTCACTTACATTTGTAAAAAAAATAAATAATCTTGAATTTATCGATGCGGTCAAAAACTTGGCAGAAATTGTAGGCAAGCCAGTTGAGTATGAGAATTATTCTCAAGAAGATATTCAGAAGGAACAGCTTTACAGCAAGTGTATAAGCTTTATGGAAACTGCTCAAAAGTACTACCGCTGGAATTTGGGTAAATCTGAAACTAAAGAAAGGGCTATTGAGTATCTTAAAAAGAGATCGGTAAATAGTGAGTTAGCAAAATCTTTTGGTATTGGCTACTCATCAGATGGTTGGAACAATATCACTCATCTTGCTAAAAATGCTCAAGTGCCAGAAACTATACTTGTCGAGACAGGTCTTGCTATCAAGAATGACAAGGGCAATGTGTATGATCGTTTTCGTGGTCGAATTATGTTTCCTATCCGTAATATCCAAGGTAATGTGATTGCTTATGGTGGTAGGGTTATTGAGGGTCAAGAAGATGGTATGGAAGGCGTTAAATATATCAACTCTCCTGAAACAATGATTTTTCAAAAGAATAACACTCTTTATGGACTTTACGAATATCGCCAAATCAAAAAACAGCAAGAAGTAAGTAATACTCTGGTCGTAGTAGAAGGATATATGGATGTGGTTGGCTTAGCTAGTCGCGGTTTCTATGGAGCTATAGCAACTTTAGGGACTGCATTTTCACAAAATCATGCCAAGATACTATTTAGAGAAACAAGCTCTGTAGTGCTATGTTTTGATGGTGATTCAGCAGGACAAAAAGCAGCGATTAGGACTATAAAGATAGTATTACCAATCCTTGATGCTAATAAAAAATTAAAGATACTTTCGTTAGCAGATAATAAAGATCCTGATGATTATATAAAAGAGTCTGGTTTAGAAGCTTTTCAAAAGTCGATAGATAACGCATTACCTGTGGCGGAGTTTCTCATGCAGAGTTTTATTTGCGATAAAGATTTAACAAAAGCTGAGTCAAAAGCAGAAGTGCTTGAGAATTTAAAAACTTTTTTACAAGAAGTTGAAGATAATATTTATTCAGAAAGTATTGTGGCAACTATTGCTGAGAAGATTAATATAAAAGTTGAGCAAATCAAAAATCTATTAAAGTCACGCAAGAAATTTGTCGGACAAACTAATGAGCAGGAGATGTATAAACCTCAGATAAGACAAAAGAGATTGTCAAATAATCTTTTGCTCTCAGAGACACTTTTAGCTAAACTTTTTGCTAATATTCAAAATATAAGAGATATTTCAAAAGATAATGACTTTCAAATTTATCCGGTTTCTCAAAGATTAAATATTTTGGCAAAAAGCTTGAAAATCCTGAAAGAGGACGCATCTAATGATATGCAGACTGTTATACTTATACAGTTGTTATGTGAAGAGTTTGCTGATTGTCGAGAGTATTTTTTTCAACTTTTGAGTTATGGTATCAAAAAGTCAACTAAAGAGTATGATTCTGATCTTTTTTTAAAAGATCTAAGAAGAGTCGAAAAAGATAGTAAAAAGGAATACATTAAATATTTAAGTAAACTTCCATTAAGAACAGAAATTGAAGAAATGGAATATAAATATTTATTAGCAAAAATGAGTAATTAGTTTAATATATAAAAGATAAAATTTATTGGAGTGTTAGATGACAAAAGAAGATTTACTCTCAGATTTAAAAGATTTGATAGTTGACGGTAAAGAAAGAGGTTATTTGACTAGAACAGATATTCTTGATGCACTACCTGGAGATATATCTGACGATCCTAAAAAATATGAAGAAATAGAAGCTATATTGGTAGATGCTGGTATTGATGTTTACGATAGGACTCCAGAGCTAGAAGAAGTTGATGAGCGAAAAGCAAGTGAAGCAAACCTTGATGATTTGAAAGGTAAAACTTCGGATCCTATTCGTATGTATATGCGTGAGATGGGCATAGTCGACCTTTTAGATAAAAAAGGTGAAACTGAAATTGCAATCAGAATAGAAGATGGTACTACAGAAGTTTGTGGTACAATTTTGGCTTACCCAATCGTTATAAAGACATATATAGAAAGATTCCGTGAGCTAGAAGAAAGAGCTAGAGACTATATGAATTCACAAGATATTGATAGCGATACTATTGCTAAATATATCCGTTTTGGCGATATTATGGCAGGCTTTAGTGATGAGCAAGCTTCTGAAGAAAAAGTCGCTGAAGATGATCTTGATGAAAAGATGGATACTCAAAGAGCGTACGATTTCTTTATAAACCTTGAGAAAATGTTTGAGCAGTACCAAGCAAAAGCTACTAAAAAATTATATGCTCAAATAGTTAAAGAATTTGACTGCCTAAGACTATCAACTTCACATTTGCAGAAGCTGGTTGATTTTATCAAAATGCCATTTACTCGTGTAAAAGAGTTAGAAAGAAAAATCATGAGACTAAGTGTAGAGCGAGCTAAAACTCCGCGACCTGAGTTTATTGAGGTGTACAAAATAGGTAGTACTGCTTGGATTAAGCCATTAACTAAAAAGTATAAATTCACAGAAAACATTGTGCGTGAAATTGAGATGCTTACTAAGCAGATTAATCAATTCCAAGATTTGATGATGATGGATATAGCTGAGCTTAAGCAAGTAAATTTAGAAATCTCAAAAAGTGAAGCAAAGATAACTCAAGCTAAAAAAGAAATGATCGAAGCTAACCTAAGATTAGTGGTTTCTGAAGCTAAAAAATATACAAATAGAGGTCTTCATTTCTTAGATATTATCCAAGAGGGTAATATTGGTCTTATGAAAGCGGTTGATAAATTTGATTACCGTAAAGGTTTTAAATTCTCAACTTATGCTACATGGTGGATTCGCCAAGCTATTACGCGTTCAATCGCTGACCAAGCTAGAACTATCCGCGTACCTGTGCACATGATTGAAACTATCAATAAGGTCAATAGAATAAAGCGTCAAATTTTACAAGAGACGGGTCGTGATGCGACTGAAGAAGAGATTATAGAACAAACTCCAAATATGACGAAGGAAAAGCTAAAGAAAATTCTTAATATTTCTCATACTCCTATATCTATGGAAAGTCCTATTGGTGATGATGAAGACTCTACAGTGGGAGATTTTATTGAAGATAAAAATAACTACTCTCCAATAGAAGCTGCTAACCTTGAAAACCTTCGTGAAGCTATAAAAGAGCTTATCGAAACAGGATTAACGGAAAGAGAAGCAAAGGTTCTTATGATGAGATTTGGTATTGGTATGAATACTGATCATACTTTAGAAGAGGTTGGTAAGCAGTTTAATGTAACTCGTGAACGAATCCGTCAAATTGAAGCTAAAGCGCTTAGAAAGCTTAAGCACCCATCAAGATCTTCATTCTTGAAGACTTTTTTATAATACTTAAAAACAGGGTCTGTCAACTACTTTGTATAAATAGTTTATTTATTTACATATATTTAGTAATCCTATCTTCAAATTTGATACTAAAGTGACTGATTGCCTCACCCCAGTCTTTAATCGGCATCGTCC
>JBLFYO010000027.1:0-18890 GCA_047609165.1 Francisella sp.
GTGGTTCTGTGACATATCTTGTCCTTTGTGGTTATTTGACTTGATATGTTACAGGCTATTTACAAAATTTGGGATAACGTACCCAAACTAGACAATTAGATATCTTAATAGCAGTATAACCTTGTTTGTGATTGTATAGCTCTATCTCTTAAATCTTGACTATATGCTTTCATTAAATAGAGTGATTAAATACTAATCTACAAATCAATCTCTTACGGCGTAGCAATAGAAGTTTATACTCAAGGGTAAAAATTTTGATGATGACCTTGCTAAATATATGCATTTGATAAATTATAGAACTATAAAGCGATTGAATTGGCTAAGTCTTAATCAAGTTTTTGAGAAGTAATTAAGCTCTGTCTCACTGGAATCTAGGATTTAAACAACTTTTTACGTTCTGATTGTAAGAGTTCTGCAGATTTATTGTCATTTATATTATTTGCCAGTAAATCTAATTTTTCGAATGAATTTCCATATTTTAAATACTTGACGGCATTTCATATTATAGTGGTTTGGCTATATTATCCATTCTTTATGACATAAAAGGCTACAGTTTATCTAAAACCTTGTATCGTTTAGCTTTGATATTACACACCCAAAGAATAATTAGACCCACAAATATAGGGAGCAGTACTGATGGGAATAGCATCAAAGTAAAGTGCTGCCCAGATATCTTGACCCAAATAACACCTACTGCATTACCTAGTACAAAGACAATCATGCAACTTAGGTAAAAAGGTATTTTCCAAAGGTTTTTACTATTTCCTTTTAGAGCCTTACCTATCTCGATACCTAAATCGGTAGCTGTACCTGTCATGTGAGTTGTACGAGCGAAACCTCCCAAAAATAGTGTCGTGAAACTGTTTTGCATACCCATAGCCATAGCTAGGAACAAATCATCAATAACCCTGTGATTGCTAAAGATATCTATAAGCAAAGTACCTGTAAGCATAATAGCACTCTGTAACACTAAGGATTTAGTATGATTTTCAGATATAACATAAGCTGGTGTTTTGATAATAGCACCATTGATAGCCGAGCCAATAACAAAGCCAAATATAAGAACAATAACCTTGTAAGCAAAAAACAAATCTGCATCGGCAATACTATGCCCCAAAATCCTCAAGTTACCCGACATAACTGCCACACTGGCACCAAAAGAATTATACAAAACTACACTGTCGACCCAACCAGAGTTAAATATCAATATAAGAGTAATAAAATATGTAAATACTAACTTGTTTGTAAACATTTATTTTTATCTTTTTCCTTAATCACTGAAGATATTATATAGGTTTTTTGACGATGGATTCTTTGATTTAGTTAATATTTTATAAACACCTATATTAGAAATAATAATTCTTAAGCAAAAAAGCTTATATAAAGAGTATTCTACCCTAATAAATCAAACAATATTTTCAATTATTTAGTTCGCATCTAAGCAGCCTATTTTTCCAGTAAGTTATCGTAACAATGCTCCGGACAGTTTTTGATAGGCTAAGAGCGTTGTATACTGTGGTTCATGTAATTAAATCAATGTTATGTTTTGGCGGAGATGTATAAAATAGATCAAAATATACATACTTCCATTGTTAAACATTAGTATACCTCGCTGTGTATACACAATCCACTTGAAAAACACGATTTATAAAAAATTACTTTTATAGCAAAATTAGCGACAATGAGTGCATGCATATATTCATATAAAAAGAACAGAAGTAAAAGCTGCTTAACCAACATCGTACAGAAAAAACGGTAAAATTCGTGATCGTATAAAAAGCGTTATTTCTTGATGAAGAAATTATAAGTACTCATGTTAGAGAATTCAGATATAAAGCAAAATTAAGAAATAATTCTGGTGGCTCTTCTGCTAATCTGTCAGTAGAACAGTTGGACTCTCTAGTTAATCATATTGAATCATCACTTTATTTAGAATCTAATATTATTAGGCGATATGTGGAAAACACTTATGATGTTAAATTTAGTAAATCAGGTATAATTTCTTGGTTACATGATCATGATTTTTTATATAAGAAACCTAATAGGGTTCCTGCAAAAGCAGATAAGTCTAGGCAGGAATTATTTATAGAGATGTATGGTACGCTTAAGTCTGAACTAGGAAAGGATGATGTTATGTTGTTCGGTGATGGAGTTCATCCTAGCATGGAAACTAAGGTTGCCTCGGGATGAATTCGTATAGAGAAACACAAAGAACTTAAAACAACTGCATCTAGAACACGATTAAATATACTTAGAGTTAGACAGTATGAATCTTCTTACAAAGGATTACAAAACTATCAATTCTGATTCTGTTATAGACTTTATGGAGCAGTTAAAAGAAGCTTAATTAGATAAAGAAAAAATACATTTCATTGTTGATAATGGTCCATATTACACAAGCAATATTGTAAAACAGAAGGCAGTTGAACTTGGCATTACAATGGTATATTTACCTCCATATAGCCCTGATTTAAACCCCATTGAAAGACTTTGGAAGTATATGTAAGTACCTAAGCAAAAGTAATCAGGTATTTTGAACCAATATTCCTTAGCACCTCATCCAAATTTTTATTTAAATCGGCAATACTTTTATAAGCATCTAAGCTTAGCCATTGATATTTCACAAAACGCCATAAAATTTCAATTAGATTTAACTCAGGCGAATAAGGTGGTAAAAAAACGATATGTAAGTCCATTTCACTCCATTCTTCAATATTATCTTGAAACAAATTTGCAGTATGAATCGGAGCATTATCAATCACTACATAAGTTGGTTTTTGTATCTTTTTTGCAAAGTCATTCATGCAACCTACGACAACATCAGTAGTAATACTAGAGTTGAATATATATGATTCAAGTTGTGAATCTAAATTCATAAAACCTAGTACATTAATACGCTGTGAACGAGATGATGGCAACTCAATCCCATCTCCTTTTTTCTGCCACCCATAAGGAACTGGAGGCGTTAAATCATGGCCAACTTCATCAAAAAAACGAAGGTCAATTTCACCAGATCTATGCCTCTGTTTCAATAGATCTATTTACACCTTTCAGTTTTTGGAATTCCTGCTCATTCCTTTTGTTTTTCAGGCTTTTTCGCACCCTTCTCCAACTATAATTAGCTGCTTTAAGAGTACGTTTTAAAGTGTCAATACTCACTTTTTTCTTTACATTAGCAAATATTTCGCCTAATGATAATCTTAAACTTCTAGGGTTATCATCAACAGATTGGATAGCTGACGATTTTTCTTCAACTGTTAAAATTTCTGGACGTCCTGAGCGAAACTCATCAAATAATCCGATTATGCCGATTGTATCCCAACGTGTAAACCACTGCGAAATAGTATCAAGTTGGCTGACAAAAAATATTTTAGCTATATCCTGCATTGTATAACCTGAGCTGCTTAACAAGATTGCGTGAGCTCTTGTACGTGCCCTATGATTTGGGTGGTTTTTAAATAATTCTCTTAATGTTGCTGTCTCAGCTTCAGTTAATTTTGCAACAAACCTCATTTTGATTCCAATAATGTTATATACATGAATTATACTGGAAAACTTTTGCTTAAGTACTTATGAAAAAGTAAGGAATAATGTGTTTTTTCATTCAGCCAAAGATTTCAAACAACAAATTCTATCTTTCCCAACTGATAGTTGGGATAAAAATAAAGTTGGTTTAGAAGATAGAATTAACGACAATTTTCAGAGGTTAAAGTCGGCATTTTGAAATGAATTGTGTATATAACGACTATTTTAAATAAATAGTCTTTCTCACACTATGGTGCAATTTATGGCACAATCTACTACTTCAAAAACAAATATTCAAATTGACTATTATTTAAAGTCGTTATATTATAATTAATGCTATTAATAAATCATATATAAAACTAAAAGGAAAATAAATCATGAAAATCATAATAGCTTCATTCTTGGTAGTATCAGCTTTATCACTAAGTAGTTGTTGGTTACTATTAGGTGGTGCAGCAGGCGGAGCGACTATAGCTTATGTTCAAGGTAAGTATTCTATGAATATGGATGGCAATATCAAGGATGTTTATAATGCTACCATTAAAGCTGTACAAAATGATGGAGACTTAGTGCTAACTAAAAAATCAATCACTCCTACTGATGCTAGTATAGAAGGTAGTACAAAAGTTGATACTACAGACTTTAGTGTAGCAGTAGAAAAACTAACTGATAATGCTTCTAAAGTTACTATCAAATTTGGTACTTTTGGAGATCGTACTGCATCTGCTACTTTGATGGATCAAATTCAAAAAAACAGCAAATAAAAAAGTATTTAAGGTAATAAAGATGAAATCATCTAAAAAAATAATGCTAACTCTACTATTGAGTACTTCAGCCCTTACTCTAAACAGCTGTATAATTGCAGCTCTTGCTGTAGGTGGTGGAACTATAGCATACCTTGATGGCAAGTACTCTATGAATATGGAGGGCAACTATAAAGACGCGTACAAAGCCGCTCTTAAAGCTGTAAATGATAACAATGACTATGTACTAGTATCTAAAAGCTTAAATTCTGGAAATAACTCAGCTGAAATTGAAGGTGCTACAAAAGTAGATAGCACTGATTTATCTATAGATATTGAAAAACTTACTGATAATGCATCTAAAATTACAATCAAATTTGGTAGTTTTGGTGATCGAATAATGTCTTCTACTCTAATGGATCAAATTCAAGCTAATCTAAATAAAAGTAATGCTAAATAAGCTCAGCTTATGTTCAGAAAAATAAATTTATCTTTATCTCACTTCGCTTAATAAGCATATTGTTACGGCCCTATTAATTGGTACTGCGGTGGCTTTTTATTATATAAACGGCTGCTATATAATTGAGGTGCCAAAAAATATGCATATGGTTTTTAATGCTACGATTAAAGCTATACAGACTAATAATTCTTATTCACTACAAGCTTAAAACTATACTGAAATAAAAATTTGCGTAGGTACTCATTGGTAATGAGAAAATATCTGCGAGCTTAACCAATCAAATAACAAGGAATATTGCTTAAATATTAGCTCATCCGATTAATATCAACTAATTCCTTCTTTCTATTTTTATAATGTTCTTTTAGTATGTATAATCAATTACAAATGCACTTGCGATACTACAAATGAGCAATAAAGTATTAGATACATATTATAAAAACAATAAACACATCTGGCTACTTGTATTGTGCGGTGCTCTTTTAGGTGTAGTTGTAGGTCTTGTTGGTACATCTTTTCAGCTTTTACTCGATTTTATAAATAAAGGTAAACTCTTCTTATTTTCATTGTGTGGAAACAATATTTATCTACAAATAGCTGTTTCAATTATTTTAACAATTACTATGGTAAGTATCTCTATATACATAGTTCGCAAATATGCTAAAGAGGCTGGTGGTAGTGGTATACAAGAGGTAGAAGGCGCTCTTAAAGGCTGCCGGAAGCTTAGAGGTAGAGTTGCCCCTGTTAAATTCATAAGTGGTTTGTTTTCACTTGGCTCTGGACTGAGCTTAGGTAAAGAAGGACCATCTATTCACATCGCAGCTGCTGTAGCTCAGATACTTGTAGATAAATTCAAGCTCACTAAAAAGTACGCTAATGCCCTTGTATCTGCGGGTGCGGGTGCTGGTTTAGCTGCAGCTTTTAACACACCACTTTCAGGTATTATCTTTGTAATCGAAGAGATGAACAGAAAGTTTAGGTTTAGTGTATCTGCTATTAAATGCGTAATTATAACTTGTGTAGTAAGTATAATAGTTTCAAGATCTATCATCGGCAACCCTCCAGCTATCCGCATAGAGACTTTCAGTAGTGTTCCGCAAAATACTCTGTGGCTATTTATGGTGTTAGGTATTGTATTTGGGTACTTTGGGCTATTTTTTAATAAGTTTATAATCAAGGTTGCAAATTTTTTCTCTGATGGCTCAAGAAAGAGATATTGGTTTCTTGTAATAACTGTAAGCATTATCTTTGGTATTGGTGTAGTTGTGTCACCCAACTCTGTAGGTGGTGGCTATATTGTAATAGCGAACTCACTAGATGAAACTTTACCAATAAAAATGCTTTTGGCGATATTTGTAATTCGTTTTATTGGTGTGATATTTTCTTATGGAACTGGTGTAACGGGTGGTATATTTGCTCCGATGATAGCCTTAGGCACAGTATTTGGTTTAGCCTTTGGTTTGGGTGTGAATGAGCTTTTTCCTCAATATAATATCGAAGCAGGTGTATTTGCAGTTGCTGGTATGAGTGCTTTATTTACCGCTACTGTAGGTGCTCCATTGACAGGCATAGTACTTGTACTTGAGATGACTTGGAATTATCAGCTACTGTTACCACTAATGATAACTTGTTTTAGTGCGTCTATGCTTACATATATTCATCATCAAAAACCTATATATGATAGTCTTTTAAGAAGAACTATATCCAATGAAAGAAAACAACAGGCAAAAGAAAAAAATGAACGAAACGCAAAAACAACTCAAGAGTCTACAGAAGAACCTATCAGCAAAGAAGAAGTATAATCATGCAATATCTCTCATGCACTGGGATCTTGAGACAGAAGCTCCTAAAAATTCTATAGATACAACATCAGAAGTAATTGGCTTTTTTAGTGAAAAAACTTATGAGCTAACCAATAGTAAAGAGTTTATCGAAAGCCTAAAAGTGCTTAACGCAAACATCTCTGAACTTAGTGAAATTGATAAAAAAATCGTTTATCTTACTAGTAAAGAACAAATTAAATTAAGTAAAATTCCAAAAGATAAATATGTGGAATACAATCAGCTAATATCAAAGGCTCAAAATGTCTGGACTGAAGCTCGTCAAGAGAATGATTTTGAGAAATTTGCACCATACTTAGAAAAGATAATCACTTATCAAAAAAACTATGCTAAATTAATCGGGGATAAAAATCATCCGTATAATGTGGTGCTTGATGATTATGAAGAAGAGATGACTGTAGCGAAGCTTGACCCTTTTTTTAAGGGATTGAAAGCGAGAATTGTACCTTTACTAGAAAAGATAGAGCAGGCAAAGCAAGTTGATTTTTCATGTCTAACTAAAAAATACGATATAGAAAAGCAAAAACAATATTCTAAAAAAATAGCTAAGCAACTAGGTTTCGACTTTGATAGTGGTCTACTAAAAGAAAGTGCTCATCCATTTACACTAAATTTTAATAAATATGATGTGCGTATGACAACTCGATATATTGAAAACTTATTTAGCTCATCGCTTTTTAGTACTATTCATGAGACGGGTCATGCTCTTTATGAACAAAATATTGGCGAGGATATCTACAACACTGTACTTGGTACGGGTGTGAGTTTAGGTATTCATGAATCTCAATCACGCTTTTATGAGAACTTAGTCGGCAAAAACAAAGCTTTTTGGCTAAAGAATTATAAAGAACTGCAGGAGTTATTTCCTGAAAACCTGAGTAGTACTACCGTTGATGAGTTTTATAAGGCTGCAAACTTTGTAGCCCCTAGCTTGATACGCGTTGAGGCTGACGAGCTTACTTATTCGCTACATATACTTGTGCGTTATGAAATTGAGAAAGAGATTTTTGAGAATGACATCAATGTTTATGACTTACCTAAACTTTGGAATGATAAGTATGAAAAATACCTAGGTATAACACCAGAGAGCGATACTAATGGAATACTTCAAGATGTCCACTGGGCGGCAGGACTTTTTGGTTACTTCCCAACTTATGCTTTAGGTAGTGCTTATGCATCGCAATTTTTCCACTATATGAATAAAGAGTTTGATGTAAATAAATCTATCGAAAATGATGAGTTAACACCGATACTTGATTATCTGACAAGCCATATTCATCAATATGGTTGCTTAAAAAAAGCTGATACACTTGTACAAGATATGTGTGGTGAAGAGCTTAATGCACAATACTATATAGACTATTTAGAGAGTAAATTCTCTGAAATATATGGTCTGTAAGCTTGATGCCACTTGAATAGCTAGTAGAAAATAAATATTATAGAACTCGCATCATAAATACAGGAAATAAAATAAAATGAAAAAGACACTAATTTGTTCACTTCTAGCTATAGCTATAGCTACTGCTAGTTTTGCTAATGATACGACTGATGCTACAAGCACTGCAAATATTGCTAGTGGGTCAAGTGCTCCTCAGATTCAAACAGAATCAATAATCAAAGCACCAGCAGCAATGAATGCCCTACCTGTAAATAAAAATATTGATGAGAATGCAATACAAATGGTAGATCAACCAAAGCAAGCTAAAGAAAAAGTTGGCTCAAATTCTGCGACTTGGACACCTGCCTACCTAAAAGTGGATAACTATAAAAACTGTCTTGATATACAAGAATATAGAGGTTGGGAAGGGTTGTGCATGCCTACAGATAAACCTAAAAATTGTCCTAGTGACTCTTGGTCACAACTTCAAGAAATGAATTTAGTGCCTTGTACAAAAGATGCTAGCTAATATTTATGATTTACATCTGTTGGTTTTTTTAAACTCCAAGAAACTTCTAAAAAGTCATTAAACCCTTGGATTATTTGTTTAAAATAACTATATAATAGTTTCTCTGTACCTTTATTATTTTGATAGTATGATACTAAAATTATACAATTCTTATCACTAGGCAATATATTAGATGTTTCATAATTTAAAATACTATGTTTAAAAGAATTATGAATATCATTAATTGCTTGAAAAAAATATTGGAATTTCTCATAATTAACGAGATTTCTAATCGCGTTTTGCGCGTCTTGATTTTCTTTAATTTTTTCTGCTGTCTTGTCTTTTGTAGATAAATCCCCAATTAAATAACCCAAATCGATTAACTTTATTTCATTCTTTAGACAGCAGTATGTTATCGAAATCAGATCATCTAAAAATCTTTTTATCAGATTGCTTTTAAGATGTATTATTTCCGTATTTAGTTCTTCATCTATAGTATTATTATTTATAAACATCAATTCATAGTATTTTCTAGTGATAACATAAAGCCTATTAATTTCCTTATTGATATGTTTTAAAGTTGGGTATATAGCTAACATATACGAAGACATATTTATACCATTATTATCACTATTTTTGAGATTTACATTTGGATATTTAAAGAATAAATCTCCAGCATTTGTTTTATTTGGATTTCCAACAATCTGATCGTTTATTAATCCAGTACACTTATCTAGACTAGTAACCGCATAAAAATTCTTTTCTTTGATCATTGTGGATACATGAAATATAAGTTAATATTAAAAATATATATCATTTATAAGTGAAAAGCTAACAATATTATAAAGAAAAAGTCACTCGATTAAATAATTATTTTCTCCAAGCAGATTCAAACAGGAGCATAGTCTAAGCAAAACACTGCTTTTGAGATACTTTTTCAAATTTTTTTAAAATCCATGGAAGCTAATAAATTAGTAAATATTAATAGTAGTTATGATACAACATGTCAAATCTAGTATCACTAGTACCGAAGTCACTATGTGAGCTATGGTTGACTATCTCAAAGGCTACCCTCAACTTAAGTTTTAAATTTATATCCACAAATAAATCATCAAACAACAGGTGGGTATTGAATTTTGACAACTGCAAAAGTGAGTTTGATATTGTTGTATTTGCAGGTGGTCATAAATTATTTAATAATATCTCACAGTTAGATAAATTACCTACATTCACATCACAAGGTCAGTTAACTGTTATAGATAGATGTTTTGATGTTGATAATACAATCATAGATAACGGCTATATAATTCCAAATTACCAAGGCAATCTACAAGTAATCGGCGCTACATTTAGAAATAGTGATGACTCAAGAGGAGCTATCCGGTCAGAAGATGATGTTAGTAATATATCTAATGTGAACGCTATGAATACAAATCATCTGCTGATAATTTGATTGTAGTGAAATCTAGAGTTGCGACTAGGTGTGTTACATCCGATCACTTACCTATAATTGGTAGTGTGGTTCAGTACTCCATAGGAAGATAATTTGTATCTATGCTAAGATTTTGGCTCTAAGGGTTTATGTTCATCGTTATAGTCAGCTAAAATAATTAGTGCAATGATATCTAGTGAAGAAATGCCTATATCACCAAAATTACAAAATGCTTTATGTTCTCAGCGCTTTTGGATTAGAAGTTTTAAGAAAAATCTGAAGATTTATTGATTTAGAACAATGATATTACTGTAAGTCTGATTGCAAAGCATACTTTTACACTAGTGCTTGTATAGACTAAAAAGGTGGTATTAAATCAGACATGATAATGAGAACTTTATATTTTTGTTAACCTATCTAACCTTTATAAAATCTGACTTCTGTATCAACAAGGAATTGGAAAGATCCAAAGTTTATTAAACTCATGTCTAATTAGATTTCTATTTACTTTGTTATTGTGCTATTGTTAATCACAATTTACATAATAGATAACCCAAAACATGAATAAAAAAATAGAAAACAATATATCTTATTATAGTTATGCTACCGGACTTTTTAGTGTAATTGTTATACTACTTTGGTTAGGCGTATTTAAATTCACCTCTGCAGAAGCAGAAGCAATTAAACCTTTAGTAGAAAACCATATATTGATGGGTTGGATTTATTCTATTTTACCAACTCAAACTGTATCAAACTTAATAGGAACAGCCGAAATATTTGTGGGAATTGCTTTGATAGTGGGATTAAAATACCCTAAAATAGGTGTATTTGCTGGAATACTGGCATCAGTTATATTTATAACAACAACTAGTTTTATATTTACAACTCCTGGAGTTTTTAAAATAATTGAAGGAATCCCTAAGATTGATTTTTTCTTATTTAAAGATATAGCTCTATTTGGTTTTAGTATGATGTATGTTGCAAAATCTATGAGCAAATTATCTATACAGAAATAAATATAGCTAACTACGTATAAAACTAGTATGGATAACATTGTTCCACATAACAATTATATTTTTTGATATATTCTTTTTGGCAGAGAGGTATAAATGAAAACAATAATGGGTTCCTTAACCAGTCTATACCAAAAGGTACATATTTTGATAAAGTTTATGATGATGAGCTTGCTAAATATGTGGATTTCATAAATAATAGATCTAGAAAAAGATTGAATTGGCTAAGTCCTAATCAAGTTTTTGCTATGGAATTTAGGGATTGTAAGTATACCTTTTTTCTTATTTTTAGAAACAGTAAACCACTTTAGATACATCTTTCCAGAGGGTCATATCTTCATTAAATTTATGCTTTTGAGTTTGTTTAAAATTGTTGCACTTATCCATAGGTACAGCAAATATATTTCTAACTTTACCTATCAATATATATGTTCTTTGTAATCCACCAGATGATTTAAACTTAATTAAACTCTTTTTTATAGCTACACTCTCGTCTCTTGTTAGCTATTAAATATATTATACCAATCTCAATACAAACTAATACATTCTCACTTTGTATTTCATACCTACTTTTCTAGTGAACTCTTCATTATTTTTGTTACGTAAACTGTTGAATCTGAGCATTGTACTTTTCAAATATTTTAAAGACACCTAATGATAATATTCGATTTCACAAAATGTATAATTATTTAGCGGATAGGTCTATTCATGGTCATCCAGTAAGGATGAGCAAAATAATCAAATTAGGTTAGACTTAAAGTAGACATTACAAAAATGTAGACTATACTAATTTAGTATATGTATTTTATATTAGTATTAGCATGTTATATAGCCAGATAAAAACGGTTCTAAAAATCCCTAAGCATACAGTGTATTCACTTATTATATACAGCTTATTACTCGGTTTTTTATCTTTAACAATTCCTGTTTCAGTACAAACATTGGTAAACTTAGTTGGTGTAAGCTTATCTGTACGGCCAGTTATCTCTTTGATTACTATTTTATCGATATTTTTAATAGCATCCTTTTTTGTACGAATATTTCAGCTGAAGTTAGTTGAGCAAATCCAGAGAAAAATTTTTGTTGAGACTATTATTAGGATTGTAGGCTGTATTTATAGAGTTGATTTTAATAGTCTTAAAGATGTAAATATACGAGAAAAGCTAAATAGAGTATTTGAGTTAAAAGTTTTACAAAAATCAGTATCGATTATATTTATGATTTTGTTAGATATATTCCTGCAAACTCTTTTTTGTGTAATTATCTTGGCGTTTTATCATCCGATGTTTTTGGTGTTTGATATTATGCTTGTTGTATGTATATTTCTTTCGATATTTTTACCATTAAGAGCTGGGTATGAAGCTGGACTAAAAGAATCAAGTATTATTTATGATATTGCCGGCTGGTTTGAAGAAAAAACATCAGAATTTTTATCATTTAGACAGAGACCTATGGATAAGTCTTTAGATTATGTCGATACAAAGCTATGTACATATTTAGAAGCTAGAGAAGATTTCTTTAAAGTTATGCTTAGACAGCATATTTATATTGGTTTGACTTATATTTTTATGAATATATTGCTCCTTGGTATAGGTAGTTATTTGATTGTGAAAGGCCAGCTTTCTATTGGTCAGCTAATTGCGGCTGAACTTTTGGTCAATATTGTACTTTTAGGGCTTTTGAAATTTAGTCAATACTTGAATGATTGCTATGGATTTCTGGTAGGAGTAAGAAAAATCCGCGACCTTTTAGAAATATCTCAAGAAGAAAATGTTATCAAGGCTAAGATTATCGATATCGAAGGAGATGTGAAATATCTTGATATAAATATTAATGAAAATGATGTTTATAACATTGATTTCACTCAAAGCAAAATCAAGAATATTATTCTGCCAGTTAAGGTGGCTCAATCCTTCTTAAATGGCTTGTTTGACAGTCAAGCACAAGAAGTTATCAAGATAAATAAAATTTGCATCAGAAATTATTGTAAAGAAACTGTAGGTAGAGATATTCATATCGCTAGCGGTATTGAAATAATAGCTGGTAGCGTATTAGATAATCTTTATGAGAGTGAGCACACGGTAGAAATGCTGCAGCAGTTAGACGGTTTACTTGAAACTTTTGATATTAAATTTTTAGAAAAGTGTTTTGATAAAAAGATTGACTCACAAAAAATAAAGTATGATTTGGAATTTGATACATTAGTGGTTCTTAAAATGAATATTGTGCGAGCAATTTTGAAATCACCAAAGCTTTTAGTCTTGATTGATTCTTATGGTTTAGCTAGAAGAAATGGCGATAAATCAATTATTCAAATTCTTGAAAATCTAGATATAGCGACCTTGGTCGTTTCGATAAAGTAGGAGGGTCAGATGCAATTAAAATCATATGAGATGTTGAAAAAAGATCCTAGTTTGAAAAGGCTAATGTTATTTGTATTAATAAGTATTTTTGGGGTAGGGATTGTGCTTGCTATGATTCCATGGCAACAAACGGTGGATGGTTTTGGCGAAGTTACAACTCTTTCTCCATCCGATCGTCAACAAAATATCTCAGCTCCAATTGGTGGTAGGCTTGGTACTTGGTATGTGTTAGAAGGCCAGCATGTAAAAAAAGATGATCCAGTGGTTGATGTTTTAGATCTGGATCCTGAGATTGTTTTACGACTTGAAGAAGAAAAGTCTGCAATTGAGCTTGGCATTAAATCATTTAAGTTAGCTATAGAAAATACTAAAAAAAATATTAAAAGACATAAATATCTTGTCGAAAAGGGTGCAAGTACAGCCAGAATATATGAACAGGCTCAGATGGAAATGGTCAATTACACTAAAGAGCTAGCAAAAGTAAATGTTGATCTGGCAAAAGTAAAAGTTCAAATTGCTCGTCAAGATAGCCGTCTTGTAAAGGCTCCTACTGATGGTGTAATTGTAGATCGTATTCATGGTGTTGGTGGAGTCATAGTTAAAGATAGTGATACTCTTGCAACTATAGTCCCGGATAGTAAGACTAGGATAGTAGAGCTTTGGGTTAATAGCATGGATATGCCACTAGTAAGTATTGGCGATAAAGTGATGCTGCAGTTCGAAGGGTGGCCAGCTGTACAATTTAGTGGTTGGCCGCAAGTTGCAATTGGCACTTTTGAGGGTGAGGTGATGTTTATTTCACCACAGAATAATGCGATGGGACAGTTTAAGATTTTTATTAAGCCGAGCGGTAACCGTGATTGGCCATCTTCTGATGTGCTAAGATTGGGTACAAAGGCACATGGTTGGGCTCTTCTAAAGAATGTAAGCTTAGGCTATGAAATGTGGCGTAGATATAATGGATTTCCTATTAACCTAAATAGTAGTCAATTGTATATAAGTGTCAATAAAAACAAAGCTGTAGAAAAACCTAAAACATCGTTAACTCTTGGTGATAAAATACAAAGTCAGCCATCTAATATAAAATAAAAAATTATTTTTGCAGGGACAGCTCATTGGACAGTCCATTTCTTGGTGTATAAGATCATTTATCAAAATAAAGAGACTCCGGATCTGAGTCCGGAGATCCGCAGTGTTTTATTGTGGTTTAGATCAAATTACTTTGTAAAGCAGTTGTAGGGACAAGTCGCGACTTGTCCACGATAATATCGGTTATTAAAACAATTATTTAATCAGCCATCAAATAATCTCTATATCACTTTTCTTATGGGTCTATGTGCTTTATAATTCCATGAGTATTTATTTCTAAAAGTTTTAGGTGTCAAATGGATAAAAAACTAGTAAAGCATATTGCTAAGCTTTCGAGCTTTGAGCTTACAGAAAGCCAGTTAGAGCAATACACAAAAGATCTTACAAATATCTGTGAAATCTTAGATGCTGTAAAAAGTTACGATGCAAAGGGTGTAGCTCCGATGATATCCCCAATCACTACAGAATTTAAATTTAGAGAAGATGTCGCAAAAGAACAAGATAATCGTGCTGATTTTGATAAATTTGCCTGTGAAGTTACAGATGATTATTTCATGGTGCCACAAGTGATTAAGTAGGTAAAATATGTCATATATAAAAAAATTAAGACAAAGGTTGGATAATAAAGAAATCACAGCAGTTGAACTGGCGAATGATTATCTTACAAAGATTCAAAAGTACGATGGAGAGATAAACTCAATCATCACACTAGCAAAAGGTGAAGCTCTAAAAGAAGCCGAAGCTGCAGATAAGCTAATCGCAGAAGGTAAGCAAACTATGCTTACAGGTATTCCTATTTTGCACAAGGATTTATTTTGTACAAAAGGCATAAGAACAACAGCGGCTTCAAAGATGCTTGATAATTTCATTGCACCATATGACTCTACGGTTACAAAAAAGTGCAAAGAGCAAGGTATGGTAACTTTAGGTAAGCTCAATATGGACGAGTTTGCGATGGGTTCTACAAATGAATACAGCTACTACGGTGCGGTGAACAATCCTTGGGATCATTCGCGTGTGCCGGGTGGTTCTTCTGGTGGCTCAGCTGCAGCTGTTGCTGCAGGATTTTGCCCTGTAAGTACAGGTTCAGATACAGGTGGTTCGGTGAGACAGCCTGCTAGTTTTTGTGGACTTACCGCGATGAAGCCAACTTACGGTAGTACTTCAAGGCATGGTATGGTGGCATTTTCATCATCATTTGACCAAGCAGGTATCTTTGGGCATTACGCGGAAGATGTAGCTATCATGCTTGATACTATTTCGGGTGATTGCGAATTTGACTCTACTTGTGTCGGTGTGGCAGATAAGCATTTCACCAAAGACTTAGATAAAGACATTGTAGGTAAAGTCGTAGGAGTAGATGAAAGTCTGATGAAATACTTGCCTGAACAAATGCAGCAGGCTATCCAAATAACACTAGAAAATCTTAAAAATCTTGGTGTAATCATCAAGCCTATCAAAGTACCTGATCTTAAAAAAGCTCTTTCAACTTACTACATAATCACCCCTGCAGAGGCTGCAGCTAACCTGGCAAGATACGACGGTATAAGATACGGCTACCGTAATGAAAAAGCAAAAGATTTAGAGGAGCTTTATGTGTTTTCTCGTACAGATGGTTTTGGTGAAGAAGTTAAGCGAAGAATTATGATTGGTAACTATGTGTTAGCATCAAGTCAGTATGATTCATACTACAACAAGGCTCAACAATTACGCCAAGTTATGACAAACCAAATCAATGAAATCTTTGAAACAGTAGATGCTATATTTATGCCTGCATCACCGAGTGAAGCATTCAAAAAGGGCGAAAAGCAAGATCCTGTATCTGCTTATTTATCAGATTTGTATACAATCCCTGCAAACATCTCTGGGTTACCGGCTATTTCATTCCCAATAGGATTTGTAAATAATATGCCAGTTGGCGGTCAATTTATGGCAAAAGCATTTAATGATGGTGTGTTGACACAATTAGTTACACAGTATCAAAGAAAGCATTTTGTTGAAGAGTTTATTTTAGAACAGGCGAGGATTTAGTATGAATTGGGAAATGGTTATAGGGCTTGAAGTCCACATTCAGCTTAGTACTAACTCTAAGCTATTTTCAACTTCAGCAACTAAATATGGTCAGCATCAAAACACACAAGCTGCATTTTTGGACTTAGGTTTGCCAGGGACTTTGCCGGTAGTAAATAAAGAAGCTATTCGCAAAGCGGTGATACTTGGTTTGGCAGTTGATGCAACAATCTCAAAAAACAGTTTCTTTGCGAGAAAGAATTATTTTTATCCGGATTTACCAAAGGGATATCAAATTAGTCAGTCCAATAACCCCATAGTACAAGACGGCACACTAGATATTGAAACTTCAAAGGGCAATAAATCTATTCGTATAGAAAGAGCTCATCTTGAGGAAGATGCAGGTAAATCTCTTCACGGCTATGTACCTGGTGAGACTGGACTTGATTATAATCGTGCAGGTACGCCACTTTTAGAAATTGTAACGCATCCTGATTTTAGATCGGCGGAAGAGGTTATTGTTTATCTAAAGAAGTTGCATCAGCTAGTTAAGCAGCTAGGTATTTGCGATGGTAATATGCAAGAAGGCTCATTTAGATGTGATGTGAACTTATCTATCCGTCTATTTGGTCAAGAAGAATATGGCACAAGAGCGGAGCTTAAAAACATCAATTCATTTAAGTTTATCGATAAAGCAATAGATTACGAGTACAATCGCCAAATTGCAGTATTAGAAGATGGTGGCGAAGTTGTACAAGAGACGCGTCTATATGATGCAGGTGCAAATGAAACTCGTTCGATGCGTGCTAAAGAAGATGCTTATGATTATAGATATTTCCCAGACCCAGATTTACTGCCACTGATTATCACAGAGGAGTATATTGAGTCTGTTAGAAAAGAAATGCCACTAACTCCAGAGATTCGTAAAGAGTTGTACTCTAGTCATTTGGCTGATCAAGAAGTTGATTTTCTACTATCAAATTTAGAGATTGCAGATTACTATGACAAACTTGCTTATAAATTTGATTATAAGGTTGCTTATAATTGGGTGACTGTTGATATGATATCTGTCTTGAATAAGCTTGGAAAAGAGTTCTCTCAAGATGTAGTGCCAGTAGAGCTTCTTTGTGAAATAATTGAGAGCGTACAAAAAGACGTTATATCTCAAAAATCTGCTAAACAAGTTATGACAAGATATATCGAAAAATCAGATTCTATAAGTGTTATAATAGAAGAGCTAGGACTAAAGCAAGTTTCTGATGAAGGGGCTGTACGTGAGCTGGTGCAAGGCATCATCGTTGCTAACCCAGAGCAAACAGCTGATTTTAAGGCTGGTAAAACTAAACTTATGAGCTTTTTTGTGGGTCAAGCTATGAAAGCAAGTAAAGGCAAAGCTAACCCGAAGCAAGTAAACCAAATTGTTATGGATGAGTTAAATAAGTAATTAAGATGGCTGATGTGGTAAGCTTTGATTTTTTAACATAAAAAAGTCATTTACGATAGGTTGTCAATGAGCTTTTTGTATTAATACTAACAGTATCTAACCTTGTAAATAAAGGAGTATCATGAATACTAATAAATTTTATTATGATTTAATGAAGTTGAATATACTAAGTAGTAACTATGTTGAAGAGAGTTACAAAGTTGCATGGGAAGGGAATGTTTATCCTTTTTTCCATGATAGTGTTTATGAGTTTCATTATGAAGTTGCAAAGCAATTTGATCGGGCTGATGACAAGACAATAGATAGGCTTTGTGCATTCTTGGATGATTATATTGATGCGAAATCTGATTTTAGTGACTTTGAAAAGGGTGTTGAAAAAATTGCTGGCAAAGGTAATGTGGCAGACATCTTGCACTATATCTTTGCATCATTACAATATAAAAAACTATTAGAAAACATCAAGCTTAATAGAATGCACTTCTCACAACATTTCGTTGATCGTTTTACCGTAAAAGGGTATTGGGATTCTCATATATAAAAGTCAGTAAGTCACCTTACCAACTCTAAAAAAACGAGTAGACCTCCCCCTAGTTGGATAGAACGCAAACTCTCAGTTGCGCACATGGACAGCATGCGACTCATTTGAGATGCTTCTGCAACTTTTGGGTTCATGCTATATAAATTTTTTGTTGATGGACTGTAAATGCCATGCCAATATACCTACTGTTTTATACATATTTAGAGCTAATTTAAACATAAGCTTAAGAAAAAGTCATGAAGTATAATTACTTTTTCAAAGTAATTGGTATGGGCCCAATGCTTCTGTCGTCTGGGGCTTTCTTATCATCACGTTCAGAAGAAACCACTCAGCAACCAGCAGTTTCCATAGCAGATGATTGTAAAGAAGGTATTTGTGGCTTCAAAGCCACACCGAGTATATTTCAATACTCAAATGAGTCTGAAGAGGCATTTATTCACTCATCAATTATTCTGTTCAAAACTTAGTTTGAATAGTTTTTTACGCTCTAATTGTAACAGCTTTGCAGATTCATTGTCATTTATATAATTTGCAGTGAAATCTAATTTT
>JBLFYO010000028.1:0-18228 GCA_047609165.1 Francisella sp.
AATCGATTCAGGATCTATACTCTAAACCTGGTAGAAAGATTCCGGATCAAGCCCTGAAAGACAACCACAGCGACACGTCATCCTGAACTTGATTCAGGATCTATACTCTAAACCTGGTAGAAAGATTCCGGATCAAGTCCGGAAACACAACTACATCACGGGTCACCCTGAACTTGATTCAGGATCTATACTCTAAACCTGGTAGAAAGATTCCGGATCAAGTCCGGAAACACAACTACATCACGGGCCATCACAAACCTGGTTTACTCAGCAAGTCGAAGTGCAGAATCTCAAATCTAAATATTTCAATAATATGTAATATGTATAGTGTATAATGTATTCAAATGGACTTTTAGGTGCTACAGTGAATAAGAAAATATATTTATCATCGCCACATATGTCAGACGAAGGCTATGAACAAAAATTTGTTAAAGAAGCATTTGATACGAACTGGATTGCTCCGTTGGGTACAAATGTTGACGAGTTTGAGAAAGAGCTAGCCGAGTATACAAATTGCGGTTATGCTGCTGCCTTGAGTTCTGGTACTGCAGCACTTCATTTAGCATTGAAAATACTAGGTGTTGGTGAAAATGATATAGTCATGTGTCAAAGTCTGACATTTTCAGCTAGTGCTAATCCAATTATATATCAAGGAGCTATTCCAGTATTCATAGATAGTGAAAAAACTACATGGAATATGTGCCCAATAGCACTTGAACAAGCATTACTAAAATATCCAAATACAAAAGCTGTGATTGTAGTGAATTTATACGGAATTGCCGCTGCGTTAGACATAATTAGAATTATATGCGACAAATACAATGTTAAAATGATAGAAGATGCTGCTGAAAGTCTAGGTAGTACATATATGGGGGCAGCTACTGGCACCTATGGTGATATTGGCATCTATTCTTTTAATGGTAATAAAATAATTACTACTTCAGGTGGTGGTATGCTTGTATCCAAGAATAAAGAGTATACTGAAAAAGCAAAATTCTATGCTACTCAATCAAGGGAAAATAAACCATACTATGAGCATAAAGAACTAGGTTTTAATTATAAAATGAGTAATGTCTGTGCTGGTATAGGTAGGGGACAACTGATGGTTCTAGCTGATAGGGTTGCTAAAAAAACACACATGTTTGAGTTCTATAGAAAAAATTTAGAAAGTATTCGTTTTATAAACTTTGTATCTCCACTTAGTCAAGATACACCTAATTACTGGTTGAGTACGATTCTCATGGATAGTTTAGCTAGAAAAGATAAAATAATTAAATTATTGGCTGATGAAAATATAGAAGCTCGTCATCTATGGAAACCGATGCATATGCAACCATTTTTTGCTGAATATGATTTTGTAGGAGCTGATGTTGCTGCAAATCTATTTGAATATGGATTGTGCTTACCGAGCGATTCAAAGATGACTGATGATGATTTGACTAAGGTTTGTAATATAATAAAAGAGGTTTTTAGTGCCTAGAAGAACATTATATACATTATTTTTTAAAAGAATTTTTGATATCTTATTGTCTATATTGGCATTGCTTGTACTTTCTCCTATTATGTTGATTGTTGCTGTTTTAGTTAGAACTAAGTTAGGTTCACCAGTTATTTTTAAACAAGCTAGACCTGGAAAAGACGAAAAAATATTTAAGTTATACAAGTTTCGTACTATGACAAGTGCTACAGATTCTAAAGGCAATTTGCTACCAGATTCGGAAAGGTTAACAAAGTTTGGTAAATTTATTCGTAGTACATCATTAGATGAGTTGCCGAGCCTTTTAAACATAATAAAAGGTGATATGAGTATTGTGGGACCTAGGCCATTGTTGGTTGAATACTTGCCTTTGTATAATGATGAGCAAAAACAAAGACACCTAGTTAAACCAGGTCTTACAGGTTGGGCCCAGATTAATGGAAGAAATGTGACTAGTTGGGAGCAAAGATTTACTTATGATGTTTATTATGTGAATAATATGTCACTGCTTTTTGATATGAAAATAGTAGTCAAAACTATTGTAAAAGTCTTTAAAAGAAGTGGAATAAGTGCTACTGGTCAAGCTACTATGGAGAAGTTTAAAGGTGAATGAAAAGCTAATTATAATTGGTGCAGGTGGTCATGGTAAAGTTGTTTATGATATTGCCGAGAGCATGAATATATTTAGTAAAATCTATTTTGTAGATGATGCTGTTTTGAAAGGATCTTTTTACAAAAGCGAAGTGATTGGCACAAGTCTAGATATACATAAGTATAAAAATGACTTTAACTTCATTATAGCGGTAGGATCTAATTCTATTAGAACTAAATTGCAAGGAAAATTAGAAAAAAGCAAGTTTGAAATTGCCACTCTGATACATGATAGAGCTATTATATCTAGTAAGGCTAATATTGGTGTGGGTACTGTGATTATGCCAAATGTTGTAGTTAATGCTGATACGAGAATAGGTAGTGGTGTTATATTAAACACATCTAGTGTTATAGAGCATGATTGTAATATCGGTGATTTTTGCCATATATCTCCACATGCTACTATTTGTGGTACAGTAAATGTTGGCAAGCATTCTTGGATTGGTGCTGGGGTTACTGTTATTAATAATTTGACTATCTGTGATGATGTGATTGTTGGTGCTGGTTCTGTGGTTGTAAGAGATATTTATATAAGTGACAGTTATGTTGGGATTGTGAAATAGTATGAAAAAAATATTGTTTGTCACTAATAATGAGGTAGGTCTTTATAACTTCAGAAAAGAGGTCTTGACAGCATTTATTGATAAAGGCTGTGCAGTAACTGTTTGTTGTCCTTTTGAAAAAAAGGAGCAAGAATTTAGAGCTATGGGATGCAAAACTATAAATGTATTTATCGACCGCCGTGGCAAAAACCCACTCACAGACTTAAAGCTACTATTTACATATTTCAATATCATAAACAATGAAAAGCCGGATTATATTTTTAGTTATACGATCAAACCTAATTTGTATGTTGGTTTGGTGAATTTACTACTTAGAAAGAAGTTTTTTCCAAACATAACAGGTTTAGGAAGTGTTTTTGCTAATAACAATCTGTTAACTAAACTAGTGGTACAGTTATATAAGCTATCATTTAAGTCGGCGACAAAAGTATTTTTTCAAAATGAAAGCAATATGGGGTTATTTGTAGATAAAAGAATAATACCTGAAACTAAAAGCATCTTATTACCTGGTTCTGGGGTTAACTTGGAAGTTAATAGGTATGCAGAGTACCCAAAAGACAACGGCATGATAAGGTTTATCTTTCTTGGTCGAGTTATGAAAGAAAAAGGCATCTATGAGTTAATAGAAGCTTTTAAAGAGTTGAGTAAAAAATATAACAATATTTGTTTAGATATTTATGGTTTTTGTGAGGATGATGAGCAAAACCTTAGAGATAGTATCAGAAATTACGAAAATATATGTTATAAAGGTTTTGTAGAGGAAACTGAAGCGGTTATAATTAGTTGTAATGCTATAGTCTTGCCGTCGTATCATGAGGGTCTATCTAATGTTTTGTTAGAGGCTAGTGCTATGGGAAGGCCAGTTATAGCTTCTAATATACCAGGGTGTAAGGAAACTTTTGATGATGGTGTGTCTGGGTTTGGTTTTGATCCTAAGAATGTTGAAGCACTAGTTAGCGCTATGGATAAGTTTATAAAATTACCATATACTAAGAAGTCTGAGATGGGATTAAACGCTCGAAAAAAAGTTGAAAAAGAATTTGATAGAAATATTGTGATAAATAAATATTTAGAGCAAATTGAGGGGTGATAATGAATCTATATGAAAAGATTATAGCAAAGCAAGAAAAAATATCGTTAATAGGTCTAGGTTATGTTGGTCTTCCTATAGCTATTTCGTTTGCAAGATTTATAAATGTGCTTGGTTTTGATATCTGTAAAACAAAGGTTGGACAATATAAGAATGGTATTGATGCGACAAAAGAGGTTGGTGATGATGTCATCAGTAAGACTTCTATGGAATTTAGTTGTGATGAAGTATCATTACAGGAATGTAAATTTCATATTGTAGCAGTTCCAACACCAGTTAAAAGTGATAAAACTCCAGACTTGTCGCCAATTATAGGTGCAAGCAAGATGCTTGGTAGAAATCTAGTAAAAGGTTCATATGTAGTATATGAATCTACAGTATACCCTGGTGTTACAGAAGATGTTTGTATACCTATACTTGAAAAAGAATCTGGCCTAAAGTGTGGTGTTGACTTTAAGGTTGGTTATTCTCCAGAGAGAATAAATCCTGGTGATAAGGTTCATAGATTAGAGAATATCATAAAAGTTGTATCTGGTATGGATGCAGAATCGTTAGATGTTATAGCAAAAGTTTATGAAATAGTTGTAGAGGCTGGTGTTCACAGAGCAAGTAGTATAAAGGTCGCTGAAGCTGCAAAAGTTATCGAGAACTCTCAGAGAGATGTTAATATAGCGTTTGTAAATGAATTATCAATTATATTTGATAAGATGGGTATAGATACATTAGAGGTTTTAGAAGCCGCTGGTACAAAGTGGAATTTTTTGAACTTCAGGCCAGGTTTGGTCGGTGGTCATTGCATAGGCGTGGACCCTTATTATCTAACATACAAGGCCGCAGAACTAGGGTATCATTCTCAGGTTATATTATCTGGTCGTAGAATAAATGATGGGATGGGTAAGTTTATAGTTGAAAATTTAGTCAAAAAACTAATATCTGCTGATATCGCAGTCAAGAAAGCTAAAGTTGCTATATTCGGTTTTACATTTAAAGAAGATTGTCCAGATACCAGAAATACCAAAGTTATAGATATTGTAAATGAGCTGTCAGAATATGGTATAAAGCCAATGATAGTTGATCAAGTAGCTGATCAGAATATCGCTATAGATGAGTATGGAATAAAATTTGTAACCATGTCTGACTTAGAGAATGTAGATGCAGTTATTGTAGCTGTAAATCATGCTGAATTTAAAGATTTGGATAAAACAAAACTAGATGTTTTATATGATTCTAAAAACAATAAAAAGATACTTTTTGATATAAAAGGTAGTCTTGATAAGTCTTCTTTTGAAGAAGATTATATTTACTGGAGATTATAGAGATGTCATATAAAGATATACAATTCCCTAAGGACTCAGTTTTTCTAGTAACTGGCGGAGCAGGTTTTATAGGCTCGAATCTGTGTGAAGCATTGCTTGCAAAAGGCGTGAAAGTAAGATGTCTTGATGATTTATCTACAGGTTATTATCGTAATGTAGAGATGTTCCTAGATAATCCTAATTACTCGTTTATAAAAGGGGATATTAGAGACCTGGATACTTGTGTGAAAGCTTGTGAAGGTGTTGATTTCGTGTTGCATCAAGCTGCATGGGGAAGTGTCCCTAGAAGTATAGAGATGCCGTGGGTATATGAAGATATCAACACGAAAGGCACTCTAAATATGCTAGAAGCTGCTAAACGAAATAACATCAAAAAATTTGTCTATGCATCTAGCTCATCAGTATATGGGGATGAACCAAGTCTACCAAAACAAGAGGGTAGAGAAGGTAATGTACTCTCTCCCTATGCACTTACCAAAAAGTCAAATGAAGAGTGGGCGAAACTATATAGCACCCTATATGGATTAGACACTTACGGCATGCGGTATTTTAATGTGTTTGGTCGTAGACAAGATCCAGAAGGTGCTTATGCTGCTGTTATTCCTAAATTTATTACTCAATTACAAAATGATCAAGCACCAACTATAAATGGTGATGGTAAGCATTCTAGAGATTTTACATATATAGAAAATGTCATAGAAGCAAACCTCAAAGCATGTCTAGCAGATAGTAAATATGCAGGTGAGGCTTTCAATATCGCCTATGGTGGGCGTGAGTATCTTATAGACTTGTATTACAATATATGTGATGCTTTGGGTAAAAAAATAGAACCAAATTTTGGTCCAGATAGAGCTGGCGATATCAAGCATAGTAATGCGGATATTTCAAAAGCTAAGCAAATGCTTGGATATAATCCTGAGTATAATTTTGAGTTGGGTATGAAGCATGCGGTTGAGTGGTATTTGAATTGATTGTTAAAAGAGATTGTTTAAAAAAAATATTTATTTTTATGCTAGTATTTTGTATTTTATTTGATCCGCAGGTTCCATTTTTACCAAATGGTGTAGGTTTTTCTTTTCTTGTTGTTATTATACTTATTCCATTTGTGATGTCTCAAAAATTTAGAATTAACAATTTTTATGAATTTGTATATTATAAAAATTACTTTATTATATTTATGATTCTATTGTTATATATAGTTTTCATGATTTGTTTACATCAATCAGACATTGCTTTTTTGCTATCATGGTGTAAAGCATTTGTTTTGTTCTGTGCATTTTATTTTGTATACAGTCTCTTTTTGAAAGACTCTAGTCCATCATATTTGTTTAAAATATTGTTGTGTGCATTTGTTTTTAATGCACTTGTAAATATTGTGGCAGGAACATTTTATAATACATTCGATTTTTTAAATATTTTTCATGGAGCTGGTATTTCTGATTCATTAGGAAAGAACTATTATAGACATTCTTTTATTACGGGGTCTAGTTATTTTAGTATAGGAACTGCGTACGGGGTTTTTTGTATCTTATTCATGTCACATATCGTTAAAAACAATAAATATAGTGTTCCGATATTATTGCTATTCTCACTGGTATGTTTGTCAGGTTTTGTTGCGGCCAGAACATCTGGAATAGCGATTATTTTAAGTGTAATGTATTTGTTTTTAAGTAAGCCATCAAAGTTTCTAAAATTACTAGTTATAGGGATGATCTGTGTTTTCGTTTTAATATCACTTCCGAATATGAGCAAATACAGCAATTGGATGTTAAGCTTTTTTGATCTTGCACATAATGGATCAGCTAATTACGTAATTCACAAAATGTACTTTTGGCCGGGATTAGATATTTTTATCTATGGTACAGGATATTCTCATCCAGGCGCTTTTATTTATTCTGATGGAGGCTATATGAATGATATACTTTTTGGTGGAATAGTTTTTGCTATAGTCAAAATAAGCTTTTTGTTAATGTTTTTTAGAGCATTTTTTAAAAGCAATAAATTTATAATAACTATTATTTGTGTATCCATTCTTTTGTTTAATTTCAAAGGATTATTTATGTATAACAATGCTCAAGGTATGGCAATTTTTTACTTTACGAGCTTATACTTTCTAAAATTGAGAGAAGACTCAAGATGATAAAATTAACACATGTAATAATAGGTCTTAACCAAGGTGGGGCAGATACTATGCTCTATAAAATTTGTAAAAAATTGGATAAAACGGATTGATAATGAAAACACTACACATAATTCCATTAGTGTATGGTGGTGGAGCAGAGAAGATTGTAAATGACTGGGTAAATGCTGATAAATCTATTGAAATAGATGTTTTGAGTATGATGCCATTACCTGAAAGTAAAGTGGATCATCCCAACTATTTTAGCTTAAATGCTAAAAAACCATATAGCATAATGTCTATATTTAATATGTATAAATATATCAAGAAATACGATGTCATTCATACACATCTATTCCCTGCACAGATATGTGTAGCAATTTTAAGCATTGTCTTTCCATCTAAAAAATTTATTACGACAGAACATAGTACTAGTAATAGAAGAAGAAGTAAAAAAATATTTAAGTATGTTGATAAAATCATGTACAAAAGATATTCGGTGATAGGGTGCATCACGCTTGCAACAAAAGAAGCATTAGAAAATCATATTGGTAATAAATACCCGTATGTGGTTATTCCTAATGGAGTTAATGTAAAAAAAATACGAGAGTCTACTTCTTATAACAAAGAATATTTAGGTTTTGATTGTGAAGATATGTTGATTGGTATGTTTTCAAGATTTTCAGAAGCTAAAGACCATGCTACATTAGTAAGAGCTATGAATTTACTGCCAGACAATTATAAATTATTACTGGTTGGTGATGGTGAGTTAAGAAAAGATATTGAGAATATGGTTAATGATCTAGGTATTGGAGATCGAGTCAAGTTTCTAGGTTTTAGAAATGATGTTTACTCGATTATGAAAGCATGTGATGTAGTGGTGCAAAGTTCACATTGGGAAGGGTTTGGATTGGTTGTAGTAGAAGCTATGGCTTGTGGTAGGCCAGTTGTAGTATCTAATATACCTGGTATGAGAGGTCTTGTCGCAGTTGAAAATAGGTTTACTAATGAAAAAGAGTTGGTGGATTTGATTTTAAATAAAAAATATAACACTGACTATTTAGATAAAAGTTTTGATATTGGTGTGATGATCAGAAAATATGAACAGTGTTATATGGCTGTGTTAGGAGTGGGTAAATAATGAATAAACCGTTAGTTAGTGTTTTTGTTTTAACATATAATGCAGATAAGTATATAGAAGAGTGTTTAGATTCGGTTATAAGTCAAACTTATGATAATCTTCAAATTATTGTATCAGATGATTTGTCTTCAGATAACACTAGAAACATATTGATTAAATATAAAAAAAAATACCCACAAATAGAGCTATATTTGCAAGATATAAATCTAGGTATTACAGGTAATTGTAATTTTTGTTTAGATAAATCAAAAGGCGAATATTATTGTTTTTTTGCTGGTGATGACGTGATGATGCCAGAAAGACTGGAGAAGCAAGTCGAATTTATGCACAATAATATTCAGTATTCTACATGTGGTACGGCCTGTATAATAATAGATGAAGAGAGTATGGAGAAGTATAAAATAAACTCTTCAAAAAGAGTATATGATTTTAAAAGTATGTTAAAAAAAGGTAATGCACTAGTGCCGGTTCCATCATATATGGTTCGTAGATCTATGGTTAAAAATAATTTTGACTCGAGAATGAGTGTGGCATCTGACGCACTATTTTATTTTAAAGTAGCACTTAATGGTAAAATTTACATATTAGATGAATATTTAACTAAATATAGGAAGCATTATTCGGCAGCTCAGAAACTAGGGTATAGCGGTGATACTTTAATCACATATGCAATAATAGAATCTGAAATGCCACACCTATATAAATATATTAAATATGCCAAAAATACTTGGTATGTTAATATGGTACTAGCAAGTTTAAAAAACAAAAATATTAGGTTAGTTACTACTTATTGTATGTCAGCAATTAGACAAGCACCATTTCTCTTCTTAACTCATATGTCTTATAGGGTTATGTTAAGAGTAAATCTTAAAATTAAAAGAAATAAATAAAATGAACAAACAATTCTTCCTCTATCAACTATCGGGCATGGTCTTTATATTTTGGCTATTTATGTTTTAGATGACTGCTAAATATACTAGCGTAGATTGCTTTATTAAAAATATTACATCACTAAATAGTAGTGGTTTATATACTCTTGGTGCGGTCACTTTGTTGGCTTCTGTACCTGGTGTTATTATTCATCAGATTTTGGTTTCTATTAAAAACCGTAAACATATTTACCCTAAACTATTTAAAAATGGCAAATATTTATCAGACTACCCAAAACACTGGAAGAAACTAGCGTTTAAAAAAAATAAAAACACACTGGATATAGAGTATCTCAGAGAAAAAATAACTAGCCATAATACCTTCTATTATGTAAGAGTATATTGTATGATAATGGGACCTTTGTTTGCTTTTTGTATCACTACAATAGTATCAAAATCCATTTTAAGTATACCTCGTTATATATTGTGTGCTGTATATGTGCTGTGATAGCTTTTATATCATTTCTATATGTGTTCAGAATGATCTAATAAACTAAAGTATTATCACAAACTTTTGAATGATAATTTTTGTGATAAAGAAGACTGCCCAAATAAGAAAAGCGAGGATAAAAAATGACAAAACTACTAAACTTCAATATTCTAGGTGATGGTAGAGGTTCTCTAATCTCTCTAGAGCAAAATAAAAATATCCCTTTTGATATAAAAAGGGTGTATTACATTTTTGGCACTACGGACAATGTCAGCAGAGGCTTTCATGCTCATAGAGATTTAGAGCAAGTATTGATTTGCGTATCAGGTAGTTGTAAAGTATTGATTGATGATGGCCTTATGAAAGAAGAGGTTTTGCTAAATAGTCCAGATAAAGGCTTGTTAATATCAGGGTTGGTGTGGCGAGAAATGTTTGAGTTTTCTAGCGACTGTGTACTTATGGTATTAGCTAGTGAACTGTATGATGAAAGTGATTATATTAGAGATTACGATGATTTTTTAAAAGAGGTCAAAAATGCCTAATTGCTTTATACACAACTTATCTGATGTTCAATCATCTAATATTGGTATGGATACGAAGGTTTGGCAGTTTGTGGTTATATTGCCAAATGCAAATATTGGTGAAAATTGTAATATTTGTTCTCATTGTTTGATAGAAAATGAAGTGTCTATTGGTGATAATGTAACTATTAAGTCTGGTGTGCAAATCTGGGACGGAATAACACTAGAAGATGATGTTTTTATTGGTCCAAATGTAACTTTTACAAATGACAAAATGCCTAGATCAAAGATGCTTGTGTCTGAATATCCTAAGACTGTTATCAAAAAAAGATCGTCTATAGGGGCAAATGCAACAATATTACCTGGCATAACTATTGGTGAAAACTCTATGATTGGTGCTGGGAGTGTAGTAACCAAAGATGTGCCAGCTAATGAGATATGGGTTGGTAATCCAGCAAGATTTAGCAGGAGAATAACTATGCATCTAAATATTAATAATGAGTTAATCTCGGGGTGGGGGGGGGGTAAATAGTTGTGATTACCTAATGGTAGCATGATTATTTATGGTAAAAATATCAATCTTAGGACTGTTGAAGAAAAAGATGCTGAGTTTATTTTAGATTTAAGGCAAAATGAGAATAAAAACAAATATCTATCTAAAACATCAGTAAGCATAGAGAGCCAAATAGCTTGGATAGAAAGTTATAAAGAGAAAGAAAAAAATAAAAAAGAGTTTTATTTTGTTATTGAAAGTAAAAGTCAGGATAAACTTGGACTAGTTAGAATTTATGATTTGAAAGGAAACTCTTTTTGTTGGGGCAGTTGGATTATAAAAGAAGATGCTCCAAAAACTACAGCTATAGAATCTGCTCTTCAAATATATGAGTTTGGATTTTATAAATTAGGTTTTATTAAATCGCACTTTGATGTTAGAAAAGATAACCACAGGGTTATAGTCTTTCATAAGAGGTTTGGTGCTAAAATTATAGAAGAAACTGAAATAGATGTCTTTTTTGATTATAATATAAAAGACTATGAAGTGATTAGGGATAAATATAAAAGGTATTTGTAGTGTTATGATAAAATTCTTAGATTTACAAAAAATAAACAGCCTATATGCGAATGAGTTGAAAGCTGCCTGTGCTAGAGTTATAGATAGTGGTTGGTATATCCGTGGTACTGAGTGTGCTGCTTTTGAAAGTGAGTTTGCAAAATACTGTGGCACTAAGTACTGTATAGGGGTGGCTAACGGACTAGATGCATTGATACTTATTATCCGAGCATATAAAGAGCTTGGGGTATTTAAGTCAGGTGATGAAATTATAGTCCCAGCAAACACCTATATAGCAAGTATGTTGGCAATATCGGCAAATGATTTAGTCCCTATATTAGTTGAGCCTACTTTAGATGATTATCTACTAGATTCTGATAAAATAGAGCAAGCTATTACAAGCAAGACTGTAGCTATCATGCCTGTGCATTTATACGGACAAACTTGTCAGATGGATGTGATTAATTCCATAGCTAAGAAACACAATCTAAAAGTTATCGAGGACTCTGCTCAATCGCACGGTGCATATTTTGCAGACAAAAAATCAGGTAACTTAGGTGATGCTAGCGGGTTTAGTTTTTATCCGGGTAAAAACCTAGGTGCATTAGGTGATGGTGGAGCTGTTACTACTAATGATAAAGAACTAGCTGCTACTGTAATAGCGTTGTCTAACTATGGTAGCCATGAAAAGTATAAGAATCTATACAAAGGTGTTAATAGTCGTTTAGATGAGATTCAAGCAGCTATGCTAAGAGTGAAACTAAAATATCTTGAGAAAGATATACAAGCTAGAAGAGAGATTGCGAATTATTATCTAGATAATATTAAAAATGATAAAATCACATTACCAAAGGTTAGGAAAAATGATAATCATGCGTGGCATGTGTTTGTCATAAGAACTGTCAATAGAGATGAATTTCAACAGTATTTATTAGATAATGGCATTCAAACAGTTATTCATTACCCAATACCACCACATAAACAGCTAGCATATACTGAATTATCAAAAAACAATTATCCTATTTCGGAGCAGATACATGAAGAAGTATTGAGTTTACCTATTGGTCAGCACTTGTCTATGGATGATGTTGAGTTTATAGTAAATTTTATAAACAAATATTAGTATGAACCTCTGGAAAACATCGTTTTTTACCACTATTGCAACGGTTGCTACATTAGCATCTGGTTTTGTAGTTGCTAAATTTATTGCTATCTTTGCTGGTGCTGCTGCATTTGGACTGTTTGGTCAGTTCATGTCTTTTATATCTGTATTACAAGTTGGCTCTGGTGGTATAGTCCAGACAGGGGTAGTCAAGTATGTAGCAGAGTATAAGGATGATCAAACATCTAAAGATATTATTATCAATACAGCAACATCATTAGTTACAGTGTTTTCACTAATTACAGGTGTTATCGTAGCGGTACTTTCTACACAATTATCTGAATTGGTGCTAGGGGATGCTAGTTACTATTGGCTATTTATTTGCTTTGGTTTGACACTATACGGCTATGTGATGAATCAACTTGTTAGGTCAATATTTAATGGCCTGAATAAGATGAAAGAATATGCATTGTTCTCAATAGCATCAAGCATTATATCTATTATGGTTATACCCATATTGGCATATTTTTACCATACTAACGGTGTACTGCTGGGTTTTGTGCTTGGTCAGTTATTGATGTTTTTTGTGGTGTTAGTCTTTGTCAGAATTACAAAGATTAAACTATTTTTACTACAAATAAATCTTAGAAACCCGTGGACTAAAAAATTACTACTATTTTCTGTTATGTCAGTAGTCTGTGCATTAAGTTTGCCATTGGCTCAAATTTTCCTAAGAAACTATGTCGCAGATCATTCTAGCTGGACAGAGGTCGGTTATTGGAATGCGATGCTTAGAATTTCTGATGCGTATTTGATGCTTATTACTACTGTTATATCAACCTATGCGTTACCAAAGTACTCTAGTATTTCATGTAATAAAGAATTAAAAAAAGAGGTTTTTTACTTACTCAAAAGAATAGTGCCGATAGTTTCCTTGATGGCTTTATGTATATATCTTCTTAGGCATATTATTATTGTGATTCTTTTTTCAAAAGATTTTAGCCAAATGGAAAATCTTTTTGCTTTTCAAATGATGGGAGATGTTTTAAAAGTTGCAAGTTGGGTTATAGCAACTACCTTTTTGGCTAGAGCATCTATTAAAGTGTTTATCTCATTAGAGATAGGGTTTATATTATCTTTTGTAACAATGTCTATATTTTTCTTTAATATGTTTGGATTGGTTGGCTTAACCATGGCGTTTTTTGTAAACTATATTTTGTATTTCATAGTGTGTTTATTTATTTTATTATATAAGTTTAGGGATGAAAGAATATGAAAGGAATAATATTAGCAGGTGGTAGTGGAACTAGGCTTTATCCGCTTACATTGGGTGTTAGTAAGCAATTACTACCAATTTATGATAAGCCCTTGTTGTACTATCCATTATCAGTACTTATGTTGGCTGGTATTAAGGAAATACTTATAATATCTACAGAGCGAGATATTCCACTTATTCAGCAATTGCTAGGTGATGGATCACAGTTTGGTATAGAGCTTAGTTATATCGTACAACCATCACCAGATGGTCTTGCTCAAGCTTTTATATTAGGTGAAGAGTTTCTAGACGGTGACTCTGCATGTTTGATATTAGGTGATAATATCTACTATGGTCAGGGTATGACTGAGATGCTCGAGAATGCTAAAAAAACATGTGATAGTGATACTGGTGGGGCTTGTGTTTTTGGCTACTATGTAAATGATCCACATCGCTATGGTATAGTAGAGTTTGATGATAATAAACAAGTAGTTTCTGTCGAAGAAAAACCAGAGAAACCAAAATCTAATTATGCTATTACAGGATTGTATTTTTATGATAATAAAGTCGTAGACTATGCAAAGCAAGTTAAACCATCAGCTAGGGGTGAGTTAGAGATAACATCTCTTAATGAAATATACCTAAAAAATGGTGGTCTGAATGTAGAGTTACTAGGTCGCGGGTTTGCATGGCTAGATGCTGGAACGCATGATTCGTTGCTAGAAGCAGGTCAGTTTGTTGCAACGATAGAAAAGCGTCAAGGTCTGAAGATAGCTTGCCTTGAAGAGATAGCATGGCGTAAAGGATTTATAACATCAGAGCAAGTTTTAGCACAAGCTGATATGCTCGCTAAGACTGAGTATGGTCAGTATTTGAAAAATTTAGTTAATGATAGCGTATAAAGCGGATACTATGTTCACTTGTGCTGAGCCTGTCGAAGTAATCCATAGTATGACGAGTTTTGGTGTAGTGAGATTCATGGTCTCTACAGTATTAGTTTAGGTTATGAGATTTCGGATCGAGTCCGGAATGACTAACCTTTTTAGAGTGTGTATAATACCAAATTGTCATTACGGAGCTTGACTCCGTAATCTATGGTTTGGGTTTTAATATGGATACCGTGATCAAGTCACGGTATGACAAACATTTTAAATATGTATAATTAATATGCTATTTGATAAGGTTTGATATTGTAATGAAAAAAGAATTTTATGTTTATATTTTGGCTAGTAAGAAAAATGGAACTTTATATGTTGGTGTGACATCTGATTTAATAAAAAGGGTCTGGCAACATAAAAATAGTATAGTCGAGTCTTTTACTAAAAAATACTTAGTTCATCAGCTAGTTTATTTTGAACAACATATATCTATAGAGTCAGCTATAAATAGAGAAAAGCGTATAAAAGATTGGAATAGATCTTGGAAAATAGATCTGATATCTAAGTTTAATCCTGATTGGCTAGACTTATATGATAATATCTTAGATTAGTAGGGTGATACTATAGTCAAGTCCTGAATGATTGTTGGAAGTGGTGATCAAAAACAAAAGGTTAGTGAAATGAACTACAAACCAAAAAATATATTAGTAACAGGTGCAGCTGGTTTTATAGGCAGTAACTATGTGCGTATGATGTTGAGCAAATACGATGATGTGAAAATAGTCTCTTATGATAAGCTAACATATGCAGGTAATATGGCTAATCTAGCAAATCTTGATAATCCACAAAATCATACTTTTGTAAAAGGTGATATCTGTAATGAGCAACAAGTTTATGATACTTTGAGAGAGCACAGTATTGATACTATAGTACACTTTGCAGCAGAATCTCATGTCGATAATTCTATAACGGGTCCTAAAGTTTTCTTAGAGACTAATATTATGGGTACTTTCAATCTGTTGAATCTGGCAAAAACATACTGGCTAGATGAATTACAGCTTGATATAAATAGTTGTAAATTTCACCATGTATCTACTGATGAGGTGTATGGCACGCTATCAAAAACTGATCCAGCATTCACAGAAGATAAGGCTTATGAGCCAAATTCTCCATACTCAGCATCTAAGGCTGGTTCTGATCATATAGTTAGAGCGTATTTTCATACCTATAAGCTACCAGTTACAATTTCTAATTGTTCAAACAACTACGGCCCATATCAGCACCCAGAAAAACTGATTCCTGTTGTTATCAAAAGTTGCATAGAGCAAAAATCAATCCCAGTATATGGTGATGGTTCAAATATCAGAGATTGGCTATATGTGACAGATCATTGTGATGCTATACAAGCTGTTGTAGCAAAGGGTCTGCTTGGTGAGGTCTATAATGTCGGTGGCATTAATGAAGTTGATAATTTAACCTTAGTACATACTATCTGCAAGCTAATGGATGCGTATAAGCCTGAACATGCACCGCATAGTCAATTAATAAAATTTGTTGAGGATAGGAAAGGACATGACTGGCGTTATGCTATTGATAATAGTAAGATTCAAAATGATCTAGGTTGGAAGCCATCTCAAGATTTTGAGAAGATGTTCAAACAAACTATTGAGTTTTATTTAAACTAACTTATGGATACTTCTAAAAACTCTGTGTATGTGGATTAAATAGTTTCAAATTTATCACAACAAGGCGAAAATTAAGGGTAATAGTATATCTATTGCTAAAATTTGCAACGCAGATGTGGTGAATTTGGGCATTAAGATGTGTGCTTATGAGTTTTTAGAGGTGCCCTTATGATACTATGGTCAAGCCATAGTATGACAAATCTTGGGTATTGATTGTTTTTTGTCTTTAAAAATAATGTTTTGACTACGAATCGTCATCCTGAACTTGATTCAGGATCTCTCAAATGTGGTTGATGAGCTTGAATATCAGAATAGCTCGTAGTTAAGCCATAGTATGACAAATTAATTCAAATCATGTTTATAACAACCATAGTTATCACAACAATGGTTGTTATATGAAATTCTACAATAGAGAAAATGAGCTAGCTCTCTTATCAAAAGCAGATAAATTGAAATCTAAAAAATCTATAATGACTATGCTAATTGGTAGGCGTAGGATTGGTAAGACAACCCTAGCTTTACATAAATATAGTGATGATAAGGTTCTCTATTTTTTTGTAGCTAAAAAGACAGAGAGTCTACTTTGCCAAGATTTTTGTAGTGAGATATTAGCAAAATTAGATGTGGAAATCATTGGTGAACTTACTAAGTTTGAGCAAGTATTTGAATACATATTGGAACTAGGTAAAACTCTATCATTTACATTAATTATTGATGAGTTTGAAGAATTTCTTAGGATTAATTCTTCGATATATTCATCAATGCAAAAGCTTTGGGATTTAAATAAGAATTCTAGCAAAATCCATCTAATCACTTGTGGCTCGATATACCATTTAATGAAAAAGATATATGAAGATAGTAATGAACCGTTATTTGGTCGTTGTGATTTAAAAATAGAACTAAAACCATTTAAACCAAGTGTGTTAAAAAAAATCCTTGTTGATAATAATAGCTATGATCCACACAATATTTTAGATTTTTATGCATTTACTGGTGGTGTTGCAAAATATATTGAGCTATTTATCTTATATGGCAGTTTTGATTTAAATAGTATGATAGATAATATTGTTGAGCCAAATTCGATATTTTTAAATGAAGGAAAAAATAGACTAGTTGAAGAGTTCGGTAGAGACTATAATGTTTATTTTTCTATTCTCAGCCTAATAGCTGAATCAAAAACTTCATGAAGTGAAATAGAGTTAGTTTTACAGATTAATATATCAGGACATTTATATCGTTTAGAGCATGACTATTCTATTATAAAATCTATAAAACCAATTAATGCGAAGCCAAATTCAAAAGTGCAAAAATATGAGATTGTAGATGTTTTCTTAGCTTTTTGGTTTAGATTTATTTTTAAGTATCAGTCACTTGTTGAAGCTGATAATTTCTCTAAATTAAAAGAAATTGTTCATAGGGATATTTCTGTTTTTTAAGGTCGCATTTTAGAGAGACTATTTGTTGAAATATTTAAAGAAAAACAATCATACACAGCTATCGGCTCATATTGGGAGCGAGGCAATCAGAATGAGATTGATATAGTTGCTATTGATGATATTGAGAAAAAAATATTGATTTGTGAGGTTAAGCTTAATAAGAAAAAACTAGACCTTAATAAGCTAATATCAAAATCTCAAAAGTTGGTTAATCAGTATAATGATTATGAAATAGAATATAAGTTATTATCGCTTAAGGATATTGATGTGTGTCTGTGAATGAAAAACTAATCAGTCATATCCGCGAAATCGGGTATTTCTTAATTACTAGATATGATTATGAGATTAAGGACCTCATGAATGCAGTTGATGAGCTTGAGTATAAGAATAGATTGCGTGGTCAAAACTTCAACTCCACATGGTTTTTGTATAAATTGCTTTACATTATTGTATGATATAAGTACCCTTGTAAAGTAAATTATACAAGAGTGGCTTATGATAGATATAAACTATAAAGATAAAAACATCGCATCATTTATTAAAGACGGTAAAAACTTTATTATTGACTATAAAAATTTTGATAT
>JBLFYO010000029.1:0-18057 GCA_047609165.1 Francisella sp.
TATCAAAAAAATGCAAATAATAGGCAGAAACAAACATACTGCAATAAAGCTCCAAATATATTCTAAAGGTAAATACCCCAATACTGAAACGCTTATTACAGCCATAGACATATGAATAAAATTCATTGCACCTGATGCATTTGATTTACACGAAATAGCATTAGACGCAAAATGTGAAGCTGCAGGATAAATAAAATTACATACAAAATATATCAAAGTTATAAGCACAAAAAATACTATTGGGGTAACATAACCAAACAATTGCAAAATCGCTAAAATCGCGAATAATCCTACAAATGTAAGCAATGCCACTATAAGTATATTCAGGTTGTTGTATTTGTTTATTATCTTTGCCATCACAAGTGAACCACAAATTATCCCGAACATCGTTACAATATTCCAAATACCATACTCAGCACTGCTAAATCCAAACATTTTATTTGTAATAAACGCACCCGATACCGAATAGCAATAACTAAACACTGTCATAACCCCTATAGTCAGAGAAAATATAATCAACTTCGGACTACCCAATGCTTCTTTGTAATTATTCAAAACACTTACAAAGCTAAGCTTATAGTCAGTATCTTTATTATTTTTATAAATAAAACTTAACACTAGCATTATCAGACCATGAATCAGCAATGCGTAGAAACAATAATTCCAATGCGAATAAGTATTAACAACTCCCCCTATCAAAACAGCTATACTTATCGATAGAGTAAATGAAACCGTCGCAAATGATAGTGCCGACTTTGCTACCGACTCTTCAACAGAATTGTTTAATATAATAAATGTACAAACCAAGCCCGCAGATGAACCTATCGCTGTTATAAACCTACCTATTAGTAAAACCTGCATCGACATTATTTGGCCACCAAATACACAGATAAATATACCCACAAGGTTTAGACATAAGCCAATTCTTAGCGTTGCGATATCTCCATATCTTTTAGCTATAGGTCCATAGATTATCTGCCCAATTACATAGCCAATAAGAAATATACTCACTAACCATTCTACTTGACCACTAGCAAGATTTAGCTGTGTTGCTATATGTGGGAGAGCTGGATTAACAATCACAGCTGAAGCACTTGCAATACTTATGTAGCTAAGTAAAATAGCAATTTTAAATTTACTCACTTAACTCTCTCCCCAAACAAACTACTACCAACTCTTACCATTGTAGAGCCATAACTTATAGCTTCAAGATAGTCGCCACTCATACCCATAGATAGTTCTTTAAGCTTTTGAGCATCATAAAGCATAGAGTTTATTTTTGCATAGAACCTTTGCATTTTGTCAAAGCTTTTACTTGGCGTAGAGCTTTTTGCAGGTAGACACATTAGCCCAATCACATTTACACTCTCTAGTTCGCTAGATTTTTCAACACAATCAACTACTCTATCTATTTGATTAGAGCCAAATCCCGATTTATTCACATCATCATCAATATTTATCTGTAAAAACACAGATATTTGTTTGCTTATCTGACTAGCATATTCATTTATTTTTTCTATATGCTCAAATTTTTCTACACTTTGAATAGTGCTTGCATATTTAACTATAGCTTTTATTTTTTTTGATTGAATACTTCCTATAAAATGCCAATTCAATTCCGGCACCTCTGTAGCTTTTTGTTCAAGCTCCTGTAGATAATTTTCACCAAAGTCGATCTGTCCTAAACTTGCAAGATACTTTATTTTTTCGATACTTTGATACTTACTAACTGCCAAAAGCTTTGCTTTATCTGACAGATTAGGCTGTATTTTTTCATAGGCTTGTTTTATAAAGTCATTATCAGACATTCTTTTTTCTCATTATTATAATATTTCTTTTAGCCTCTAAAAATGGCACGGCGATCTGATGAGTTTTGATATCTAACGGTAACTTGGCTAGATTGCTCTCTTCAAGGTCAGGACCTTTCATTGCTAGCATCTGATTATTATTCGTCAAGAAATGCTTACACAAATCATAAAACTTATCTGCTGCACTAAATGCTCGTGAAATGATATTGTCAAAACTGCCTTCAAGCTGCTCTATGCGGATATTTACAGGCTCTATATTATCTAATTTCAAAACTCTTTTAGCATTCTTTAAAAACATAATTTTCTTACCAACACTATCAACTAGAGTAAACTTGTGTTCTGGGTACAAAATAGCTAACACTACACCAGGCAAACCACCACCTGTACCTACATCAACAGTTGAATCACCTTTGATAAACTTCGCAACTGAAAGGCTATCAAACAAATGCTTCTCCAACATATCGTCAAACTTTTTGATAGAAGTCATGTTGTAGACTTTATTCCACTTTTCAAGTAGCTTTAAATACTCAATCCATAAATTAATCTGCTTATCTGTCGCACTAATGCTTAACTCATCTAAGGCTTTTTGTATTTTTGTTTCAGGAGTCATTTTGTAGGAATACTTTTTGCATATAAACTCTAATAACTATATTATAACTGACCTTACGCACCAAACACAAGCTTGAGTAGTATAAATTGCATTAAAGTGCTAGGTAGAACGCTCCATGAGCTACGTAGCTTCAAATCTTGTAAACGACGCAATTTGATGCAAAATACACTTTTTTAATAAAATCATCACTTCATAGTCTCCTTATCATTGACTATAGACTACCTTTTCTATAAAATACCGTAACTATTTCCGAAATCTGTTAATCAAACTTAATAGTTTTTGCAATTTATAACATAAAGGATAATAATAATGAAAAGAACTTTCCAACCATCAAACCTGAAAAGAAAAAGAACTTGTGGTTTCCGTGCTCGCATGAAAACACTTAGAGGTCAAAAAGTAATCAGAAACAGAAGAGCTAAAGGTAGACATAAACTTTCTGCTTAATTACTGTCTTTGAAAAAGCAAAATATTCTGACAAAAGATGAGGTTACTAAGACCTTTGGCAATGTCGAAGCTAAACTAAGCTCCACTCACTTTACTTTCCTGCTTAGCACTCGCTCTATAAATGAGCCTGGCTTATGTGCAATACTAGCTAAAAAAAATATCAAAAAAGCTACTAAAAGAAATCTGTGCCGAAGACTTCTTAAAGAGTCATTCCGTGCCCATAAAGATTTACTGGCTAATAAAAGCTTAGTTGTACTTAGCAAAAAGCCCGCAGGTGAAGCTACTAAGGAAGATTTGTGGCAATCTATAAGAAAATTTCAACAGTTTTTAGAAAGCTAGCGACTGCTCCTCTTATTCTAATTATTAAATTTTATCGCTACTGTATTAGTCCATTTATACCGGCAAGATGTCGTTATTATCCAACTTGTTCGGAATATGCTCTAGAAGCTTTTCAAACTCATGGTATACTAAAAGGATTATATTTAAGTATTTGTAGAATTTTTAGATGCCAACCATTATCTAAAAGAGACTACTTTGACCCCGTTCCTAGCAAAACAAAAGGTTTAGAATAACAATGAAATCCAATCACATAAGAATACTACTATTAATAACAATAGCGATGATGTTTGTCTCCTTGATGGGCAGATGGGAGCAAACCTTCCCTGCAAAAGATAGCTCTCAGCAAACAACAGAAGCTACAGATAGCACTAGTCACTATACTACTGACACTCCTAAGACTTCTAGTGAAACTCCTAAAACCGATGCTAAAACTGCACTAGCTGTCAAAACAAACTTCTCAGAGTATGAACATGCTAAGACGGTTACAGTAAATACAGGTGTATTTAAAGATTTACAAGTAAGCTTAAATAACGGTGCGATAATCTCCGCTTCATTAAAAGACTATACAGTAAGCCTTGATGACAAATCAGCAATGCCTCTTTTAACAAATAAAGACAAATCTCAATACATTGCAAAGAGCAACATTGTTGTAGATAAAAAGCCTTTAACTATACAATTTAAAGATGATGGCATAAAGCAAGAAGGCGATAAGCAAGTCTTAACTCTTAGTGGTAGTGCTGAGGGCTTAAATGTTATCAGAACATATACTTTTGATGATGCTAAATACAATATCTCAATATCTCAAAACATCACAAATACTAGTACAACCCCTGCAAATATAATTATAGATAACTCATTTGCTCGTGACTTTGATCCTGCTGGTGATAGTTTCAGTCTTCTAAATGCTCACAGTTATACTTTCACAGGTGTTGCTTACTCCACTTCTGAAGATAAGTTCAGAAAAGAGTCATTCAAAGATATTGCTAAAACAAACGGCGACCCTAAAATAATTACTAATGTAGGTACTGGTTGGGTGGCATTTGTAGAGCATTATTTTGAAAGTGCGTGGATACCACAATCTTCTAACTCTGTAATTTACTATAAAAACATCGGTGAAAATGTATTTGAAGCTGGTGAATATACTAGTATGACAATACAACCAAACCAATCTCAAAATGCTACGAGCGTGCTTTATTCTGGCCCGATTATCAAGGATAATCTTGCACCATTAGCCCCAAACCTTGAAAAAACACTAGACTACGGAATGCTTTCATTCTTCTCAGAAATTATTTTCTGGATAATGTTCCATATTCATCAGTTAGTTGGTAACTGGGGCTTAGCGATTATATTGGTTACTTGTTTAATCAAAGCTATATTCTACCCACTATCTGCTAAAAGCTATCGCTCAATGGCAAAAATGAGAATGTTACAGCCTAGAGTTAAGCGTCTTCAAGAAAGCTATAAAGATGACAAGCAAGCTCTTGGTAAAAAAATGATGGAAATGTATAAATCAGAAAAGGTAAATCCACTAAGTGGCTGTTTACCAATGGTTGTACAAATCCCTATATTTATATCACTATACTGGGTACTGCTTGAGTCTGTAGAGTTAAGACATGCTCCGTTTATGTTCTGGATTCATGATTTATCTATAAAAGACCCATTCTATGTATTGCCTGTGCTTATGGGTATCTCGATGTTTTTACAACAAAAGATATCTCCAGCTCCTGCAGATCCAATGCAAGCAAAAATCATGATGTTCTTGCCTGTGATGTTTACATTCTTATTCTCATCCTTCCCTGCAGGTCTTGTACTTTATTGGCTAACGAATAACTTAATAAGTATCACGCAACAGTATCTTATAACTAGACGATACCAAGCTAGTCACACTCATAAGAAAAAATAAATATCTCATGGACAAGTCTCTTCTAAAACCCAAATACTGGGGAATATGGCTAGCCATCATTATAGCTAAAATTCTCGTTAATACTCTTTCATATAAATCCTTGATGCGTTTAGCTATATTTATTGGCAAACTAGCAAAACCTTTAACTAAAAGAAGAAATAAGATTGCGAAGATAAACCTTGAAATAGCCTTTCCAGAAAAGTCTGTGCAAGAGATTGAAACTTTAGTTGATGAGAGTTACAAGTCTGCATGTATGGCGGGGGTTGAAAGCTTGATTGCTTGGTTTATGCCTGATAGAAGATTTAATAAAATACATTTTGATGATTCTGAATATAAAAGCTTCATAAATACACATAACAATCCTGATAAGACTCTTTTGTCACTAGGGTTTCATTTCCATACTCTAGAAATGGCAGGTAGATACTGTGGCGATCACTTTAAACCACTAAGTCTAATGTATCAAAAGCATAAGCACCCTCTAATTGAACACATTATCACATCATCAAGATTGAACTATGTTAATAAATGCTTTGATCGTAAAAATATGCTAAGCGTTATTAAAAGTCTAAAAAGAAAAGCTACTCTTTGGTATGCTCCTGATCAAGATTTTAGAGAGCATAGCATCTTTGTGCCCTTCTTCGGTAAACTTTGCTCAACACTAACTGTAACGCCTTGGTTGGCTCAAAAGACCAATGCTACTGTAATTCCTACCTACTATGTTAGAAATAAGGACTTATCAGGATATAAACTCATATCTGGTGAGCCACTAGAGTTTACAGGTGATGCTTATCATAATGCTAAAATCACTAATGAGTTTTTAGAGAATGCTATTAGAAAATATCCTGAGCAATATTTATGGCAACATCGTCGTTACAAAACTAGACCGGATGGTGAAGAAAAAATTTATTAAGATTGTCAAATCCAAACCTAAAACACCCTCTTTTAGGTTGCCGATATATTAGCGTTTGTGTAATTATTCAGCAAATTTATAAGTCATAAAATTGGGCACTGTTGCTGTTTGATTAAATCATAATAATAAAGTCCTCATTAAGCTATTTTAATCCTGAAAATCTCTGACCAACTAAAACCATTTTTAGTAATGCCAATAATAACTGCTGGCATCTCTTTTTTAGAAAAATGTTTTTTAATAAAATTAGGGGAAATCCAATAGCTATCATGAGTTCTTTGTAATCCACTTTTACATTTTGCATAAGGGCACCTCTAAAAACTCTGTGTATGCAGATTAACTAGTTTCAAATTTATCACAACAAGGCGAAAATTGAGGGTAATAGTATATCTATTGCTAAAATTTGCAACGCAGATGTGGTGAATTTTGACATTAAGATGCGTGCTCATAGGTTATTAGAGGTGCCCATAAGTATTTGTGTGTCTTCTAAAGGCAGAATTTTTTCGTGCTTAGAGCACTATTTTGTCCTTCACAATGGTTTGCATATATATCGCTATTTATTATATTCTGAGGGGTTTCCGGATGCTCTGCCTAGTTTTCAAGTTTTTAGTAATTCATGACATATTTGAAATAAACAATTACAGTATCTTCTTTCGCCATCTGTTACTAACGTTATATCTTCCCTTTGATCAATAACTGAGACTAATACTTTAATAGCTTTCATAAACAATTCTTGGTCTTTTTCTCCACATGAAAGCTCCCATATAAATCTACTTGTTCTATCCAAAAGCATAATAGTCCAACCTTCACTTTCTAAAGGTTTTGTATTGTGATGAACCTTTGTATATAGCTCATCACCTTCAATAACCAACTCTAAAAAAACTATTTGTTAGAGAGTAAGCCATTAATGTGTCTTTTAATACACAAAACAGATTTCTCCATTTTGTTAGAGTATGCGTTCCTAGATTAAATGTTCTACAGGTAGCATTGAAGGAAAGTCGCTCGGTCCTGGATTTTAAAACTAATGCTATCTTACTAACTGGAGTTTTTAGGTTAAATAGCAATGTATTTTACAGTTTCAGAAAAAATATAATTACAGTCACTGCATTTAAAAAGATGGCGTATACCATCACATTTAGTCTCATAAGTAGAGTAATTAGAGCATTTTAAACTGTTGCAATCTGGGCATGTTTGTTGAAATAAACACATAAATTTAAACCTATTGTAAATAGATATAAATCTATCAGAATTTTACATTTAATCAAATGACAACAGTGCCCATTAGTTCTAGTCTAGCTTTCTTTAATAAGGTAAGACTGCTGATTTAAGTATTATCCCAATAAAAACAAGTCGACCGAGTACATTCGACTTCGCTCAGCAACTACTTTTTGTAAGCCTTGCTTTTATTGAGATTAAAAAGTAATTTACGACAAGCTCAATGAACTTTTGTATTAAATCAACACCTCTCTTACAAAATATTACAACTAAAGTCCTGTTATGTTGATAATCCCTCCACCAAGGCAAATATCACCATTATAAAAAACTACTGATTGCCCTGGGGTTATCGCCCTTTGTGGCTCATCAAAAACCACATCAACTGAACCATCAGTGTTTACTGTTACTTCACAAGCCTGATCTTGTTGTCTATAGCGTACTTTTGCTGCACAGATAAACTTATCAGCAGGAGCAAATCCAGCACACCAACTAAGCTCCATAGCTTTTAGGGAAGGTTTAAACAACAATGGATGATTATGCCCTTGTACTGCTATAAGCACATTATTTTCAAGATCTTTTTGAGCTGCAAACCAAGGTGTTTCAGGGCGATTTTTCACTCCACCAATACCTAAACCTTGACGCTGACCTATTGTGTAATACATCAAGCCATCATGTATACCAATATTGATACCATTTTCATCGTGAATCTCACCCTTTTGAGCAGGTAAAAATTTAGATAGAAACTCTTTAAATTTTCGTTCGCCAATAAAACAAATACCTGTACTATCTTTTTTATCAAAAGTTACAAGATTATTTTCTTTTGCTATATCGCGGACTTTATCTTTGATTATCTCACCAACGGGGAATAATGTTTGCGATAATTGCTCTTGCCCTAGCGTGTATAGGAAGTAAGTTTGATCTTTTGAGCTATCAACACCTTTCACTAGCTGAAAACTGCCATCATCGGCTTTTCTACACCTTGCATAATGCCCTGTAGCGATATATTTGCCACCGAGTAAATGCACATAGTTCAAAAATGCTTTGAATTTGATTTCTTTATTACACAAAATATCTGGATTAGGAGTTCTCCCCGCCTTGTATTCTGCAAGAAAATGCTCAAACACATTGTCCCAATACTCTGCAGCAAAGTTTATTTTTTTAAATGGAATACCGATAGAATCACAAACTGCTTGAGCATCTGCGATATCTTGCTCTGCTGAACAAAAATCATCATTGTCATCCTCTTCCCAGTTTTTCATAAACACTCCAATCACATCATAACCCTGCTGCTTCAAGAGCAAAGCCGAAACTGAAGAATCTACACCACCAGATATACCTACTACTACTTTTTTTGACATTTTTATACTAACTAGAATATGTTTGATAGTGATTATATATTATTTGAAGTGTTATTTAAAAAGCTTCATACAGACAGTATAGCTAAACGACCATAAAAGCGATACCAATTCCTCAGCTTGACTGGGGATCTCCTAGATATATGCTTATCTGTAAAGATTGGTTACATAGCTTGATAACGACATTTACAATATAGTCTTTTATGGTGGTTATTCTATTGTAAAATATGCTGCCACCTCAATAAGTAGTGTAAATTACTGTGAAATAAACCAAGGAAAAACTATGCAAACATTATTTGAGAAATTAGGTGGCGAAGCTGCGGTTGATGCAGCAGCTGTTGATAAATTTTACAGAAAAGTTCTAGCTGATGATAGAGTAAAAGATTTTTTCAAAAATACTGATATGAAAAAACAGACAAAACATCAAAAGCATTTTTTAACTTATGCTTTTGGTGGCTCTGATACTTACAGCGGTAAAGGTATGAGACATGCTCACTAAAAGTTAGTTGATAAACAAGGTTTAAAACGACATACACTTTGATGTAATTGTTGAGCTTTTAGCTAAGACTTTATCAGATGAACTAATTGGAGAAGTTGCTAAGACAACTGAAACTACTCGCTACGATGTGCTTTGTAAATAACAACTATTTTTAAAAAATTCGTCATTCTGTGACTTGACCATAGAATCCGATTATTTCAAATTCTAAACTACTTCTTCAACACAGACAAAAATGCTTCTTGAGGAATTTCCACAGAACCAATATTCTTCATGCGTTTTTTACCTTTTTTCTGCTTCTCTAGTAGCTTCTTTTTACGAGAGATATCGCCACCATAGCATTTAGCAATCACATTCTTTCTAAGTGCTTTAACTGTGCTTCTTGCAACGATAGTTCCACCGATAGCAACTTGTATTGCAACTTCGAACATCTGTCTAGGAATAAGCTCCTTTAGCCTATCCACTAAATCACGGCCTTTATACTTAGCTTGGTCTTTATGAACTATACTAGCTAAAGCATCAACCTTTTCACCATTGATAAGCACATCAAGACGCACCATATCAGCTTCTTCATAACGGTTTAATTCATAATCTAGAGACCCATAACCTTTTGTTACAGATTTAAGCGTATCAAAAAAGTCCGATACAACTTCAATCATTGGCATATCGTAAGTAATAGATACTTGGCCACCCATGTAGTTCATATCTACTTGCGTACCGCGTTTTTCGATACAAAGAGTTATCACACTACCTACATGATCTTTTGGCACGAGAATATTTGCACGCACAATTGGCTCAAGGATTTTATCAATAGAACCCGGATCAGGCAATTTGGCAGGGTTATCAACTATAACGGTTTCACCATCTTTTTTGATAGCCTTATAAACAACTGTAGGAGCAGAAGTTATTAGATCAAGATTGTACTCTCTTTCTAACCTTTCTTGGATAATCTCCATATGTAGCAAACCAAGAAAGCCACATCTAAAACCAAAACCTAACGCTTGTGAAACTTCTGGCTCAAAGAATAGTGAAGCATCATTCAAGCTTAGCTTCTCTAACGCTTCTCTAAAGTCTGGATAATCATCTGAGCTAATCGTAAACATCCCAGCATAAACTTGTGGCTGAACTTTTTTAAACCCCGGTACTACTTTGTCAGTCGGATTGTGCGTATGAGTAAGAGTATCACCCACTGGCGCTCCGTGAATATCCTTAATACCAGATATAATAAAACCAACTTCACCAGCTTTTAAATGATCAAGGTCTTTCATTTTAGGAGTAAATACCCCCAATCTATCTACTTGATGAGATACCCCTGTAGACATAACTTTAATTTTTTCGCCTTTCTTTAGCGTACCGTTTCTGATTCGCACTAATGAAACTACACCTAAGTAGTTATCAAACCATGAATCTATAATCAACGCTTGAAGCTTAGCATTGACATCACCTGTTGGTGGTGGCACTTTAGCAACGATAGTCTCTAATACATCTTCAACACCTAATCCCGTCTTTGCACTACAAGTTGTAGCACCTGTAGCATCGATGCCGATAATCTCCTCTATCTCCTGCGCCACCTTTTCAGGATCAGCAGATGGAAGATCTATTTTATTTAAAATAGGAATAACTTCTAAATTTTGATCAATCGCAGTATAGCAGTTTGCTACAGTCTGAGCTTCTACACCTTGAGCAGCATCTACAACTAGCAATGCTCCTTCACAAGCTGCCAAAGAACGAGATACCTCGTATGAGAAATCTACATGTCCAGGAGTATCAATAAAGTTTAGTTGATAAACTTGTCCATCACGAGCCTTATAATCTAGCGTTACAGATTGAGCCTTGATAGTTATACCTCGTTCTCTTTCTATATCCATAGAGTCAAGTACCTGGTTTTTCATCTCACGCTCTTGCAATCCGTTACATACTTGTATAAACCTATCTGACAGAGTAGATTTACCATGGTCAATATGTGCAATTACAGAAAAGTTTCTAATATGTTTCATAAATGTTTTTTCTTAAATTAGTCGTTGTGAGTTAATTTTATTAAGCTAGCTGTATATTATGCTACAAAATGAGTACAAAATGTAGCTATTAGGTTGTTATAAGTAAATATTAGCTAACAATGGCAACAATGTTATTGACAAAAAAGTATTAAGAATGCAAAATAACCAAGATATTTATTATTATATTGGCGTGTCTCATCATCCCTCACAGAGAAACGAAAATTATAAAACATTTAAAAATAAGACAATTGGAGAAATAAATTGGCTAATTCAAAGCAAGCAAAAAAAAGAATTGTTCAAGCTGAACAAAATCGTATCCACAATGTAGCTCGTCGCTCTATGATGAGAACATTCCTTAAAAAGACTGCTTACGCAATCAAAGAAGGTGATGTAGTTGCTGCAAAAGAAAATTTTGCAAAAGCAATACCTCTACTAGACAGATATGCAACTAAAGGTCTTATCAGCAAAAACAAAGCTGCTAGACATAAGTCTCGTATATCAGCTAAAATCAAAGCTCTTGATACAGTTGCTGCATAATTTCTATATATTTTTTCTTTAAAAAATTCCTCAGCTTGACTGGGATCTACCCATTAAAATATTAATAGTGATATGATTGATAAAACATTCTCAACTAATTATAACTCTGCCTACTAAGTACCTAAGCAAAAGTAATCATGTATTTTGAGCCAATATTTTTTAGCACTTCATCCAAATTTTTATTTAAATCGGCAGTACTTTTATAAGCAGCTAAATTTAGCCATTGATATTTCACAAAATGCCATAAGATTTCAATTAGATTTAATTCAGGTGAGTAAGGTGGTAAAAAAACGATGTATAGATCCATTTCACTCCTTTCTTCAATATTATCTTGAAACAAATTTGCTGTATGAATAGGAGCATTATCAATCACTATATAAGTTGGTTTTTATATCTTTTTTGCAAAGTCATTCATGCAACCTACGACAACAGGCACATTAAACATGCAATTGACCTATTTCTCCACAACCATCTTGTTTCATAATGAATATCTAGCATTGATACAATCTGCTTTCGTTTGTAACCAAAATTGAATGACGCAATAGCTCTATCTCTTAAATTTTGACTGTATGCTTTCATAAAATAAAAACTACACACATTTTTATGAAATAAATCTCTTTCAGCTTTGCTATATGACTGTATATTTTGCTAGAGCGTATGCTTCGTGGCAAAGAGGTACAAATGAAAACACTAATGGTTTACTTAGGCAGTTGATTCCTAAAGGGACAGATTTTGATACAGTATCTGATGATGATCTGGCTAAATATGTAGATTTAATAAATAATAGACCTAGAAAACGATTTAATTGGCTAAGCCCTAATCAAGTTTTTGATATGGAATTAAATTTTGTTGCACTTGAAACTGGAATCTAGGAGTTAATTTGCCAGCTAAAAATCAGATTATTCAGATTTGTGGAGTGCTTTTTTGTCAAAACTCCAGTTATTAACAAACACCCTTAAATAGAGTTTTTAAAGCTAAATACTCTCCCACGCATCTTTATCAGCAAAGATAGCATGTAGAAGCTTATTATTGAGCGTATGGCCAGATTTATAGCAATTAAAATGCCCTAAGATGTTGCCACCGACATAAAAATCACCAATAGCATCTAAAAGTTTATGTCTTACAAATTCATCTTCATAACGCAAACCTCCTTCATTTAAGACTCCTTCGTTAGATATACCAACAGCATTATCTAGTGAAGCTCCTTTAGCAAGATTGTTTTGGTGTAGATATTCTAATTGCTCATAAAAACCAAATGTACGAGCTTTTGAAACCTTCTTAATATACTCGTCAAGATCATATTCAAATACTATGTGATCATTAGTAGCAGCAATTACAGGGTGTTCCCACTCTATTTTAAACTCATACACAAGCTTTTCTGAGGGTAGCACTTCTGCAAACTTATCTTCATGTTCAACACGCACAGGCTTAATAATTTTGATTCCTTTTCTAGCAACTGATTGCTCAGCAATTCCAACATCAATCAAGATTTGCGTAAATTCAAAAGAACTACCATCCATTACAGGAAGCTCTGGAGCATTTACTTCAATAAGCACATTATCAATTTCAAACATAGCAAATGCAGACATCAAATGCTCAATAGTAGACACCGATAAGCTCTGATCACCATCTTTGGTCAAAAGTGTACACATCACAGCTTCTTTAATACTTGATGGCGTAACTTTGATATCTACAGCTGGACTTAAGTCCGCCCTACGAAATACTATACCAGTATTAACATCTGCAGGCTTAACGGTCATAGAGACATCTATACCAGAATGCAGACCAATGCCTGTTACAGAAAATTCTTTTATAATAGTTTTTTGATTCATAAGATTCATCTCCATCTGTTTATTTATATTAGAAACATCATTGTCATACCACTACCTAGATAGTGATATCAACTTATTGAATAATATAATTATATAGGGATTATAGAGAAATTTATATTAGATTGATTATCTTCTTCTCAAGAAACTTGGGATATCAGATTTATTTACTTCTTCAGAACTTGTGCTTGAGCTAGGCGTACTAACTACTTCTGTCTCTTTTCTTAGGAAAGATGTTGTTGGTTTATTTGAGTAATTACTTTCTCTCTGAGAATTATGATTAGCACCTTTTTCGACACCAAAGCCTTTTTTCGTAGCTACTTTCTCAATACCTGTCACAACTACAGTTACTTTCATAGTATCTGACATATCCATATCGATAACAGTACCAGCAATAACGATAGCATCATCAGAAATGAATGATCTGATTACTTCACCAATTTCTTCAAACTCACCGATAGACATATCCATGCCTGCTGTAACATTTACAATTACGCCTTTAGCACCGTCTAGGTTTATATCTTCAAGTAATGGGCTAGAAATAGCAGCTTCTGCAGCCTCACGAGCTCTGTTTTCACCAGAAGCTTCGCCCATACCCATCATAGCAAGACCCATATTAGTCATTACTGCTCTTACATCCGCAAAATCGACGTTGATAAGACCAGGCTTAGTGATAAGCTCAGATACACCTTTTACAGCGTCGCCAAGTACAGCATTAGTAGCATTAAACGCATCTAAAAGAGAAGCACCTTTACCAAGTACACTTAGAAGTTTTTCGTTTGGTACTGTGATGATTGAATCCACATGTTGAGTAAGCTCATCTATACCAGCTTCAGCAGCTTTCATTCTTCTAGGACCTTCAAATGGGAAGGGTTTAGTAACTACAGCTATAGTAAGTATACCCATTTCTTTTGCAACTTCCGCTATAACAGGAGCACCACCTGTACCTGTACCACCACCCATACCAGCCGTGATAAATACCATATCAGCACCTTCTAAAAGTTGCTCAATCTTTGCTCTGTCTTCTGTAGCTGCTCTTTTACCAACTTCAGGGTTAGCACCAGCGCCTAAACCTTTTGTAAGGTTAGTACCTATTTGAAGTACATTTTGCACTTTAGATTTTGACAGTGCTTGACCATCTGTATTTAGTACAAAAAACTCTACATCACTAACTTCTTCGCACATTGACTGCACAGCATTACCACCACCACCACCAACACCGATAACTTTGATCACAGCATTTGAAACCATTGAATCATTAAAATCAAACATACTTTATTTACTCCTTTAAATTTAACTTACCTTTACATTAACTCTTAAAAATTATTTGAAAACCAACCTTTTACAGAAGACACTACTTTCTTCTTAGACTTGCCTTTATCTAACTCAATTGCATCTTCTGCTATTTGCGATGCTACTACGGGTTGATCGTAGTCATGTTCTACTGCGTACTTCAAAAGCCCCACTACAGTCGCATAAGCGGGATTATGCATTACTTCATTAGCTCCAGAAACTTCTATCGGCCCACCAACTCGTACTGGGAGTTTAAACATATCCTCAGCAAGTCGTGCTAGACCTTTAATTTTTGCTCCACCACCTGTAAATACCAAACCAGAAGATACTACATCTAACAAACCATTTTGATCTAATTCACTATAAAGAGCCTCAAACATTTCTTCTACTCTAGCTTCAATCACTAGCGATAAGTCTTGCAGAGAAATTCTCTTTTTAGCATTACCTAATGAATTTGGGATATCTATCTTTTCATCTGGATTTTTTAAATGCTTACTTGCAGCAGAACCATATTGCAACTTCAAACTTTCTGCAGCTTCTACTGGCAACCTAAATACTTTAGATATGTCAGAAGATATATTGTTACCACCAATAGCTAGAGTAGAAGTATAACAAATACCTCCATCAGCAAATACTGCAAAGCTTGTAGAATCTGCACCAATATTTACAAGACACACACCCATTTCTTTTTCATTACTAGTAAGAGTCGCATCACTTGAAGCTAACTGCTCAACTACAGTATTATTGATTTTATAGCCACAACTTGCAACACACTTTCTTACATTTTGTAGTAAACGCGATGATACAACCACAATGTGTACATTAGACTCAAGTCTTACAGCAAACATTCCTATAGGCTCTGTTACACCTGTTTGACCATCTACTACATAATCTCTTTGTAAGACATGCAAAGTTTCAGTATCTGCTGACATTGGCACAGCTTTCGCAGTTTTTATAGCCATAGCAAGATCTTCCATCGTCACCTCTCCACTCTCTACAGCAGCCAAGCCATAAGAGTTAAAACTAGCGATGCTAGGAGCACTTATACCAAGTGTAATTTCTTTAACATCCACTCCTGCAATGCTTTTAGCTTCATCAATAGCCGCATTAAGAGTTTCCATTGCCATTTCAAGATTTATAACAGAACCCTGCTTAATACCTTTGGAGCGTTTTTGGCTAACACCAAGAATTTTAATTCCGTTATTTTCAGCTTTTTCACCTATAGCCACAGTAACCTTATGAGACCCTAAATCTACCGCACAAAAACTGTTATTTCCAAAACTCATTACTTTTTAATCCTATTAATATAGATAATTACAATATACACACTTAAATTGTATTATAGTCTTATTTAGCATAGAAAACCAATAAAATAAACACTTTTATTTTTATTTATACTTCACAGTAAAGCCATCACTGTAGCGCATATCAAAATACTCTACAGACTTATAATCTTTTACTTTTTTATATGATTTTAAAAATTGCTCTAAACGCAACTGCAACTTGCTTGAACCTAATATAACTTGCGTATCATTTGATAACAAAAGCTTAAATTGATTACCCTTGTATATAACTTTAAGTATAGATAATGAGTTGCTTTTGACAATATCATTAAGGTTTTGATAGATTTCAAAAATATAATCCCTACCCTCTACATCTGTACTTTCCAGATACGGAAGATTACCATTAAAGCTAAACACTTCTGGCGTAATTATAACCATATTCTCTAGTAAAATTTGATTGTTATTCCAATAAGCTATCGGCTTACGATCAAATAGATAAATAACCAAAGTAGATGGCCAAACCTTTTTAACTAAAGCATAATCAACACCCTTTATTGCATACAAAGAATTCTCGACACTCTCGACATCTACATCAAACCACTCTTTATTACTAACCTTTGAAATATTGTCAATCAAACCTTGTTTAGATATATAAACCAAACCATCATTAGAAACGACATCAACCCTTGAGATTGCCTTATCTGTCTTACTTACCACATATACAATGGTCATCAATATTACTAAGAATATTAAGAACAGTATCAATAGTTTTCTAAAAAACCTAATCATCGTGCCTGTTCTATTATTGACTTAACTAGCTCATCAAAACTTATACCCTCAGCCATTGCAGATTTTGGTGATAGGCTATTTTCTGTCATACCTGGAGATGTGTTTATCTCCATCACATAGAGCTTACCTTCATTGTAAATGAAATCAACCCTAGCATGCCCTTGACAACCTAAAGTATCGTAAGCTTTTTTAGCCAACAGCCTAACTTCAAGTTCTTTTTCTTCACATAATCCGCTTGGGCAATGGTATGTAGACTTACCACTATATTTTGATTCATAATCATAGAATTCATTTAGTGGTTCTATCCATATAGACGAATACACTTCATCGTTGACTATCGCCACAGTTATTTCCTTACCTGTAAGCCACCGCTCAATCATTACATCCCCATACTTTGCAGCTTCTTCGTAAGCAGGTTTTAATTCTGCTACTGTCTTTACTTTAAAAGTAGCAATACTCGAACCACCACTAGCAGGCTTAACTGCTACAGGTAAAGTAATCTCATCTTCACTTACAAGGTTTCCTGTAAGAATCATGGCAAATGGTGTTGGTAAGCCATGGTTGACCCATATCTCTTTAGATATAATTTTATCCATCGTTATTACACCCGCCTTCATATCGCAAGTAGTATGCTTTATACCCAAAAGCTCAAGTACAGCAGCAACCCGACCATTTTCACCATCTTCACCATGAAGAGCCACAAAACACTTATCTGGTCTAAGCTCTACAAGTTTTAGGACTAGGTCTTTTCCGCTAGCATCCAAACCAACAGCATCATAACCTTGAGACTGTAAAGATTCCAACACTGCTTTACCTGATTTCAATGACACTTCTCTTTCGGGAGAATCACCACCATACAAAACTACAACTTTTTCTTTTGCCATAATATTTATTTTCTTCTCTCTTTAAAAAATTTTCTTAATAGCTCACTACACTGAGTTGCCATTATACCATTTGTAACTTGCAAATTATGGTTAATATTCTTGTTTAAATGATAATTTTCTTTTGAAAATACTCCTACACGCAAGTCATCACACGCATATACAATTTCCGAGACACGGGCCTGCACAATAGCCCCTAGACACATCATACACGGCTCCATTGTTACATAGAGCGTGGTATCAACTAAACGATGATTATTGACTTGCTGTGCTGCTTTCTTGATTACAAGCATCTCCGCATGAGCAGTTGGATCAGTTAGTATAAGTGTCTTATTGAAACTCTCTGCTATTACTTTCTTATCGGCATCATC
>JBLFYO010000030.1:0-18046 GCA_047609165.1 Francisella sp.
CCAGCTTCATGGTAAGCTGTTAAAGTTTTTTCTTTCTCTGTCATAGCCATAGATCTTCTTTCAGAACCCATAAGAATTTTGTCTTTAGCCTGTTCAAAGTCACCCATAGAAACTTTGTCTTTCTCTTGACGAGCTGCAAATAATGCTGCTTCATTTACAAGGTTAGCAAGTTCTGCACCAGAAAAGCCTGGTGTACCTCGTGCAATCCAATCAGCACGAATATCATCACCCATAGTAATTTTTTGCATATGTACTTTTAGTATTGCTTCACGACCTTTTACAGTTGGAAGACTTACACTTACTTGTCTGTCAAAACGACCAGGTCTTAAAAGTGCATTATCAAGGACATCAGGTCTGTTTGTAGCTGCAATTACAATTACACCTTCATTGTCTGCAAAACCGTCCATCTCTACTAGAAGTTGGTTAAGTGTTTGCTCTCTCTCATCATTACCACCACCCATTCCTGAGCCACGATGGCGGCCTACAGCATCTATCTCATCGATAAATACCAAGCATGGTGCTTTTTTCTTTGCTTGCTCGAACATATCTCGTACTCGCGATGCACCTACACCCACAAACATCTCTACAAAATCAGAACCTGAAATTGAGAAAAATGGCACTTTAGCTTCACCTGCAATAGCTCTCGCTAAAAGAGTCTTACCTGTACCAGGAGGTCCTACCATTAATACGCCTTTTGGTATCTTACCACCAATTTTTTCGTATTTTTGTGGCTCACGCAAGAAGTCTACAATCTCGCCAACCTCTTCTTTTGCTTCTTCTACACCAGCCACATCATCAAGTGTTACTTTAATTTGATCTTCGCCAAGTAGTTTAGCTTTACTTTTACCTACAGAAAAAGGTCCACCCTTTCCGCCGCCGCCAGCTTTCATCATCATAAAGATAAAAAAGCCAAATATAAGCAACATTGGCAACCAATTCAGCAAAAATGCAACTAGTAAATTAGGTTTAGCAGGAGCTTGTGCTTTGATGATTGTTTTACTGTCTTCAAGCTTGTTGACCAAACTACCGTCAAGTAAAGGTGCATAGGTTACAAAATCTTCACCACTACTAGTTTTACCCTTGATAGTTCTACCATCTACATCTACAGAAGATATGCCATTATCTTTTAGCTTAGATACAAAAGCAGAATAATCCATACTCTTTGAAGTCTGATTTGTATCATTTATACCATTAAATAGCAGTAACATACCGCCAATTATCAATATCCAAAAAACAATATTTTTCATCATATTATTCTTGTTATTATTTTTATCTGCCATATTTTATTTATGCCTTTTAACTTTAGAAATTAATATTATTTTTAACTAATAGTACTATATTAAAAAAAATACTTATTAGCTAGTCGTTTCAACAAAAAACTATAAAAGTTCTTTAAGGTATTTACCTGTATAAGATTCTTTATGTTTAACAATATCTTCTGGTGTGCCTTCAAATATTATCTGCCCACCTCTATTACCACCTTCTGGACCTAAGTCTATAACCCAATCAGCCATCTTTATTACATCAAGGTTATGCTCGATAATTATCACAGTATTACCCTTGTCTCGTAAATCAGTAATAACTCTCAAAAGCTGATGGATATCATAAAAATGAAGTCCCGTGGTTGGCTCATCCATTATATACAAAGTCTTGCCAGTTGAGCGTTTTGCCAACTCTTTTGCTAGCTTAACTCGTTGAGCCTCACCACCTGAAAGTGTCGTAGCACTTTGACCAAGCTTGATATATGAAAGCCCCACACTCATTAATGCAGCTAATTTACTACGAATGCTCGGGACAGCATCATAAAACTTTAAGCCCTCTTCAACTGTCATTTCTAGAACTTCGTAGATATTTTTACCTTTATAATGCACTGACAGCGTTTCACGATTATATCGCTTACCATTACACACATCACAAGACACATATACATCTGCTAAGAAATGCATCTCAACCTTTATTACACCGTCGCCTTGGCAAGCTTCACATCGCCCACCACGCACATTAAAGCTAAATCTACCAGCACTATAACCGCGCGCTCGTGATTCAGCTGTAGCTGCAAACATATCTCGTATTGGTGTAAACACACCTGTATAAGTAGCAGGGTTTGAGCGAGGTGTTCTACCGATTGGTGATTGATCTATATCTATCACTTTATCAAAATGATTAAAACCTTTATGCGACTTATATTCCATCGGAACTAAATTACTGCGATTTAGCAATCTCGATGCTAAAGGATATAGCGTTTTATTTATAAGAGTTGATTTACCAGAGCCTGATACACCTGTTACACAAGTCAACACACCCATTGGAATCTTAAGGTCATCACCGCGAAGGTTATTCCCTGTAGCTCCTTTTATTTCAAGATAAATGTTTTTAACAGCTTTTAACCTTTTTTCTGGAACTTCTATTTTCTTACGACCACTTAGATAGTCTGCTGTAAGTGAATTTTTACTCTTTAGAATAGTTTCATAAGTACCTGCAGCCACAACTTCACCACCATGTACACCAGCCATTGGACCCATGTCAATCACATAGTCAGCTTGCTTGATAGCATCTTCATCATGCTCAACAACTATAACAGTATTACCCAAGTCTTTAAGGTTATGCAGAGCATCAAGTAATCGTTGATTGTCGCGTTGATGAAGACCTATAGATGGTTCATCAAGTATATACATCACACCTACTAAGCCTGCTCCAATCTGACTAGCTAGACGAATTCGTTGAGCTTCTCCACCAGAGAGAGTATCTGCTTGGCGAGAAAGACTTAGATATTCCAACCCTACATTTGATAAAAACTGTACTCTTAGCCTAATTTCTTTTAAAAGGTTTTCTGCTATTTTCTGCTGTTGTCCAACAAGCTTTAGTCCATCTAGCCAGCCCAATAAATCCTCAACTGAGAAAGCACATATATCCGAGATATTTTTTTCTGCTATGAAAATATTACGAGCAAATTCGCCGATCCTTGCACCGCCACATGTTTTGCATTTAAGATTACTCATGTAGTCTGACAAATCTTTTTTGACTATATCTGAATCTGATTCATAGTATCTTCGCTCAAAATGAGGGATAACTCCTTCAAAAGTCTTTGAGCGGGTTTGTCTACCACCCCGGATAGAATCTATTGTCATCTCTATGATTTCAGAATCTGATCCATAAAGTATGATTTGCTGTATTTTCTCTGGCAGTTTCTCAAAAGGTTTCTCTAATGAAAAGCCGTAATGTTTCGCCAAAGATTCAAGCTGAGAATAATAGTACTGATTACCCTTAGCCCACTTGATGATTGCACCAGCCTTTAATGACAATGCTTTATCCACAATAACCTTTTTCTCATCAAAAAACTCTTTTACACCTAAACCATCACAGCCACTACAAGCTCCTAACGGGCTATTGAATGAGAAAATTCTAGGAGATAATTCTTTGAGTGCAAAATTACACAATGGACAAGCGTGCTTTGATGAGAACAGTGTATCTTGAACTTCCTCATCATCCATATTAGTTAACTTAATAATACCATTACCCAAATCCAAAGCTGTTTCAAGTGATTCTGCAATGCGTTGATCACTATCTTTTTTTGGCTTAAACCTGTCTACTACAACTTCAATATTGTGCTTTTTATAACGATCTAACTCTGGATAATCTTCATCAAGATTGTAAAACTCTCCATTTATACGCACACGAATATAGCCTTGAGCCAATATCTTATCTAGTAGAGTATGATGCGTACCTTTTTTCTCAGATACTATCGGTGCTAAAATCATAAGCCTGGTATCATCACTAAACTCTAAAATCTTATCAACCATTTGACTTATAGTCTGTGCTTTAAGCTCAATATCATGAGTCGGGCATTTTGGTGTACCGGCTCGTGCAAAAAACACTCTTAAATAATCATAAATTTCTGTTACAGTGCCAACTGTAGAACGCGGATTATGCGATGTGGTTTTTTGATCTATCGATATCGCTGGAGATAACCCTTCTATATGCTCAACTTCTGGCTTATCCATCATTGATAAGAACTGCCTTGCATAAGATGACAATGACTCTACATATCGTCTTTGACCTTCTGCATACAGTGTATCAAAAGCTAATGAAGATTTACCCGATCCACTTAATCCAGTGATAACGGTTAGCTTATCTCTTGGGATTTCGACATCGATGTTTTTTAGATTGTGGGTTTTTGCACCCTTGATAATAATTTTTTTCATAGAATGATTATAGATCACTACTTATTGGTTGTTTAGGGATTGTCCACAAATAAGTTAAACGATTAACTTATTTGTGGACAATCCCTTATGTTTGGTGCGTAATGTCAGTTACTTATACTCGACTTCGACAATCTCGTAAGAAACCTTGCCTTTTGGAGTTTCAAGAGTAAATTCATCACCTTCTTCTTTTTTGATCAAAGCTCTTGCTAATGGAGATGCTACAGATATTTTATTCTTATCAACACTTGCCTCATCTTGTCCGACTATTTGATAAGTTATCTCGTCTTCTGTTTTCAGATCCATCAAAGTTACAGTCGCTCCGAATATAACCATGCCATTAGCAGATATTTTAGTCACATCAATCACTTGAGCATGAGACAATTTACCCTCAATATCCTTTACTCTACTTTCAATCATGCCTTGGCGTTCACGAGCAGCATGATACTCAGCATTTTCTTTCAAATCACCATGATCACGAGCGTCTGCTATTGCCTTTATAATTTCTGGTCTCTCAATTTTTTTTAACTTATTAAGCTCCGCTCTTAGTGCCGCTTCACCTGCTGGTGTCATAGGTACTCTATCGTTTGACATTTATTATCCTCCTTGATAAATAAAACTTTATTCGCATTTATATAAATTAGTCGTACCATCTTTTGTAGGGCTATCAGTATATCTAACTCTACCCACTAAGTTTGTAACTAATGCAGCCTGATAAGTATTTGTTTTATCACAATATGTAATATTTCCATTTCCTGTAGCCATAAAACCATTAGGTTTGATTTTCATATAACTAGGACTACCAGATAAGTTTATATATAAATGCTCATTATGTCCTTGGGGTAGATTAGCGATGATCGTATCATCTGCTGCAACATAGCTGGATCCACCGTTCTTACTTTCAAAAGCCACAATAGGGTCATCACCCCAGCTTTGAGTATTTGAACATGTAAATGTATTAGGGTCTAGCTTCCCTATACTGTCAAAGCTGTCTGCTGTTGCAGCACATATTATAACTGTCGTACCATCAATCCTAGCTTTAATAACAGAAAAATCTATCATCTTTTGTAAATTTATCAGTCGTGCTTCGGCAAAGGTTTTATAATAAAAAGAAAATGAGCTTATCGCAGCCATCATAAGTATGGACATAATAGCTATAACTACCATTAGCTCTACCAGTGAAAATCCTTTCTTTTTATTTCTAAACATCTGTTATTTTGCTACCTTTTTTATTAATTCTTTTGTAGACTCATCTAACCCTCTAAAAGCCGTAGACTTGCTGTTTTGCATAGCGTTTAGCACATTTACACCAAGTTTTTTACCGAGCTCAACGCCCCACTGATCATAGCTATTTACATCCCACAATACACCTTGCACAAATATCTTATGCTCATAAAGTGCTATCAATGCTCCTAAATTATAAGGAGTTAGCTCTTCTATAAGCAATGTCGAACTTGGTCTATTACCCGGTATAATTTTATGTGGAGCTAATTTTTTAGCTTCTTTCTCGCTCACACCTAAGTCTAACAGCTCATTATATATCATTTGATATGATTGTCCAAACATCAGGGCTTGAGACTGGGCAAAGCAGTTTGCTAATAGTACTTCTTGATGATCATCATAGCTATGATAACTATTTGCAATCGCAATAAAATCAACTGGAATAAAGAGATTTCCTTGATGTAAAAGCTGATGGAAAGCATGCTGTCCATTTGTACCAACGCCACCCCAAAGTATCGCACCAGTTTGGTAATCCACTTTATCACCAGATAAATTTACTAATTTACCATTACTTTCCATATCTGCTTGCTGTAAATAATCTACAAAATAACAAAGTCTATTATCATATGGCAATAATGCTTGTGACTGACTACCTTCAGTAGCAGAGTAGTAGTTTGCCAAAAGTGCCATCATCACAGGAATATTTTCAGAAAAATCAGCTTCTTGTAAATGCTTATCTATAGAGTAAGCACCAACTAGTAGTTTCTCAAAATTATCGTAGCCAATAGCAAAAGCTATCGACATACCAATTGATGACCATAGCGAATAACGACCTCCAACCCAATCCCATATTTTAAAACAATGATCTAAATCAATCCCAAATTCTTTTACCTTATCTAGCTTACTAGATATAGCTACAAAATGATTAGCTACAGCTTTTTTATCATCATAATGCTCAAGTAACCATTTGCGTGCTGAGATAGAATTCATCAAAGTCTCTTCTGTAGAGAATGATTTTGAAGCTACTATAAATAAAGTAGTCTCAGGATTAACCAAACTTAAAGCTTGTAGCAAAGAATCAGCATCAACATTTGATACAAAATGTACGCTCAACCCAGTATTATTACATGGTCGTAAAGCTCTAACTACCATTTTAGGACCTAAATCAGAACCACCGATGCCTATATTTACAACATCAGTTATTTTTTTACCTGAAAAACCTTTCCATTCACCAGAAATTACTTTTTCTACTAGGGCTTTTACTCTTAGTTTCTCTTGTGAAACCTCTTCACGAATATCTTGACCATCTACAACTAGAGGTTTATCAGACAAATCTCTTAAAGCCGTGTGCAATACAGCCCGATCCTCCGTAGTATTTATTTTTTCACCTGCAAACATAGCTGATATTTTACTTTTAAGATTACTATCTTTAGCAAAAGATATTAGTTTTGCTAAAATCTCATCATTAACTAAGTTTTTTGAAAAATCATAATAAATCTCCTCATGCTCTAAAGATAATTTTTCAAGTCTATTAGTATCTTCGGCAAACTCTTCTTTTAGGTTAACTTCTTGTTGCAAATCTTTTTCAAAAGTATCACAAAATTTCATTTACTCTATCCTTGTAATTATCATGAGATATAAAAAGCAATATGTTTCCTTTAGTAAAAGATATGTTCACAGTATCTTTTACTGCATAATTGCGTGTTCCTAGCATTGCCCCTAGTGCCATATTTTGACCATCAAGGGGATATTCCAAACCATTATAATGTATATTTTCCGCAACACCAAAAGGCATGACAGAAAACATCTTACCTTTCACTCTATCAATAGTAAAATTTGTTGGGATAAAAAAGTAGCACGAATACTTGTCGATAAACTCGATAGATATTTTTTTGTCGTATCTCAACGCTGTAGATATATTGCCAATAAAATGATCCATCTCACCCTCAGATGCACCGAATACAAATACTTTTTCTGACTCATTTTTAATAAGATAATCTAAGCATTTTTCAAAATCTGTAGTATCTTGATTATGATCAATCTCAAATCTTTCATCATCAAGACAAGTAGTAGAATCAAAATCACCAATAACTTTTGCAAGTTTTGAATAAAGTTTCTTAGATTGTTGAATTTTGTTAAATGAGCCATCAGCACAAACTATCGGCAAATTAGAATAATTTTTTGATATATAATTTTCACAAAAATCTAAATCGACTTTACCGTTTAGAAATAAGATAGCTTGTTGAGTCATAGACTATAAACCTTTTGTGAAAACATCGTATAAATAAACTCTACATCCTGAGTTTGTATGTTCTAAAAAAATACGAAATCCTCAGCTTGACGAGGGATCTCCTTATTTTCATCCAAATCTTTTATCAAATACATATTTATGAGGTTTGCCTATATTAAATCCTATACAAACAAATCCATCATTCTGAACTAGTTTTTTTCATGATCTCAATAAAAATCAATCTCTATCGTGAGACCCTGAAACAAGCTCAGGAATTCGTTGTGTGTTGTCTTATACTACTTTCACATGAAGTAAATTATATTATATATTTACGACTGATAATTAGGTGGCTCTTTTGTGATAGTCACATTGTGAACATGAGACTCAGCAAATCCAGCACCCGTAATCTGCACAAATGATGGTTCTGTACGCATAGTCTCAATATCTTTTGAACCTGTATAACCCATACTTGATTTTAAACCACCTATTAGCTGATGAATAACTGCAGCAAGTAAACCTTTATAAGGTACTCGCCCTTCCACACCTTCTGGCACAAATTTCTTAGCGTCTGTATCAGCTTGGAAATACCTATCAGATGAGCCTTTTTCCATAGCACCAAGCGAACCCATACCACGATATGACTTATAAGAACGACCTTGGAAAAGCTCTACTTCGCCAGGTGACTCTTCAGTACCTGCAAAAAGTCCTCCCATCATCACAACAGAAGCACCAGCCACTATAGCTTTTGCGATATCTCCTGAGAATCTAATCCCTCCATCAGCAATTACTGGTACACCCGTACCTTTCAAAGCTTCTGCAACATTTGAGATAGCTGTAATCTGTGGCACACCTACTCCAGCGACAATTCTAGTAGTACAGATAGAGCCAGGTCCAATACCTACTTTTACAGCATCAGCTCCTGCTTTCACAAGATCAATGGCAGCCTCAGCAGTTGCAATATTCCCACCGATTACTTGGATGCGCGGATAAGTATCTTTTACCCACCTAACCATATCTAGTACACCTTGCGAATGACCATGTGCAGTATCGACTACCACAACATCTACACCGGCCTTATCTAGTGCTGCAACCCTTTCTTTTGTATTTGTCGCAGTACCTACAGCCGCACCTACTCTTAAGCGACCAAGAGAGTCTTTACAAGCATTTGGTTTATTTTGAGATTTTTCAATATCTTTTGTAGTTATAAGACCTACAAGCTCACCAGCATCATTTACCACTAGTACTTTTTCGATTTTATGCTCGTGAAGTTTTTTCTTGATTGAGCCTTGACCAGCATCTTCTGGTACGGTAACCAACTCTTCTTTGGGTGTCATAATGGTACTAACAGGAGCTTCTAAATCTTTAGCAAACCTAAAGTCTCTCTTTGTGACTATACCTACAGTTAGATTATTTTCATCTACAACAGGAAAGCCAGAAAAGTTATGATCTCGAGCAAGTTTCATGATTTCTTTTATAGAGTTATGTGGTTTTACAGTTATAGGATCAATAACCATACCATTCTCAAATCTTTTTACTTTTTTCACTTCCTGCGCTTGAGCTTCTATAGACATATTTTTATGCACAATACCAAGACCACCCTCTTGAGCTATAGCTATAGCAAGACGACATTCCGTAACAGTGTCCATAGCAGCTGAAACTAGAGGGATATTTAACTGAATATCTTTAGTTACATTTGTCTTTAAGCACACTTGATGAGGTAGTACGCTTGAATATCTTGGGCTTAAAAGCACATCATCGAATGTGATTGCTTCTTGACTAATTCTAATCATTTTTAATCTCCGTAATCAATTTTGAGAATATCAATTTAATTACAATAGAATTCTACCATATAAGAAAAAATATGCTAGATAAGAATATAAGAAAATGTATTTTAGAAAAACTATTTAGATTGAGAAAGTAAGTACTGAGTTAGTAATGGCACAGGACGACCACTAGCTTTACAGTTTGAAAAATCACCCATTGCAGAACCCGCAATGTCAAGGTGTGCCCACTCGTAATCTTCTGTAAATTTAGATAAGAACAATCCAGCAGTAATAGATCCTGCAGAACCATCTCTACCACAATTATCCATATCTGCAACTTTACTGTCCAATTTTTTTAGATATGGTTTATGCAAAGGCATTCTCCAAACCAAATCATTAGATGCTTGCGATGCTTGTTGCAAACTATTTGCAAGCTTCTCACTATTTGCAAACATTCCTGTAAAAGCATCTCCTAAAGATATAATAATTGCACCTGTAAGCGTTGCCATATTTATCACAGCTTTTGGCTTGTATTTAGCTATATAAGTAAGAGTATCGCACAGTACTAATCTACCTTCTGCATCAGTATTACTAATTTCTACAGTTAATCCTTTCATACTTTTTAGCACATCACCTGGACGATAAGACCTTGCATCTACAGAGTTTTCAGCCAATGCCATCACACCTACTACATTGATAGGTAGATTGAGCATCGTTAGAGTTTTCATAGTACCCATCACAGCTGCTGCACCACCCATATCCATTTTCATAGAATCCATGCCTTTAGCACCTTTGATGCAGATACCACCGTTATCAAACACTAGTCCTTTACCTACCAATACAATAGGAGCATCATCATTATCTGCACCATTGTATTCCATACATACAGTATAGTTAGACATATCAGAACCACGACCTACTGCCAAAGCACAACCCATGCCAAGCTCTGCCATCTGCTCTTCATTTAAATAATCCAGGTTAAATTTATCATTCTTATTTGTAAGCTCTCTAGCTTCATTTAACAGATAATCTGTAGTACAGATATTTGCTGGTAGATTTTGTAAATCTTTTGTATAGTTTTGACCGCAAGCTATGGCAGAACCAATTTTAACTGCTTGATCGATATCTTGCTCACCACTATAAACTATCTCGAGGCTATCTAAAGAGTAATTTTCTTTTGTGGTTTTTAACTCATCAAATACATAAGTCTCTGAAATCAAAGCCCTTACAGTTTCACGAGCAAAGCTAGCTATATCACCACCAAAAGCATAATCAATAGTCACTGCAATTTCTTTGATATCTAGCTTTTTAAGTTGCACTGCAACATTTGCTATAGCCTTGTCATACTCGGATTGCAGAAACTCTTGTTTAGCTCCCAAACCAACCAATACGACTGTTCTCTCACCATATAAAAGAGGCAGAACTTCACCAAACTTTGCTTTAAATACTTTTCTATCAAGTAATGCTTTAGAATTAGGACACTTAGTTTCATCAACTAATTTTTGTAAATTTTCTTGAGCTACTACAATCAGCTCAGCAGGCATTGTTGCTTTATTTGTTACTATTAGTTTCATATAACCTCTATTTTTTTATTGAACTTCAAAAACATAATAACAAAAAACCCAACATCTCGCACAATTAATTTACTGACTTTTTATCATAAAAACTATAGAATTAATATTTAGCTTCTAACAAATGGTCATAAACTTTGATTTTAAATAAATATTATAACAAGGATGTAGTCAACACTTTTACTTCTATAACTCTGTTTATAATATCGATAATCTCAGCAAACCTCCTTATTAGACTATTTCAAAAAGCTTATTCACAAGGTCTTGGGATTGATGCAATTGTGAAATTTGTGATTTTGACACTACCTGAAAATGTTACCCTAGTTGCTCCTATATCACTATTTCTAGCTATCATAGTGTGCTTTGGCAAATACTTCTCAAACAATGAAATGTTTGTAACTCTAGCTGGTGGTTTTACATGGATGGAGATGGTTAAAAATACTCTAAAACCCACATTTTTGCTTGCTGGAGTTGTATTTTTTACTTTGATGTTTCTTATACCTCTAGCAAAACAAACATCAGATATATTTCAAACATCACTCTCAGCTCGCGCTCTCTTATCATCTATTACGGACAATAAAATCATTAATATTCCTAATGGTAGAACCCTCTATATAAATAGCAAGTCAAGCAATAAACTCAATAATGTCTTTTTATACCAACATGCAGCTAGAGATACTGATTACAAGGTAATCACAGCTCCTAGTGCTACTGTAGAATCTGACAAGAATGCAGCTTTCATAAACTTCAAAAATGTAAATATTTATTCAAAAGAAAACAACTCCTCCAAATCAGCCTATGGAACAGCCGATAGAGCCATATATACCATATATGACAACTCTATACGCGACTACAATCATGCTCGTATGGATAGAAAATATATAGGACAACTCATCACAGAATCATGGGAAGGGCAAAAAGCATATACTGCAGAGTTATTTACTAGGTTAAATAGTTGTATATCAGTTATTGTGGCTGGCTTATTGGCTATTGCAATGTGTCAATTAAGACCTCGTCAAAATAAGTATGCTAAGCTTCTACCCGCTGTTGTAGTTTTAGCCATTTACTTATGTTCTAATATGTTTACAAACAGTTTGATGGCAAGTGGCACAATACCTACATGGGTAGGAATATGGCTACCACATATATTTTTTGTAATATTTGCCATACGCACTATTAGAAAACAAAACGGCTCATCCATAAAGGTATAAATCCATGTTATTAAATAAGATCGATCGTTATATTTTTAAAACAGTATTTAGTAGCTTTTTAATAGTCGCTATCATATTTTGCATTTTGTTTTTTATATTCACTTATTTAGCACAAGTAAGCAATGATAACGGCGGCTCTACTACTTGGACCCTGATATTAGATACTCTCTATCAACTTCCTGGTATACTCTATATCTTATTACCAGCCTGTGCAATGGTTGGTGCTTTGATGGGACTAAGCTTACTAGCTGGACATTCCGAAATCATTATTTTGCGAGCTTCCGGTCGTTCTACAGCTCAAATTGCAAAAGGTGTTATTTTAGTTGGACTTATCGGCTCATTTGCCACCATTATTTTTGGTGGGTACATAGCCCCTTCATTACAAAAACTTGCTGACTCCAATTTAGTCGCATACAACTCTCACAATATATGGCTCAAAACACCTGATGGAGTAATGCATATAGGACAAATAGACCCTAAGAAAAAGACTGCTTTCAACATTAGAAAGTTCATTGTCAAGGATAATAAACTTGAAGAAGTTCGTTTTGCTAAAAAAGCAATATATACATCTGATAATCAAGCTGATGTTTATGATATTAGTAAGATTATTTTCCCTACAAAAGATGGGCAAAAAGAAGTTACCATAACCAATGATGCTAAAAAAGATAGGTGGGCAAATCCACTACCATTGTCAGTTGCTCAAGTTATTACTATCAATGATAATGATTATCTTAATTTCAGCCAACTAACAAGTTTTATGCTATCAAAAACTCAAGCAAAAGATGATACTTTAGATCTAAAATTCTGGCAGGAAGTATTCCAACCGGTATCACTAATGGTATTGATACTACTATCTGTACCGTTAAGTATTGGCTCAAATAGGTCTTCAACACTTATAGTTAAATTACTTTTAGGTGCCTTTTTTGGCTTCGCATTTTTTATCTTCAACCAGATATTTGGTCCGATTGCATTAATCCTCCACCTTCCACCTATATTTGGGGCTGCCGGTCCTACATTTATAGCTATAGGCTTACTAATCTACTTATTCATAAAGGCGAAAGAAACATAATACATGAACATACATTCCTACTCTTTAGACAACGGTCTAAATATCTACATCAAACCTGATTCAAGGGCACCTGTAGTTTTATCGCAAATATGGTACAAAGTTGGCTCTACTTATGAGCCTAAAAGTATTACTGGTATATCACATATGCTTGAGCACATGATGTTTAAAGGCACTGATAAGTACACAAAAGAACAAATGAATAGCCTCGTAGAAAATAATGGCGGTATTCAAAATGCTTTTACAAGCTTTGACTATACTGCTTACTACCAATTTTGGCACAAGCAAAACCTTGAACTAAGCCTTTCATTAGAATCATCCCGCATGAGTAATCTTTTATTTGATGACAACGAATTCAAGCCAGAAAAAAAAGTGGTACTTGAAGAGCGAAGCTTACGAGTTGATGATAAAGCCTTTAGCTATGCATTTGAGCAATTTATGCAACTTGCATATAAAGACAACTCGCGTCATGTGCCCATTATTGGTTGGAGAGAAGATATAGAAGGCTACACTCTAGCAAACCTTAAAAATTGGTATCAGCAACACTATGCACCAAACAATGCAAGTATCGTGATAGTCGGAGATGTAAATCCTGCTGACACTTATGAAATGATAAAAGAGTATTTTGGCAATATACCTAAATCACAGCTACAACAAACTAGCCCAGAACCTTCTATTTTCAATATAGGTCATCGCCATACTGAAATTCAAAAATCGCCAAATGATACTTCTTTGACAATCATGGGCTATATCACCCCTTCACTTACAACAGATTATCAAGATAATGACCCTTTTGCATTGATGATCCTAAATAGCATCCTAGGTGATGCTGATGCTTCAATTTTGCAACAGAAACTCACTCGTGATGAAAGCTTGTGTTGTAATGTCGATAGTGAGTATTCACCATTTATTCGTGGTGAAGATATATTTGTGATTACAGCGATTGCAAACCATGATCAAAACCTTGAAGATATTCAATCAAAAATTGAGGCTATCATCGCTGATTTAAAAGAAACAGGTGTAACAGAAGCTCAGTTAAATAGGGCAAAAGTTGTGATAAAGTCGGATAAAATTTTCTCGATGGATTCATTAGAAACTCAAGCAAATCTTATCGGTTCATTAGCGAGTATTGGTTTAGATGTTGATTATTATAAATATATCGACAAGCTATATGATGTAACTGGCCAAGATATCTATCGCGTACTAAATAGATATTTTTCAAAAGCAAACCTAACTTCACTTCACTTACTGAAAGATTAATTATGATTCAAAAATCCACAATTGATAACACAAACATCTATTTTCAAGCAAATAATGATTTGCCGATGATTGATATAGCTTTAAACTTCCGTGCAGGCTCTGCTTTTGATGGTAAGCTCAATGGACTCTCTGACTTATCTGTAGGGTTATTTGCCACTAAAACAAAGGTTTCTAGTGAGCAAGAGTTAATCAATAAAATCACAGATATTGGTGCGTCTATTCATGCTGAAACTACCAAAGAATACTTTAGCGTAAATATTCGCGTATTAAGTGACGATACTGTAGTTACAGCCTTATTAGAGATACTCAAAGAGATTTTCACTCAAGCTGATTTTGATAAAAAAATACTAGCTAGAGAGAAATCTCAAACTACAACTCACATAAGTTATCTTTATAACCAACCAAACTACCTTGCCTCGCTAGAATTTTCAAAAAAATTATTTGCGAACAATCCATATAGCCAGCCAACTATTGGTCATCTTAATACTATTGAAAATATCACGGTTAAAAATATCGAAAATTTCTACGCAAAGCTTATATGTGCTAGTAATGCTAATATCTGCATCATCGGTGATGTTGATAATTCTAAAGCTCAAGATATAGCTCAAACAATAGTCCAATCTCTACCAAAAGGTCATAAAAACTTACAAACATTTGAGCAAGCTAAGAACTTTGCTGATACAATTAAGATCCCTTACAAAAGCAAACAAACCTCCATCTTAATGGGGCATCAGCTTTTTTTAGATATTGAAAGTCCGTTATATTTCCCATTAAAGCTTGGTAATGAGATACTTGGTGGAGGTGGTTTGAACTCACTGCTTTTCAACAAAGTCCGTGAAGAGCTTGGTTTGGTTTATAATATTGGTAGTAGTATCAATCTTAATCCCGAATATGGTAGCTTTGTAATATCCGCCCAAACGAGCAACCATAGCCTAGCACTTGAAACCATAAACGATATTTATAAGAATTTTATCGCTACAGAAATAAATGATGAAACATTAGCAAATACCAAAAAGCACATCGAAGGTACACATCTACTTGGCTCAGTTAGAAATAGCTCAAAGCTTAGCATGATGTCATCTATTGCAAATAAAGATTTATCACTAGATTTCTTTGATACCTATTCTGAAAACACTAATAAAGTAACGGCTAAACAAATCAAAGATGCTTTTGAAGCAATACAACATAACGAGCTTATAACCGTGTTGGTAGGAGCTGTTTAGCATTGAAGACAAACACAATCCGTGTAATCGCTGGTAAATACAAAAACCGTAGATTAAAATTCCCCTCAATAGAGGGCTTACGCCCTACTTCTGACCAACTCAAAGAAACTATATTTAACTGGTTAGCGCCATATATTCATGGTAGTACTTGCATCGATGCTTTTGCAGGTAGTGGTAGCTTGGGTATAGAGAGTCTGTCACGAGGAGCTACTAAGGCTATATTTTATGAGCTAAATGCTAAAGCCATCAATTATATCAAAGAAAATTTACAGCTATTAGGCATACCTAATTGTGAAATTTATAAAAAAGACTGTATCAAAGCTCTTGCTAGCATTAAAGTTGTAAACTCTGAGATGATAATATTCCTAGATCCACCTTTTAATAAAAATCTAGCTAATCCATGCCTGCAAGCTATCATAAATAATACAAATATACCAAGTGGAACTATCATTTATATTGAAACAGAAAAGCCTGCTGAATTAGACCTCACAAGCTATGAAGTTTTAAAGGAAAAAAGCACTTCTACTATATTAGCTAAATTAATTACAAAAACTTAATTCCTTTTCAAAAAAAATATCCTTACAATACAATCATTACATTTTAGTAGTTAATTAATTATGAACAACATCACACATATCGGCATTACGGGTCCTTATATATTTAGCGTAATGTTTATGCTTGGAATTATTGCAGAAAGTATGACTGGAGTTATCTCTTCATCTCGTCGCAATATGGACGCTTTTGGAGTTGTAGCTATCGCCTTAACAACTGCTTTAGGTGGTGGCGTAGTTCGTGATCTACTACTTGGTAACCTACCTGTAACAATTATATTAGAGCCACACTATATCGTTATTTGTCTAATATTTTCAATTATTGCTATTTTTACACAAAAATATATCAACAAATTTTACAAGATCTTTCTAATTCTCGATTCGATTGGTCTGATAGCATTTGCCTATATAGGTAGCAATATCGCCTATGAGGTCTGTACAAAGATTTTTGAGATGCACTTTTTCAGTACTTTAGTCGTCGGTATAGTTATAGCTATCGTAAACGGTGTGTCTGGTGGGATAATGCGAGATATGATTTGTAACGATATACCTGTAGCATTTAAATCAGAATTTTATGCTTCTATTGCAGGAGTCGTTGGAGCAGTAAATATAATCTTTATTTATAGCCATGTAAATTTGTATATTGGTGCGGCTATTTTGATAGGGCTTGGAGTAACCATCAGAATAATGGCAATCTTATATAAATGGCGATTGCCGATGGTTTAAACTATTTAATCTGCATACACTGAGTTTTTAGAGGTGCCATTTACTCACTTCTAGCTTTTTTATTAAAAAACATACTTCTGAAAATAAAGGAGATCATTATTAGCGATAAGTAGTGCAAAAAATAAGTGATTAGAAAATTCTCCTCTTGTGAGGAGTACAATCCTTACATGGGGAGGTATGGCTTCCAATATATATTTTGACTTCGCTTGAGTAACCATGCTCGTAGTCGCAAGGTCAACTTACAGCTTCAAGATAAGGAGATCCCCAGTCAAGCTGAGGGTTTCGCGATTTTTTAAGCTTAATCTAAATTTCAATTTTATACTTTGACTTAACTAGCTCATAAAGCATACCTTCTCGTACTGCTCCATTAGAAATGTTCATTTCTGCAATATTTAAACTGTCAAATATTGCATACAAAATAGCTACTCCACCAGCAAGTACGCTCTCTCTATCTTCTCGTAACCCCTTGAAACTAATTTCTCCAACTACACCTCGATCAATCATTGCCATAATAAGCTCATCTAAGAAACCTTTGGTTATAACTGCTTTACCAGTCATTTGCAAACAAATATCAGCAACAGCGATTATAGTTCCTGATGAACCTAAGACATTATTCCAGCCTAACTTTTTATACTTTGCAAGTATTGGTTCGAGCATTTTTTTAGCATTAAAAACTGCTTTATGAAAATTTTTAAAATCAAGTTTATCATCAGCAAAACAATCTTTCTGATCACCAACACAACCCATATCAAGACTTCGAGCAAGTAAAATTTTATTACCTCTACCAATTACTAACTCAGTTGAACCACCACCAATATCTATAACCATAGTTTTTAGTTTAGGATCATGGCTATCTCTAGCACCTACATATACAAGCCTAGCCTCTTCAGCACCAGACACTATCTCGATCTTAGAGCCTAGTGCTTTATCTAACTGCTTTTTAAAAGCTCTTGTCCTTTTCTTTGCTTTTCTAAGAGTGTAAGTTCCAACAGCACTTATATGCTGGACATCATACTTCTTTATCT
>JBLFYO010000031.1:0-17960 GCA_047609165.1 Francisella sp.
ATTCAGCTGAGAACCATACTTCCTAGGAGCACCTTTGCCAGAGTATTCACCTTCTCATGGTAAAAACAGGGCTGAGTTATACTTTAGTTTGCTAATTAAATGTAGTCCAGGCATTGATGTGCATACAATATTTAGTTGACGAAGAGTTGAGGAATCTATACTGGATGATAAATATAACAATAATGTTTGAATTGCTTCCATTCTAATGAATTATCGGTTGTAGATTAGCTTGAATTTAATGGTATCAGTGTAAATTGAAATAGGAGTATGATTGTTTGATTATGATATATTTTTGGCGAAGGTATTGTATTCTTGAATCATTTTATTAAGCTTACCACCTATTGCAAATGCAAATATCGCAATAATCATTGCCACTACAAATATAACACCAAATAAATGCTGATAGCCATAGTAGCTTGCTATAGTTGTTTCTGTATCAAATCCTTTACTCGTATCGTATACTACCCCACTACTAGTATAAGTTGCTATCATTGTACCTAGTTTTATACCTATTGCAGTTGTTATAAACCAAGTTCCCATAGCAAATCCCATTATTCTTTTAGGCAGTAATTTTACCATTAGAGCTAGCCCTAAAGCACTAATTAAAAGTTCAGCAGAAGAAAAACAAACTGTAATAGCTAAGACTTCCCACCAGATGCTTATCTTAGAAGTTGGTGCGTTTAATAAACAAGCTAAGAAAAGTACGCCATAAGCAAGACCACAAAGCAGTATTCCTAGAGCAAATTTATGGGGTAAACACAAATCTTTATCTTTCAGTTTTATATATAAGGTTGCCAATATAGGCGACATTATAACAATCCCAGCAGTATTTAGAACCCCAGGTATAGACTGAGCATTTACATCCATACCTAAGAAATGAAGATTTACATGGTGGATATTAAATAGTAAAAAAGATGTAAATTTTTGCTGGTAAATACAATAAAATACGACAGCATAGAACAATAATACTATCGCAACAAATATTTTTCTTTGAGCTAGGGGATCTTTTTCAATAAAAAGCTGCATACCAAATATAGTAAATATAAGTAATGCTCCACCCCATAAAACCACATCTGCCAAATTTCCGTAGGATAAAACTACGCTTAACAAAAATACCGTACACAATATTCCAAAAATTACTCGTAGATATATACCTACCCCTAATCTTAGGTGTCCTACTGTATTATCAACATCTTTGATACTACTATAGCTTAGTAGTGTATTTGCAATAGCTATTACAAAACCTAAAGAACATAGAGAATATGTAAAGGTATAGCCAAAATTACTAGCTAAATACGGTATAAATAACGAAGCCGTAAGTGAGCCAAGATTGATAGACATATAAAATATAGTATATAATGAATCAATTTTTGAATGATCTGTATATATCCTAGAGATTAGATTAGTTGGAGCAGGTTTGAATAATGCAGCTCCTAGTATAACTGTAGCTATAGCTACATAGATAAGCTCTTTAAATACAATCATAGCTGAGACAGCTATCAAAGCATAACCTATAAGAAGTAAAATCCCACCAGCAAACATCGTTCGCTTAATACCAAGTACTCTATCGGCTATCACGCCACCAACTGCATTAAATACATAGCTTAGAGCCGCAAAACTACCAAATAGTAGTACAGCTTGTTTTTCATTTATTTGAAAACCATTACTACTCATAAAGAAAAGTATCGAGGTATAACTAAAGCCATAGTAGCCAAATCTCTCAAAGTACTCAAAGAAGCACAACATAAAGAAAGGATTTTGTTTTCTTATATTCATAAGTGAATTTTATATATATAGTGAATATTTTATTTTAGCACTTTCTTCATAGAATATATAAGAAAAATTTTCTATAGAAATCATCAATTTAATCTTTAAAATAGAAAGTATATTGTTTCATATATTTTTTATGAAAAAAACAAAAATTAATAAGAACGATTTTACTTTAGTCGAGCTGATGGTAGTTATAGCTATAATTGCCATTTTAGCAGCTATTGCAGTACCTGCTTATTCTAACTATATAATGAAAGCTCGCTTTCAAGATGAAATTGGTAAGATGGATAATTATCGTAAAGCTATTGCAATATATATTCAAGAAAGTGGTGCAACAAGTAATGAAGAGTTCCAATCAGGTTTAGCTGATGTTAAAGACAATTATCTCGGTGATGCTAATGTCGCGATTATGAGTGAAGTTAAGGAAAATAATGGTAGACTTCTGGCTCACCCGGTTATAAATGGTGTTACTTATCAAATAGCTCTTACACCGCGTATAAATGATAGTGGTACTTTAATAAACTGGGAATGTGATATCCACAACTCTGCTCCGCCAGCTGGAGCTATGCCAAGGGGGTGTAATCCTGAAGAAGAAGATCTAAACGATGATCAAGAGGCTTACATACAAGAGTTTAATGACAATTTAGTTGATGTAAGAAATACAGCACTAACTTCAGCAAGTAGTATTTTATCAGAAGAATGGAAAGACTTGAAAGATGCTCTTAGTACTGATGCAGGAACTTTAGGCGATCTTAATAGCAAAATTGCTACGGCTAATACTCTTATGCAAGAAGAAATAGATAACATAATAGCAGCTAGAGTAGTTTTAGATGATTATTTTAATGTCAACGCAAATGGTTTTGACACTAATTATACTAATGCTTTCAATGCTCTAAATGATAATGACAATGGTGTAAGTGATCTTATCAATGGTGTTCCTGGTAGCTCTGATAGTTTGGTAACATTGCAAAGTAATGTAGATAATTACTTAACTAATAATCCTGAAGGAAGTACAGATGATCAGGCGTATCAAGATTTTCGAAGTGACTTAACTACTAGGCAATCTCAAATTGATACAGCTCGTGCAGGGCAAGGTTTGACAGAACTTACAGCATATCGTGATACCCTTGATTCAAGTGATTCTAATTCTGGCTATACTGCTGCAAATACAGCTGTCACAAATAGGACTGGAAATATAACTGATTTAACAACAGCTAAAACTAATTATGATAATGCTCAAGATGAAAGAGGTGTACAGAGTAATCTTATATACAATTCAACAACTGGTTATAACGCTCAAATAACTGTTAGAGAAGGAGTATTGCATACGCAAGTTAAAGATGCAGAAATTTATAATGGAGTTAATTATACTGATAACCTCACTGCTATCAACCAAACTTACAATGATGGGTTAGCAACTCTTAACGATAGTCCTGCTTTTGGGCAAGACCATGTAGAAATTACTGATGCTACAGTTGCTCTAAATAGTACAACTCAAAGCGATAAACTTGAATAATTTCTTCCTCTTTTACTTTTCACCTTACAAAAAATTAATCTCCTCCCTTCTCTCAAAATGCTAATATCCTACTAGCTAAAACTATTTTTATATCTAATATGGCAATATCTAAAACAAACATCTTCAACTATTCTTTTATAGCCCTGCCTATAGCTTTTGCTAGTGTGCCTATTTATATATTTTTACCGGATTATTATCATACTAGTTTTGGTGTAAATTTGACTATACTTAGTGTGATGCTATTTGGCTTGCGGATATTAGATGCTGTACTAGACCCTTTGATTGGCTTGTATTGTGATAGATTTGAGCATTTTGAAAAGGTTAGCTTTATAGGCGTTGTAGTGTTATTTATACTTGGAATAACTATTACCTGCACACCTGTATTATCAAACAAACTACTCAATTTAGCTATAGGGATATTTTTGGTAACTATTGCGTTTAGTTATCTAACTATATTTGTAGCTACCAAAGGTGCTTTATGGCTCAAAACTGATGCAGATAAATCTACAGTTATAAGTGTCCGAGAGATTTTTAATATAATAGGAGTTTTGATAGCTTCGGTATTGCCATTTATACTTCTAGTATTCTTCTCGCAACAAACTAGCTATACAATATATTCAATTATCGCGAGTATGCTAATAATCATAGCAGGTACACAGTTTTTAAAATGGTTATCTATATCATCTAAAAATCTCTCTAAAAAAAATTGTAGTTTTAAATTCTCCGAGTACTTCCAATCATTTAACCGCGATGGCGTCCTTTTATTTGTATCATACTTATTTAGTGCTTTAGGCACGGCTATCCCAGCTGTTACGCTTGTATTTTTTAGTAGGTATATACTTAAAACTCCTGACTATACGGGATTATATATTTTCGTATATTCGTTGGGAGCTATCCTTTTTATCCCTTTTATCAAGATAATAGCTATGAAAATAGGTATCATCAAAACTTGGGGTTACGCTCTTATATTTTGCGTAGTGGTATTTATGCTTGCATTACTACTTGGTAAAAATGATGTGCTTGGCTTTTCAGTGATTAGCTTTTTAGCAGGAGCTGGATTTGCTAGTGACCTTATACTGCCAAGCATTTTATTAGCAAAGTGGATAGATTGTGATAAGCGCAGAAACCTAGGCAATGGCTACTATGCTTTATTAGCTTTCTTAGGTAAGTTTTGCTTTGCCTTGGCTACTATCATCGCCTTACCATTACTCAACCATCAGCTAAATAGTGCAGATGGAAATATAAGATTAACTCTACAAATCATCTACTGTATATTTCCATGTATAGCCAAATTAGCTGCTGCGGTGGTTATATTTATTTGGTATAGAAAATCAAGTCTAAACTAAAGAATTTCCATAAAAGCTATAATTTTTGGTTCCTTCTAAAAAGTGTGGGTAAATATATTTCAGAGTATACTTAAAAAAACAATTCTCTAATTCAGGATTCTAATGACTCAAGAACTATTCCAATTAGCCCTAAATATAAATGACCCCTGGTTCGTATCAGATTTATAGTTTGATGTAAAATCTAAAAGGCTTGATATTACGATAGACTTTAAAAAATCTAGTACATTATTTGTAGATCTTGAAAAAGAAGAACAATGTATATAGCTGAAGGCAAAGGCAAAGGCAAAGGCAACACCAACACTACTGTTAAGAAGATTTCTGAGGATTTCAAAGAACACAATGGTGATATTAATAACATCAAAAATGTAAGCTGTGATATGTCTCCTGCTTTTATAAAAGGCACCAAGTACATTTGGCTTAAAAATGAAAATACTCTAACTGTAAAACAGCGAGAACAATTAGAGTTACTTGCTATGTCAAAAATAAATATTAAAACTATGAGAGCATACAATATAAGGCAAGCATTTCAAGATATATATCAAGCTGATACATAAGAAGAATTTATTACCTATTTGAACAAATGGTATTACTGGGCCACTCACTCTCAACTTGAAGCTATAAAGAGACATTGGGATGGGATTGTTAAATGGTATGAAAGTAAAATCAATAATGGTATTTTAGAGGGATTAAATTCTGTAATCCAAGCTGCTAAATCTAAGGTAAGAGGATATAAAACATTTAAAAACTGCAAGATAATCGTATATCTTTTAACTGGAAAACTTGACTTTAATTTAGTTAATAGTAAATTTAGGGAAATTTAGGTGGTTGCTTACCCACACTTTTTTAGAAGGAACCGAAAAGGAGTTATACCAATCCCAATACATATTGGTACAATTATCACAAAGGAGTTTATGCCTAGTTTAGATTTTTAATGTGCAGCTATATTGCAAAATATGGTACTAATAGAGTTTTTGTTTATTACAGAAAGTATAGCACTAACCGCATCAAAGTTAGTGTCAATTAATAAGGCTTCTTATTTAGAGTAATAGCGATTATTTATAGATGAGAGCTAATAGAAAAAAATAGATGTTATTTTAATGCTTTTTGCCATTATTTAACAAATAGAAACTCACCACTGTTAAGATAATTGGTTGTATTTGGAATGCCTCGACACTATATTTTCTTGCAAAAGACAATCTCAACAAAAATTCCAAGCTTAAATTCATCATTTGTATGCAAACCTTTTTTATGACTGTAAAAATGACAATATAGTTGACCTAATCAATCATATCTTGTAACTATAACTTGGACTTCTGGAGAACCTTTTGCGACAACATCTTTTCTATATAAGTTTGGATCTACAAAAAAAGAATTACCTTCTTTATAAGTTTTTTGTCCAATTTTTATGAACTTATCACTTTCTTTTTTGTATACAACCTCTTTAAGAGTCCCTTGCTTAATAAAAGCAGTTACTCCTATTTTCTCTACAGGTTGGTAAATATCGCTTATATATCCTGCAGGTAGATTTTCCAATAAATAAGATGCTTTTAATGGTATAGCTTCTACAGGCTTATTACCTCAGTCATCATAAACCTTAGCATAGCCAAAATTTATGGCTAAGACCAATATTATCATAATCTTTGTTTTCATCATCAAAACCCTAAAGTGAGTTGAGCACTTTACCTTACTAATTATTACACATGGTATGATTCAAATCAATTTCTAGTCTTTAAATTTGAATATTATAACAAAAGTCTTTAAACTGATTCTGACTTACAGAAAAAACAGGAATTAAAAATGTTATCAAAAAAACTACTCGATGCTCTAAATGAACAGTTTAATTATGAACTAGAATCAGCAAATATTTATTTAGCAATGGCAGGATACACCTCAGACTTAGGTCTTGGTGGCTTTACTAATTGGTTTATGGCTCAGTATGAAGAAGAATTATTTCACGCTAAAAAAATCATGAAATTTATCGATGATAAAAACGGTCGTGTAAAAGTAAAAACTGTTGCAGCTCCACAGAATAATTTTGATTCTCTACTACATGTATTTGAAGAGACGCTAAAGCATGAAGAAGATATCACATCTAAACTATATAACCTTATGGATATTGCTTTAGAAGAAAGAGAACATGCTACTAAAAGCTTCCTACAATGGTTTATAGATGAGCAAGTTGAAGAAGAAGCATCTGTTGGTGATATGATTAACAAAATTAAGCTTGTAAAAGATAGTGGTCTATACTTACTAGATCAAGAAGCTGCTAAAAGAAGCTTTAATGCTCCTACTCTTGTTTAGTAATTATTTCTAACCTACTACTTTCTAGCATCTTCAGCAATTCCAGCTGGCTTCTAAAACCCTTGATTTATAAAAGTTTAAAAAAATTGCTTTTTGTAAATTTTTTCAGCCAAAGCTATATAATACATAATTATCTTAGCAGGAATCGCTGTAGCATCTCAATATATGGTTTATCTATTTGGCTTAAATGCTATAATTATCACAATAATTTTTAATACTTACAAACCAATGAAACTTTTCGTATATAACCATTGCCCATACTGTGTTAAGTCAAGATTAGTTGCTGACTTAAGTAGCTTAGATTATGAATTGGTATTTTTAGCGAATGATGATGAGAAATCACACATTGATAGAATTGGCTCAAAGCAAGTGCCTTTTTTAGAAAAAGCTGACGGTACATTTTTAAAAGAAAGTATTAATGTTTGTGAATATATCGCAAAACTGAAGAATTTTGATATAGCAGAATCTCAAATAAATGATGAGATAAAAAACATACTGGCAGAGCTACCAGATGATTATAGAAGGATAATTTATCCTCGTATGCCACATCACCCTGCGAATGAATGTGATTTTCCAACTCAAAGTGCCAAGGATTATTTTATAAATAAAAAATCCAAATATATTGGCGATATGGATGCTCTATTGAAGAACCCTCCGTATGATTCAATAGTTGCGATAAATAAAGCATTAGCTGAAATTGATAATCATATAAAGCAACCATTTATAAATGGGGATCAATTTTCTTGGGATGATATAAACATTTTCCCAACATTCTTTATATTAACGGTGGCAAAAGGAATGATTGAGTTTCCAGAGAATGTAGCAAAATATATGCAAAGCATCGAAAGCAAAACAAATATCGAGCTATATTAAAATGATAATATCAGTTGAAGCAATAGATAAAATACTCCCTCAAACTCAATGCCAAAAATGTACTTATGATGATTGCCATAGTTATGCAAAAGCTATCACAAATGGAGAGTTACACAACAAGTGTATTACTGGTGGAGATAAAACTCTTAAAGAATTATCCCTGCTTTTAGGTAAACAAGAAATTCTCTTAGATAAAAATCTTGGCAAAGAAAAGCCTAGAGCTGTAGCTATCGTTGATGAGAGCTTGTGTATTGGTTGTGAGAAGTGTTTACTCGCTTGTCCTGTAGATGCTATTGTTGGTGCTAAAAAATATATGCACATAGTTATTGAAAATGAATGTACAGGTTGTGAATTATGTATAGAACCCTGCCCTATGGATTGTATTTCATTAGTTGAAATTGCAGATGAACGACAACCTGAAAGCTTATTAGCAGATGAGTATGAAAAGCAGAAAGATCATTATCGTGATAGGTATCAATTCCATAAAGAAAAAGAATTGCAAAAACAAGCTAAGCAACGAAATATATACAAAAACATAGCTACAGCTCAAGGTGTTGATAAAAAAGCTTATATTGCAGCATCGTTAGCTAAGTATAAAAACAAGAAAAAATGATTTACTCCGTCAATTTAAGACGGTTTTGATTTTATATTCAAACTAGTAATGCTCCCTTTTGTGCTGCAGTAAGCTTCAACATTAGCTCAATATTTTAAGTAGACCTTACTAGCTGATTAATGTGCTTTTTCACCACTCTCAAAATAATAAATATATAGGCTTTGAATCAACTTCTTCAAGTTTTTTGGTCTGTATAGGCTGTGACTATAAAGTTATAATTTATTGCTATACAATGAATGAAATCTATTTTTTTCTGCTAAAATTATACTATTCAATATTGTTGAAAGAAAGATATTAGACATGAAAAGTATTTTTGTAAAAATAAGTATAGGAAGTATGGTCGCTGTATCGTTACTTAGCTCATGTTCGTCAATTTTAGAAGATAATACAATTAAAGCTAATTTCTCAAGTAAAGGATATTTCGAGAAAATATACAAAAATGATAAAGTTCCGGGAATGATTGTTAAGCTTTTTGATGACAAAGCAAAAGTAATTTGTCCGGAAGGTTTTCATGTTCCTAATGGATATAGTGGTTTACACCAACCACAAGATTTAGGCGAATTTATTGTAAAAAATTCTAGTTGGACTAAAGGAAATACTTGGAACACTATGACCATACTAGTTTATAAAGGTGGTAAGAGTGACGCTGCTAGAATGAAAATTGATGATGATAAAGTATATAATATATGGGCTTCAGAGATAGCTTTTTTCTGTGTTGATGATAAGCTTAGTAATGGTAAGCAAGCAGTATATAGTGTTGATTGGAATAATAGATCTGTCACCTAAGTTAATAAGGTTCAAATCTCCTATAAAAAAATGGTTGTATCTTTTTTTATAATCCCAAGCAAAACATTTTTGATTTTAAAGTTATTTAACATGTTTATAAGTTGTTCAGCTATAAGTAGAGTGTCAAATGTCAACTAGCTATCCAAGTTAGCATTTGAGAGATTATCATCTATCTTTTAGTTTACACTCTCGAGAGTATGATAGAGTACAGAAGTATTACTATTTGCTATTATTTTATAATTTAGCGTATAATTCTTATATAAAAGTCTAGCAATAATATTTTTATAGTACATGAATAAAGAAAAACGAACAGCTATATTTGAAATTTGGAAACAAAATGATCTTAATCCAACTACAGAGCTTGTATTTGCTTCAACTTTTGAGTTGCTAATTGCAGTTATTTTATCGGCTCAAGCTACTGATGTCTCTGTAAACAAAGCTACGCAAGTCTTGTATAAAAATGCAAATACTCCCGAAGCTATCTATGCTTTAGGTGAAGAAAAATTAGCATCCTACATAAAGTCTATTGGACTATATAAAACCAAAGCAAAAAATGTAATCAAAACTTGCAAAGATCTTATGGAAAAGTTTGATAGTACCGTACCGGATAATCTCGATGATTTGATATCGCTTGCAGGCGTTGGTCGCAAAACTGCAAATGTGATTTTAAATACAGCATTTGGGCTACCTGCTATGGCTGTAGATACTCATATATTTAGGCTATCAAATCGCATACCTTTAGCAAAAGGTAAAAATGTTGTTGAAGTAGAAAAAAGGCTTATGCGAGTGATTCCAAAAGAATATCTGATAGATGCTCATCATTGGATAATTTTACATGGTCGTTATATTTGCACTGCTCAAAAACCAAAATGTCGTAACTGTATCATTTATGATTATTGCGAATTTAAAGATAAGGAGAAATACTTATGATGTTCTCAAACGACAGAGTTGAATTGCGTAATTTGATGATTAATTCTTGGCATAAATTTCAAACAAATCAACCTGTGACTGCTATCGAAGAGCAAATTGCTAGAATTATTGAGCTTCATCCTGAGTATCACAACCTTATAATAATGCAAAATATCGACACAGATTATTCACCTGAAATGGGACAAATCAATCCATTTTTACATATAAGTCTACATCTGGCGATAATTGAGCAAGTGCAAACTAACCGTCCAAATGGCATTAACCAAGTTTATAAAGATTTACTTATCAAGCACGAACATGATGAACATAAAGTCCATCATACTATGATAGACTATCTGGCAGAAGAAATGTGGCTTTCTCAAAAATATAATACTCTTCCAGATGAACATAAATATTTAACCAATTTACAGAAATTACTTTTAAGCTAAGGGACTAAATATAAATAAGTTTAAAATAGTAATGCCTAATAGTTTTTCATGATTAAGGCGTTTAAATATAAGCATAGCAATGCTTATAATATATTTTAACCACGCAGAATATGAGAAAATAAGCAATTAATGGTTTAACTTATTTAAGGACAGTTCCTGAATTATGAAAAAAAATGCTGTAAAAAATATCACTAAAACTAATGTACACTTTAAACAGCCTGTGGGCTTGCATATTATAGCTATAATGACATTTTGTGTATGCACTAGTATCGTGCCGTTTGTTACGCTTTTAACAGAGTATGGGCATATCGACTTTTTCTACAATCGTAATGATCAGATATTTGTATTATTTTTTGCAGGTGTTTTTGGTTGCTTGAGTAATTATCTTTTAGGTTCTACAAAATCTATTATTCACGGTTTACAGTTTATTATCTTGGCAATTATTCTATCTTTTATCAACAATCTTAGCTTTTTTAGCTCCGCTGTTTTATGGGCAGGTATCGCTATCACGATAGTCAATTTACTTCTAAGTCTTAGCTCGTTTTATTTAAAGACAGATTTACGCCGTTTGTATGGTTTTATAGGTATTTATTCTAGTGCAATATTAGGGATAGCCGCAGGCATTTTAATTTATTACATGCTTTTAACAAACATTTATCATTTTAAAATATTCTATCTATTGTTAATAGTCTCATTACTCATGTTTTTTATGAAAAACAACTATAAGCTAAATACTTCTTTAACAGGACGGACAGAAAGATTCGAGATTAGTTTCTACGGTGTATTTGTAATTTATCTAATATTTGCACTAATACTTTTCTACCTACTATCACATACAACTCTTTTTAGTCTAATAAATGTAATAATGCTACCTGTCTCTTTGGTGATTTTACATACAATAACAGTCTATAGTAACAAAGAGAATGGTCTTGAACTTCTTAAATATGTATACTTTAGCTTAGCTCTTATAGTTTTGAATAAATTCATATACCTTAGCTTTTTACTCTATGAAGATACTATAAATCCAGTTTACATTAACTCTGCCACAAGTACTTTTTTGTTTTTGATATTGGCTTACTTACTCTGTGTAGCTATATATGTTGGATGGCGTTTTAAATTTATAACTCTAAAGATCGAAGCTATAACAAATTCTAGTCTGATAAAAACCATGCTTTATATTGAAATTATTAGAATCTTCATATTAATAATCTCGGTCTTTACCGCTAACTACCTAATTAGTAATATTTTATTTATATTAGCTACAATACTCGGGCTAATTTTAAATGTATTTATCGTGCCTATTTATTTTTCTCTTGGTAAAATACTTGCTGGTGGTAAAAATGAGCTATTTATTACATCTCTCTTATACCTGACCTTTTCATCATTAGTTTTTGTATCTTTTTTATATAATGTTTGTCTCTCTAATTTTACTTGTAATTTTTAGTATAGACCCCATATTTTTAACTAAATTATGCTACAATACTTGACATTAAATATAATTAAAATCGCTGAGTTGATCAAAGCTTAGTTTTAAAAGTTGAATAAAAATAACCATCTCAAAGGAGAAAAAATGAATCAATTTAATAACAACACTAGAGTTATAAACTCACTAAGCCCAGAGCTAGTTTTAAGAGCAAACAAAGTATTAAAAAACACTTATCTATTACTTTCAATGACACTATTGTTTAGTGCATTTACTGCTTATGTAGCTTTTGTGCAAGCATCTAATGGTAGTGGTGCTATGCTTAGCCCTATCATCCTTATCATAGCTTATATTGGCTTACTTTTTGGTATCAATAAAACTAAGAACTCACCTTGGGGCATAGTTCTTACATTTGCTTTGACTGGTCTACTAGGCTATTCACTTGGTCCGATTTTAAATATGTACATCAAGCAGTTTACAAATGGTGCTGAGCTTATAATGATGGCATTTGGTACTACTGGTCTTATATTCTTAGGATTATCAGCTATAGCTATGAGTCCTGCGAGAAACTTCAATCGTGTAGGTTCTTTCTGTGCAGTTGGTGCGATAGTTGCGATAGTTGCAATGGTTTTAAATATATTTTTACAAATACCTGCTTTAGGTTTTGTAATTTCACTAGTATTTGCTTTTATATCTGGTGGTTTCATATTATGGCAGACAAATGCTATCGTAAGAGGCGAAGAAACTAACTACATCCTAGCTACTGTAAATATCTATGTTTCATTATTTAACATATTTGTAACTTTATTACAGATCTTTGGTGCAGTTGCTGGCAACAGAGACTAAAATCAACTCCAACACATATCTGTCATTCTACTATACTGAATCAAGTTCAGCACAGGCTTTATTCGTAGAATCCATTCTTAAACCCTTCATTTAATATTCTTACTTAGATCCTATTGTCAAGCCATAGGATGACAAAGAGTAGTTTTTTATTATAAATAACCATTCATATTTAGAGCATTTTAGAAGCATAAAGAATACTATATTTTAATAAGATAAGTTATCATTTACCTAAAAAGTTTATCTTATAACTTCTAATGCTTTCAAATCAAATCACAAATAAAGATACTGTAGTATCTAATGCTTATGGTGCTTCTTTTAGTATCCTCTTAAATGAGTATGCTAAATCTAGTAACAACTTCAATTTTGTAATTACAGAAGACTCTCAGCAAGCCTATAAAATTTATAAAGAGTTACAGTATTTATCAAAAGATTCTAAAATTGAAATTTTATATTTCCCAGATTTAGAGATTTTAGCTTATGATAGGTTTTCAACTTCGATTGATATAATATCTGCTCGCCAAAGAGTTCTCTATAAGCTAACCCAAGCTCCTAAAAATACAATATTAGTAGCAAGTATAGCTACAATTCTAAGAAAACTTCCACCAACTGACTTTATCACAGAATATAGTTTTTTACTAAAAGTTGGTGATACGCTAGATATAACCAAACAAAAAACTCAACTAGTTGAATCTGGCTACACACTAGTCAACAATGTGTTTGAAAAAGGTGAGTTTAGTATCCGTGGTAGTATCATCGACATCTACCCTATCGGTGCAAAGCATGCTTACAGAATCGACCTTTTTGATGATGAAGTCGATAGTATCAAAGAACTAGATTTAGAAACTCAACGCTCAGCAAATGAAGTTAAACACATCGACCTTATGCCTTCACATGAGTTTATTTATAATGCTCAAAATACAGATTTAGCATTACAGCAACTAGAAGATTTTTTAAATAAACCGTCATTCCGTCAGGCTCCGACCACGGAATCTCCAAATCTTAGTTCAAATAGTATCATTTCCAGACATATTAAAGATAATGAATATTTTAGTGGCATAGAATTTTATCTACCTCTTTTTTACAAGGAGCTAGCGAGTATATTTAACTACCTACCAAGTAGCTCAAAGATTCATTTATTTGGCAATATAGCGAACTCAATAATAGCTTTCAATGATGAAGTAAAACAAAGATATAATGAGCTTAGATTTGATACTGAACGCCCTATTTTGCATTTTAATAAGATTTATTTCTCACAAGAAAATATTCAAAAAATCGTTGGAAATTTTTCTAGCATAAAATGGCAATCAGACACTAAGTCAAAATCTAAGGTTTTAGATATCAAACCATTAGAAAAAGTTTCAGCAAATTATAAGCTTGCAAATCCATTCAAAAATCTACAAGAACTAATAGCAAAATCAAACCTTGAGAAAATCATATTTTCAACTGATTCCAATGGTCGTGCAGAACTTTTACTAGAGCATTTAAACAAGCTACACCTTAGTATAAAAACTCAATCTAGCTTTGATAATGCTTTATCTAGCACAGATAAATACTCGATGATTGTCTCACCATTTGAAGATGGTGTGATTATTGAAGATAAAGTACTACTTGTTACAGAAACAGATCTCTTCCCTGAGCATATAACTAAGTCAAAAATATCCGAGCATAATCATCACTCTACTGTTGATTTGAAAGACTTAGCTGAGCTAAAAATAGGCATGCATATTGTCCATATAGATCATGGTATTGGCAAATACATGGGGCTTGAGACGATTGAGCTTAATAATAAAAAAGATGAATTTATTCTACTTTTATACGCCAATGATGCCAAAATTTATGTGCCGATTACATCGCTTAATCTTATCAGTATTTACAATTCCTCGATAACTGATAGCATCGTATTAAATAGACTTGGTTCAGATAAGTGGCGTAAGCAAAAAGAAAAAACTATCAAGAAAATAATCGATACTGCTGCTGATTTGCTCGAAATTTATGCTAAACGAGAAATGCGTCAAGGCTTCACAAATTCGTTAGATGAGGAAGAATATCTTCGTTTTAGTTCAGATTTCCCTTATGATGAAACTGCTGATCAGCTTCGTGCTATAGATGATGTCTTTAAAGATATGATTTCCAAAAAACCGATGGATAGATTAATCTGTGGAGATGTAGGTTTTGGTAAGACAGAAATTGCAATGCGTGCGGCATATCTTGCTACTCATAATCAAAAACAAGTCGCGATACTTGTACCGACAACCATCTTAGCACAACAACATTTCAATAGCTTCCGTGATAGATTTGCCAATACTGCTGTAAATATAGAAGTAATCACCCGCTCAAAAACTGTCAAAGATCAAAATGAACTTTTTGCTAATTTAAAAAATGGTAATGTCGATATAATTATTGGTACACATAAACTTATTTCATCAAAGATAGACTTTAAAAATCTTGGGCTTTTGATAATAGATGAAGAGCATCGTTTTGGTGTTGCTCAAAAAGAAAAACTAAAAGCTTTAAAAGCCGAGATTGATATTCTAACAATGTCAGCAACACCTATACCAAGAAGCTTGAGCATGGCATTTTCATCTCTTAGAGACTTATCTATTATTGCATCTCCTCCTGCTAAAAGATTATCAGTGAAAACTTTTGTAAAAGAATATGATACAAATATCATTCGTGAAGCTGTGACTCGTGAGACTATTCGTGGTGGGCAGGTTTTTTATCTTTATAATAATGTTGCTACTATACTAAAGAAAAAAGAGATTATCCAAGAGATATTTCCTCGCCTAAGAATAGCTGTAGCTCATGGGCAAATGAGTGAAAAGGAAATTCAAAAGATCATGTTTGACTTTAAGCATAATAAGTATCATATCCTTATTTGCACTACAATTATTGAGACAGGTATAGATATACCAAATGCAAACACCCTAATTATCGAAAATGCTAACAATCTTGGGCTTGCTCAGCTGCATCAAATTCGTGGTAGAGTTGGTCGCTCTCATCATCAAGCTTATGCTTATATGCTTACACCAAGCGAGCTAAGTATAACTAGAGATGCTGTGAAGCGTTTAGAAGCCATTGGTAGTACAGAGTCGCTTGGTGGAGGCTTTACACTAGCAAACCATGACCTTGAAATTCGTGGAGCTGGAGAGATACTAGGTAAAGAGCAAAGTGGTAATATCAACGGTATTGGTCTAAACCTTTATATGGAGCTTTTAGATAAGACTATTGAAAACTTAAAAGCTGGCAAAGAAGTTGATATAGAAAAAATTGTTAACTCGCAAATATGTGAAGTCGAGCTTAATATCCCATCGTTGATACCTAATTATTATATCTATGATGTAAATACTCGCTTGAATGTATACAAGCGTATATCTCAAGCAAACCATGATGATTTAATCAGTATAAAAATAGAGCTGATTGATCGTTTTGGCAAATTACCTGTTGAGGTACTATATTTACTTAAAACTGCTCACATTCGCTTAGATGCTATCAGGCTAGGTATTGCTCAAATCAAGATGTTTGCCACATTTGGTAAAGTTGTATTTGCTGAACCAGAGAAAGTTGATCTACAAAAACTCATCAAACTTATACAAACTAGGTCTAGTGACTTTAGACTTACTAAAGATCATGATCTACAAATCACTAAAACCACTAAAACTGCTGAGCAGAGAATTGAGTTTGTGGAGAACTTTTTGAATGAATTAAAATGACTTTAATCTAACGCACTTCGGACTATGTCATCCTACGGCTTGACCGTAGGATGAATTTTTTATTCATTGAGAATAAAACCAACTTATCATACCACTACTAGACCCCTGAGCGGAGTCGAAGGATCGTTGTTTAATTTAGCTCTTCTCAACCAAAAGCCTATCATAAATCTTTTGAATGCCTTCTGCTTCATTTTGAATTCTATATTTAGAAGTAACCAAATCATAACCATTTTGAGCTATTTGATTTCTTAACTCATCGTCATTCATTAAAATTCCTAATTTTTCAGCTATTTGATCCGATGATTTAGTATCTACTAAGTAGCCGTTTTTACCATCAGCAATAAATTCTGGCCACGCCCCTGCTTTTGTTGCAATAACAGCACATTTAGATGCCATTGCTTCAAGTGCAGGTAATCCAAAACCTTCATTATGACTGGCACAAACTACTACATCTATAGCCCTATACCATTTAGGTATCTCACTTGAATCTTTTAAAAATCCTGTAAAAACTATTTTTGATTGTAAACCAGCATCAGATACTTTTTTTTCAAGAGCTTTTTTAAACTCTAGATCTTTAGGGGTCGCCTCTCCAACAACTACTGCATTCCAATTAGAATGTTTCATCAATACATTAATAGTAGCATCGATAAAGTCTTTTGTGCCTTTTGATTTTCTTATTCTACCAAAAATGCCTATTGTATAACTATCTAATAAATCTTTCTCTTCTCTAGCATTCTCTTTATTATCAGCTGGGAAAAATATCTCTGTATTTACACCATGAGGGATAATATCTAGCTTATTTTCTAAATAAGATGCTGATATATTTGACGGGCATATAATAGCAGTCATTCTATTTATATAGAATTTTGTTAGACTCTTATGATGGCGTTGTGCTACAGAAGTAAAAACTAAAATTAGTTTATAACGAAAGATATATTTTAAAATTATACCTGCAAGCATATCAATGTTTCTACGGGCATGCCATATACGCCATTTATCACGCCGACAACTAAATAAAAACTGCTTAAATGTAATTACAGGTATTTTATCAGCATCAAGATTAAAACCTAGCCCAGCAATATTAGTTAATTTGGCTTGCTCCGGTATCACAGCCATCATACTAGCGTTTATGCCAGAGAATCGGCGGCCTAGAGATGGGGTTATTATTTCGATATTTTTAGTATTTATCTTATTCATACTATTCAATAAATAGTTTTTAAATTACAGTAATTATATAAGATTTTCTCATTGATATATGTAATAATTATGAAAGATTATAATAATTGATACAACATATGTATTTATTCAAGGATATTAAAGAGTTCTTTTCTACCAAAAAACTTATTATAAGAGAGAATACTTTCTTAATTTGGGAGCCTTGCTCGAGCAGTCATGCAGAAGTTGTCCCAGGTTTCACA
>JBLFYO010000032.1:0-17954 GCA_047609165.1 Francisella sp.
GGGTAAAATTCCTGGTGGATTTCTAAGAAGAGAGGGTAGACCTTCTGAAGAGCAGGTTCTTACATCTCGTCTTATAGACAGATCTATCAGACCAACTTTTCCAGATGGCTTCTTTAATGAAGTTCAAGTAGTTGCTACAGTTGTTTCTTATGATGGTAGCTTCTCTCCAGATATTTTGGCTTTGATTGGTGCTTCAGCTTCTTTGGCACTTACTGGTGCTCCCCAAGAAGATGTGATTGCTGGTGTAAGAGTCGGGTTTGTAAATGGTAAATATACGCTAAATCCAAATAAAGAAGAGCTAAAAGAGTCTACTTTAGACTTGGTGGTTTCAGGTACCGATGATGCTATATTAATGGTTGAATCAGAAGCTAAAAGCCTGCCAGAATCTGTAATGCTTGGTGGTATTTTGTATGCTCATAAGTATTTAAAAATAATTATTGCTTCTATTAATAAACTAGCAAAAGTTGCTGCTAAACCAGCAATGGACTATACAGTATACGAAATCAACAAAACTTTGAAATCTCAAATTAAATCAAATTTCTTTGGTGAGATTAAAAATGCTTACACTTTTGCTTCTAAGCAAGAGAGAAATGTTAAGTTATCAGAAGTTAGAAAAAATGTACTAGAGTATGTATTTACTAATGACACTGATAATAATGACTATTCTGAGAAAGAAATTGTCGATGCTTTCCATGATATTGAAAAAGACCTAGTTAGATCAAATATCCTAGAAGGTAAGCCAAGAATTGATGGTAGGTCAACTGATATTATTCGCCCTATTAATGTAAAAGTTGGCGTATTGCCAGGTGTACATGGTTCTGCTTTGTTTACGCGTGGTGAGACTCAAGCTCTTGTAATTACTACTTTAGGAAGCGATAGAGATGCTCAACTAGTAGAAAGCTTAGATGGGATGACAAAATCTCGCTATATGCTTCATTATAATTTCCCACCTTACTCTGTAGGTGAGTGTGGTATGGTTGGTATGGCTCCTAAACGCCGTGAAGTTGGCCATGCTAATCTTGCAAAACGAGCAACTGCTGCAGTTTTCCCAAATCAAGATGCATACCCTTATGTAGTAAGAATTGTGTCTGAGATTTTAGAATCTAATGGTTCAAGTTCAATGGCTACAGTTTGTGGTGCATCATTGTCTATGATGGATGCTGGTGTGCCGATTGCTGAGCCGGTTGCAGGTATTGCTATGGGTCTTATCAAAGATGGTTCTAAGTATGCTGTACTTTCTGACATACTAGGTGATGAAGATCATCTTGGTGATATGGACTTTAAAGTAGCTGGTACGCGTTATGGTGTTACAGCACTTCAAATGGATATCAAAATCAAAGGTATCTCAAGAGATATCCTAGAGCAAGCTTTAGAGCAAGCTAGAACTGGTAGATTACATATACTAGGTATAATGAATGAAGTGATAAAAGAGCATAAAGAGACTGTCTCTAATTGTGCTCCACAGATTCATATATTAAATGTTAAACCAATCAAGATCAAAGATATTGTTGGTCGTGGTGGATCTACTGTAAAAGGTATTGCCGAGAAAACAGGTGCTCAAATCGACACTAATGATACCGGTGAAGTTAAAGTTTTTGCTAGAGATAAAGCATCTTTGGATATGGCAGTAGCTATGATTGAAGAAGTTATAGCGGAAGCTGAAGTTGGTCAAACTTACAAAGGCAAGATTGTTAAATTGCTTGAGTCAGGTGCTTTTGTAAATCTATTCGGTAAGCAAGATGGTTATTTACCATTTGCTGAAGTAGAATCTGCAGGCATGAAAACTAGCTCATTGGTTGAAGGCAACCCTCTTGAAGTTGTGGTTTTAGCGGTTGATAGAATGGGTAGAGTAAAAGTTGGTTTAGTAGCGAGGTAATTACTATGAGTACAGAAGTACAAATACAAAGTGCAGATCCTATAAATTTTACACAAGCTGCATCGCTTAAAGTTAAAGAGCTTATAGAAGAAGAGGGAGATAGTTCTCTTAGTCTTCGAGTATATATAACAGGTGGTGGTTGTTCGGGTTTTCAGTATGCATTTGCTTTTGACAATGAAGTTAAAGAAGATGACATGGTAATCACTAAGAACCAGGTTCGTTTACTTATTGATTCTATGAGTTTTCAGTACTTAGTGGGTGCTGATGTAGACTATAAAGATGATATTGAAGGTGCTTATTTTATAATAAGAAACCCAAATGCTAAAACTACTTGTGGTTGCGGCTCATCTTTTTCTGTATAATACTTTCTATAAACTTTAACTTGAGAATAATATGAAAATAGCTAATTTTGAAGTTGGAAATGGTAAACCATTTTTCCTTATGTCGGGTCCTTGTGTAATTGAGTCAGAGCAAATGGCTATGGATACAGCTGGTTTTTTAGCGGAAATCACTAAAGAGTTAGGTATAAATTTTGTATATAAATCATCATTTGATAAAGCAAATAGGTCTTCTATAAATAGCTTTAGAGGTCTAGGTGTAGATAAGGGTCTTGAAATACTTGCAAAAGTGAAAAAAGAATTTGGCGTGCCTGTTGTTACTGATGTACATGAGGATACTCCTTTTGCAGAAGTTGCAGAAGTTGTAGATGTACTACAAACTCCAGCATTTTTATGTAGACAGACCAATTTCATAACAGAAGTTTGTAAGCAAAATATCCCTGTAAATATCAAAAAAGGTCAGTTTTTAGCGCCTTGGGATATGGAACATGTAGTAGCAAAAGCTAAATCTACAGGCAATGATCAGATTATGGTTTGTGAAAGAGGTGTAAGTTTTGGTTATAATAATCTTGTATCAGATATGCGTTCGCTTGAAATCATGAAATCTACAGGCTGTCCTGTGGTATTTGATGCGACTCATTCTGTACAGCTTCCTGGTGGTCAAGGTGGTACTTCTGGTGGTCAACGCGAGTTTGTGCCAGTATTATCAAAAGCTGCTGTAGCTGTTGGTATTGATGGATTATTTATGGAAACTCATCCAGATCCTTCAAAAGCTTTGAGTGATGGACCAAATTCATTCCCAATGTACAAAATAAAACAATTTTTGCAGGTTTTGAAAGAGTTTGATTATATAGCTAAAAATCAACCTAAAATAGAACTATAAGGGCAATTTTGTGGCAAAAAATGTTTTTATAATTGGTATAGTTGGTGGCTCAGGCTCAGGAAAGACATTGTTTTCTAATGCTATTATTAAGAAATTAAAATCTAAACATTTAGAAAAAATAGCTGTTATATCAGAAGATAGATACTATAAAAACTGGGGTGAGCTAGTGGGTTATGAGGAAGCTTGTAATATTAACTATGACCATCCAGATGCTTTTGATCATAAACTTCTTAAGCAAGATTTAGCAGATTTGATTGCTGATAAAGACATTGAAGTGCCATTTTATGATTATTCAACGCATTCTCGAGCTAGCGATAAAGCTGAAAAGATTGGTGCAGGTGTAAGTGTTATTATCCTTGAAGGTATTATGCTTTTTAATAATCCCAAGCTTTTGAATATGATGGATTTTAAAGTATATATGGATACTCCATCAGACCTTTGTTTTATCCGAAGAATGCTGAGAGATCAAAAAGAAAGAGGTAGAACTATAGATAGTATTGTAAGCCAATACTTAACTACTGTTAGACCAATGCACATTAAATTTATCGAGCCATCTAAGCGAAAAGCTGATATCATTATCCCAGATGGTGCACAAAACAAGACTGTTATAAATGTGATTTATAATAAAGTGAAACAATTATTGAAAAAGAATGGAGTAAAAAATGGCTAGAGTAACGATTGAAGACTGTTTAGATAAGGTTGAAACTAGGTTTGACTTAGTAGTATTAGCTTCTATGCGTGCTAACAAGATTTTAAAAAATGGTGATACAGAAGCAGATTGCGGAAGAAAAGAAAAAGCTACTGTTATGGCATTAAGAGAAATTGCAGAGTCAAAAATCACTTCAGAGCAAATTCTTAGAAATGAGATTGAAGGTTAGTATTTTTTAAAATACTTTTAAGAGATTTCTACTTAAAAGTAATTGACTTAAAATGATATTGATATATAATACTTTTCTATCGGGTGTTTAGCTCAGCTGGGAGAGCATCGCCCTTACAAGGCGAGGGTCGGGGGTTCGAACCCCTCAACACCCACCACGATACTAAAGGCGGTTTTATACCGCCTTTTTTTATGTCTAAATTATTTTGACAATATTTTTTCTTTATATGCTAAAATTTTTTAGATCAATTAAAAAAGATGATAATTATGAATAGTAGATTACTCTCGTTGAGTATGTCAATATTGTTAGGAACAGTATTGATTAGCTGTAGTGCTAATAAAAGTGAAAATACTGATGATACTGATGATACTGATGATACTGATGATACTGTTTCAACAAAAAGCGATAAACAAAATTTAACTGCTAACAGTAAACAAATTTGTCCAGCTATAGATAGTTTTGAAAATACGAAAACTATAGATATGAAAGATATGATGTTTACTTATTTTAAGTATGAGGGTCATATTTGTGGAACTCTAGAGGTTAAACTTGATGCTAATAAAGATTGGTCCACTAAAGGCAGTAGTTGGTTTGCAGCAGGCTTTGGAACTAAAACTATGAAAGGTTCAAGTATGTTTATCTTTGTACCAAAGACATTAGACCCTAAAGATACTAAGTACAGTGTATTTAGCAATATAGGTGGAGGGTTTGGTCCTACTTTACCATTAGATACAAAGCCAGATGATGGTGTTATCAATATACTGTCTTCTTCTCTTGGTAAAGTAGAGTTTGTAATATATCCTGAGAAAATTGAAGGTTTAAAATCAATATCAAAGATAGATATGATCTTCTCTCATTCAAAAGCTAGTAAAGATAAGTTTGCTCCTGGACATGTAGCTAAATATGATGGTGAAAAGTTAAGCCTTAATTGATTTTCTGTTGCACTTCTATTTGGAATCGAGGATATACTTATTTACTATACACAATCCACTTGAAAAACACGATTTATAAAAAAATGCTTTTATAGCAAAATTAGCGACAATGAGTGCATGCATATATTCATATAAAAAGAGCAGAGGTAAAAGCTGCTTAACCAACATCGTACAGAAAAAAATGGTAAGATTCGTGATCGTATAAAAAGCGTATTGCTTTGAGATCAAGGTTGGACCTATCGTTCCATATCTGATAAGTGTTATAATGCTAGAGAAGTGTTACTACAAGCAGCTTAGAGGTTTGGAATATAAATATATTTATAACTGGTATTGACAAAAGGTGACAGTATAATCTATCTCCTAAATTGACTATTTATAGTTTAGCTACCTTAGAAACTAAATTCTAAAAATTATTGTTAAAATTTCATGGGGTATTATACTCTGAAGGGGCAACGACTAGTCTTATTGTTACTCCAGATGCTGAGGTAATAAAAAAAGGCTGGAATCCATGGAATAAAACTGAGTATGTTTCAGGAGTTTTAATATATGGGACTGCTAATGATGGTAATCTCTCTCACTTAAGAGATACTCCTGTCACGGCCCAATATAAAACAAATGGCGATGACTATGCTATCGGTGATTAGGCTGATTACTATCTAAATAAAAAGATGATAAATTATGTTAGAACGGCAGATATTTTATTAAAAAATGAATTAGTCTCTGGAAACCTATATTATCGAGTCTCATTAGAGTCTGTAAATGTACAAACTGAAAAGACTAGTGAAATCAAAAACGCAACTTTTGATTATAAAAATGCAATATTTTATCTCAAAACTAAGCTTGTTGGTGTAAATGTGGGAATAAAATAGCCTGATGGAACTATATCTAGTAATACTATTTGTTTAACACCTTTTAACCCTGCATTGCATGCTGATGAAATAATAGAAGCAAATTCTAATTACAACGTTAAAGGAACTTTCTTGGGTGTTAGAGATCCTATGATCCAAATAGTAAAAAAGTATACCAAAGCTATAAGTTTAAAAAAAGTATTATAAAATACCATCCAAAAAATGCATTTCAAAGCACTTTATCCAAACAAAACTAATATAATATTTATTTTAAATGTGGTGATAAAGTTAGCCTGCATAGATTAATTTATTTGTTTTTAAACCTTTTATCTTTTATCATTGTTATAGTCAAAAAAATCTGATTTTAAAAATGAGTAGATCACGCCGTAATAAGCTCAAAGAGGGTATCTTTGAAGCACAAATAATTTCTCTAAGCCATGATGGTAGAGGTATCGCAAAAGTAGATGGTAAAACCACTTTTATTCCATTTACACTTCCAAATGAAACTGTAAAGTTTGAATATACTTTTTCAAAAGCTAAATTTGATGAGGGAAAAGTTGTTAAGTATATTTCAACATCTCCTAATAGAGTCACTCCTGTATGTAAGCATTTTGAAATATGCGGAGGTTGTAGTTTGCAACATATGTCTCCAGAAGCTCAAATCACACACAAACAAGAAACACTTTTAAATCAGCTAAAATATATTGGTGAAGGTGTTGAGCCTGAAACTGTTTTAGAACCATTATTATCTGCAAACACTGAAGGTTATCGCAATAAAGCTCGTCTTGGTGTGCGTTTTGTGACTAAGAAAGAAAAAATCCTTATAGGCTTTAGAGAGCGAAATGGTAGGTTTTTGGCAGAGATTGAGAAGTGTATAATCCTTAATCCACTTATTGGTGAAAAATTACCAGAAATTTCAAAGTTTATAGAGAATTTATCTATCTATAATAAAATAGCACAACTAGAGGTTGCTATAGATGATAATCGTCCTGCAGTTATAATCAGACATCTTGAGCCATTTACTAATGAAGACCTAGAGTCAATCAAAGCATTTGCAGCTGAGCATGACTATTGGATATATCTACAATCAAAAGGTCCAGATACTGTATTTAGACTTTATCCTGAACAGAGTGTTGAGCCTATCAAGCTAAGTTATAGTCCAGTAGATGATATAACGATAGGTTTTGAACCAGGTGATTTTACACAAGTAAATAAAGATATCAATAAAACAATGATTCAAAAAGCTATTGATCTTTTGGAAATCAATAAGGATGATTCTATCATTGACCTATTTTGTGGGCTTGGTAACTTTACTTTGCCACTATCAAAGTTTGCTAAAACTGTAATTGGTGTAGAAGGTGAGCAGACAATGGTTAATAGAGCTATTGAAACTGCTGAAAATAATGATATAAAAAATGTGAAGTTTTATGCAGCAAACTTATTTGAAAGCTTTGAGGACAAAGAGTGGTTTAGTGATTTTGAATACAATAAAATGCTTTTGGATCCACCAAGAGCTGGTGCGTTAGAAGTTTGTGAAAATATTGAAAAATTTGCCGTTGAAAGAATTGTGTATGTGTCATGTAGTACTGCAACTCTAGCTCGTGATGCAGGTGTATTAGTCAATCAAAAAGGTTATAAGCTTGTAAGTGTTGGCGTGATGGATATGTTCCCACATACAATGCATGTTGAGTCTATCGCAGTTTTTGTGAAAGATAAAAAAGGTAAGAAGTAATGTTTATAGGTGTAGATGTTGGTGAGACTAATATGTCTGCTGGACTTTTTGATGATGATAAAAACCTATTGGCTACAGCAAAAGTAAAATCAAAAGGCAAAGAGCCTACAGGTGTTGTGTTAGCTCAACTCTTCAAAGTGATCAATAAACTACTAGATGATAATAATAAGTCATCACTAAAAGCTATAGGTATCGGTATTGCAGGTTTTGTAGATTCTGCAGCTGGAGTACTTAAATTCAGTGCAAATCTAAACCTAGATGGTGTGTGTATAAAAGATGACGATAGACAAAGATGGTCCGTATTGCCAAAGCTGCGGTTCGCAAGGATGTTTAGAAACTTATGCAGGAAAAGTGGGTATTGAAAATAGACTTAGATATTTAGAAAAAAAAGTCGATAATAGCATTTTGATTAATATTGTAAAAGAGAATGACGGCAAGCTAAAAAGTAGTCATTTAGAAAAAGCTTTAGAGGCTAATGATAAAGTGGCTATTGAAATAATGAATGATGCGATGACAAATTTAGGTATAGCAGTTGCTAATTATATAAATTTTATAAACCCATCGCTTGTGGTGTTTGGTGGTGGAGTGATGAGCTCTATAGGAGAAAAATACTTACCTCTTATAAGAGAAGTTTGCTCAAAATATACATTCAAACCAATGCTAGATGCTTGTGAGTTTAAGATTGTTGGTTTAGGTGATAATTCTGGTATATATGGTGCTATGGAAGTAGCTACTAATAAGTTTAAGGGATAAGATTATGTTTATAGGTGTGGATATTGGCGGCTCAAATATGGCGGCGGGCTTGTTTGATAAAGATAGAAAGCTAATCACAACAGCAAAAGTTAAGTCAAAAGCTAAGGAAGAGACGGATGTTATTATTGATCAGCTTTTTAAAGTAATTGATAAGCTAAGAGAAAGTATTCCGAGCGATAAAAAGCTTTTTGCGATAGGAATAGGTGTGGCAGGTCTTGTAGATACTAAAACTTCTACTATGCGTAATAGTGTGAATATCAATATTGACGGTGTAAATTTTAAAACACTTATAAAAGAAAAGTACGGTGTGCTAGCTAAAGTAGACAATGATGTAAATGTCGGTGTGATTGGCGAGTGGAAGTATGGTGCTGGTATTGGACATGATGATATTATAGGTGCTTTTGTAGGTACAGGTATTGGTGGAGGGCTTATCTTGAATGGTAAGCTTTATACTGGTAATAGTGGTCTTGCAGGCGAGCTTGGTCATACAACTGTCAAGCAAGGTGGTATATATTGTAAAGGTTGTGGCACACAGGGTTGTCTAGAAGCTTATGCAGGCAAAGTTGGCCTTGAAAGTAGAATTGAGCATTTAGCTAAAAAAGACATCAGAAGCATACTAATTGATTTAGTAATGGAAAATAATGGTAAGCTAAAAAGTAGCCATATCAAAAAAGCATTATCAGAGAATGATGAAGTCGCTATGGATATATTTAGTGAAGCTATGGAGTACCTAGGTGCAGGTCTAGCAAGTGCTGTAAATATGCTTAACCCATCACTAGTGATATTAGGTGGTGGAGTTATGGAAGCTGTAGGTGAGCAGTATCTAGCTAAAATCAAAAGAGTTGTTCAAGGTAGTACTTTCCCAGGTAGTTTCCATGACTGTGATTTTAAGCTTGCTAAGCTTGGAGATGAAGCTGGTATATATGGTGCTATGCAGATAGTAGCTAGCGAATTTAATGAGGCTTGATATGAGTGTTGTGATAAGAAACTTTTATAATCAGCTATATAGCTATTTGAAAAGCTTAACTAAGATACAGCTTTTAAATGTTTTGCATGATTGGAATAAATACGAAATTCTATGGGGAATTCTTTCAATCACGATGTTGGCAGTAGTTAGTATCACAACGACTGATGACTATTTGGTTTTGACAACTATAGCTACAGTTACTGGCATGTTTAACCTTCTTTTGGTAGCTAAAGGCAAAATTCTAAATTATTTTTTTGCTCTAATAAGTAATTTAACTTATGCGTATGTATGCTATCAGGAAGGGGTTTATGGACAATTTCTTCTATTTGCTTTTTGGTTTTTTCCAATGCAGTTTTATGGTTTCTATGTATGGACTAAGCCTCATAACACTAATGAGAACAATGATATTGTAACCAATGTTTTGAATAACCGCCAAAGAATTATTTTGGTTGTTGGGATTTTGATTGCTGCGATTGCTTATGGTTACTTTGTACTAAAAGGTTATTTCAATCAGCAGGTTGGTCTTATACCGGACTCATTGACGGGAATAGTCTCTGTGGTAGCGATTGTACTAATGGTAAAAGCTTTCGTAGAACAATGGGTTTTATGGATTGTTATTAATGTTTTATCTACAGTTATCTGGATGCAGCAGTACTTATCTGGTGATGGTAGTGGAATAGCATTTTTAGCTATGTGGCTGGTATATCTAATCAATTCAATTTACGGTTATATCAATTGGAGAAAGCTTAATTCCAAAAGCGTAGAATCTTAAAAAACTTATTTGCATCTTTTCTTGTTTTATACTTAAATTATCTGGTTTTCTAGTATATAATCAGCTTATAAATGTCATCTTAATCAAGGTCAAAACATGACTGTAAGACAAACTCTTTTTTTAATAATCACACCTATTATAGCGATGTGTGTATTATCATTTGGCAATGGTTTTTTTACAACATTTTCATCCATTGAACTAAATAGTCTTGGTAGGTCAAATTTTATGATTGGTATCATATCTGCGGCTTACTTTATTGGTATGACTACAGGGTCTTATTTCTCTCAGTTTACAATTATGCGAGTAGGGTACATCAGGGCATTCGTGCTTTTTGCGTCTTTGATGGCTATAAGTATTTTGATTTTGGGAGTATTTAAAAGTGTTGTTGTTTGGATGATTTTCAGGTTTATGTGCGGCTATGCTTTAGCAGCATTATTTTTGATTATAGAAAGCTGGTGTATATTATCTTCTGAGAAAAAAAATCGTGGACTAGTATTTTCATTATATTTATTCGTATATTATGGAACACAAGCGGTTTCTCAGCTAATGATAAATGTAAACTTTAGTCAATCATTGCTTGCATATTGTTTTATATCATCATTGTGTAGCATAGCTATTGTTTTGATGGCTTCGACAAAAACTGTAGCACCAGCACCTAATTCAGAGGAAGTTTGTTCTCCTAAAAAAATCATTCAAAAAGTTCCATTAGCTATAATAGCAGGCTTAGTTGGAGGATCTATTCTTGGATCTATATATACCATTTTACCAATATTTTTAGTGCGAGTTGAAAGTACTCAAAACATGATCTCTATACTTATGATGACGACTATTTTAGGTGGTATGTTCCTCCAAGTTCCGATGGGTAAACTTTCAGATATTATCGATCGAAGAAAAGTCATATTGCTTGCTGCGGTTGGTATAGTTGTTGCATCAGCTTGTGTATTTGTGTTTTATAAGTCTTATATTCTATTTCCGATAATATTATTTTTGTTAGGTGGTTGTGGATTCGTTATATATCCTTTGGCGATATCTCATGCAAGTGACTTCCTGGAAGAGCATGAAATACTCGGTGCGATAGGTGTTATAACTATAGCTTATGGAGTAGGGTCTGCTATAGGTCCTATAGTTATATCTAATTTTATGGCTATAGTTGGCCCATTTGGATTTTTTATTGTCATTGGAGTGATTGGGACATTATTGAGTATATATACATTCTATAGAATCATATCAAGAGAGAACGCTACAGATACTGTTTTATTTGTTGCAGTAACACCAGAAAGTGTAGGCTTTAGTGAGGCTCAAGAGGTTGTATCTGACAAGCTATCAGAATAGTTGCTAAGGATAGATGTATATTGATTGCAAAGCATATCTAGCTAGCTTATAATCACACTAGTTTCCAAAACTTAATAAAATGAATTAATTTATCTAAAGGAGTTAATAATTATGTCATCATTGATTAGCAAAGTTGTTGCAAGACAAATACTAGATTCACGCGGTAACCCTACTATAGAAGTAGATGTTGTTTTAGAAAGTGGTGCTTTTGGGCGTGCAGCTGTGCCGTCTGGAGCATCAACAGGTATCAGAGAAGCTTTAGAGCTTAGAGATGGAAATAAAAAAGTATATCTTGGTAAAAGTGTTTATAAAGCTATAGAAAATGTAAATACAAAGATTGCTCAAGCAGTAAAAGGCTTAGATGCTTTAGATCAAAGATTAGTTGATAAAACTATGATTGAGCTAGACGGTTCTGAAAACAAGAAAAATCTAGGTGCAAATGCTATATTAGGTGTATCTCTAGCAGTAGCAAGAGCCGCTGCATCTAGCCTAAGAAAGCCATTTTATCGTTATTTGATGGATGTAAAAGAGTACTTGATGCCTGTACCTATGATGAATGTTATCAATGGTGGTTCTCATGCTGATAACAATGTAGATATGCAAGAATTTATGATAGTACCAGCTGGTTTTGATACTTTCTCGGAAGCATTACGATGTGGTACAGAAATATTCCACACTTTAAAGAAAGTGTTGGTTGATGACGGATATAGCGTAGCTGGTGTTGGTGATGAAGGTGGTTATGCTCCTGATCTACCATCTAATGAAGCTGCTATTGAAGCAATATTAAAAGCAATCAAAGCTGCAGGTTATGAAGCTGGTAAACACGTGTTTATAGCACTTGACCCTGCTAGTAGTGAGTTCTACAAAAATGGTAAGTACGAACTTGCATCTGAAGGTAAATCTTTAACTAGCCAAGAAATGGTAGACTATTATGCAGCTTGGGTTGAGAAGTATCCTATAGTATCTATCGAAGATGGTCTTGCAGAAGAAGATTGGGACGGTTGGAAATTGATGACTGACAAATTAGGTGAAAAAGTTCAGCTTGTTGGTGATGATTTATTCGTAACTAATCCTGAGATTTTGGCAAAAGGAATTGAAATGGGTGTAGCTAACTCTATCCTAATTAAGCTAAACCAAATCGGTTCTCTTACAGAGACATTTGAAGCTATGGCTATGGCTGGTCAAGCTGGTTATACTTGTGTGGTATCTCATCGTTCTGGTGAAACTTCTGACACTATAATAGCAGATTTAGCGGTAGCTACTTGTTCTGGTCAAATCAAGACAGGTTCGCTTTCAAGATCAGACCGTATAGCAAAATACAATCAACTTCTTAGAATAGAAGAAGAGCTAGGTGAAAATGCAATTTATCCAGGTGTAGCTGTATTTAAGTCAAACTTTAAAAAAGCAGAAGAGAGCAATACTCAAGAAATTGTTATTGAAGAATCTGAGAATGAAAAAGTCATAGTTAAAGTAGAAGATTAATAAATCTCAATGAATATCAAATCAAATTCTTTTTTTTATTTCTTTATAATGGTAGTATTATTTTTGATAGTGGTACTACAGTATCAGCTATGGTTTAGCTCTACAGGGGTGTTTAAATATAGTTCTATTAATAAATCTGTAAAAGCTCAAACTGTAGAAGTCGATGATAAAACTTTAACTAATAATCAACTTTACTCTGAAGTAGTTTCATTGAGGAGAAACAGTGAAGTACTAGAGAGTTTAGCTCGTCAAAATATGGGTTTTATCAAAAAAGGTGAAGTTTTCTATAGTGTCAAATAATATGAAGTATGTAGTTATACCTGCAGCGGGTATTGGCACTAGAATGAATGCTGATATTCCTAAACAATATATCAAACTTAAAAATCAAAAAACTATATTAGATATAACTATTAGCATTTTTGTAAATAGTGATTTCTTTGATAAAGTTATAGTAGTTCTTAATAAAGACGATGATTATTGGCAAGATTCTATTTACTCAAACAACCCTAAAGTTATTACTTGTATAGGTGGAGATGCTCGCTTTGAGAGTGTGAGAAATGGCTTGGCTATGATTAAGCAATTTAATTGTGAAAAAGATAGTTGGGTATTTGTTCATGATGCTGCTAGACCTGCTGTAGATCTAAGCGATATAATAAATCTATATGAGCAAGTTGATGCTACAGCAAGCCAATGTGGAATTTTAGCTGTACGAGCATTTGAGACAGTCAAGAAAGTCTCTGGGCACAATATCAAAGAAACTCTTGACAGAAATGGTATTTGGTTGGCTCAAACTCCACAATTAGCAAAATTTAATCATTTGGAACATGCTTTTAAGTATTGTGAAAATAATGGCTTAACTGATAAGGTCACAGATGAAGCTTCAGCATTAGAGCTATTTGGAGATACTCCAATTATAGTTGAAGGTTCACGAAAGAATATAAAGATTACAACTGAAGAAGATCTTAATTTTATTGATTGGGTATTATAGTGGTGTAGCCCACTACAAAATATCCCGTATCTCCGGACTCGATCTGGAGTCTCTGCTGCGGAGACAGAAAATGTAGCTCAAAGTTATTTATTTATTTCGATAAGATTTAAATGTTAGATTGTCGATCTATATTAAACAGATCAAAATCACTTGTGTGCAAAAGAGGTCAACTACTTAATCAAAAGTCCAATCACATAACCAAAGATTATCACTAAGCCCATTATTACAAGGATGGAATCTAAAGCTACTCTACGGTATTGCTTACATTTTACATTTTTGTATATAACAATCACAGGGAGTATGTATAGTAAAAATGCAACAGCAGGGGCAACCAAAATGCCTATAATATTTAAAATCTTAAAGTTACAAATAGTACAAGCCCATAGCACGATGAAAATTAGAGAAATGCTCAATATACTTATGTACTGATCTTTGACCTGTATATTGCACACATTTTTAAAAAAATTCTTAAATAGGTACCTAAGAGCTTCTTTTGAGCCTATATAACAGCCTATAAATGAGCTAATAATAGCAGTAAATACAATCATTGGTGCAAGTATACTAAGTAGAAAACTTGGGTGCTGCTCCTCAATAAGCGTGACTATAGAGAGGTTGTTTAAACTTGCTCTATTTAGTTCTACTACAGTAGTACTTAGTAAGCAAGAAGTGATAAATAGAAGTACAAAGATAAATAATACATAAGCATTTATTTGTAGTATTTTATAAACTTTTGTTTTTTCCTCATTATCTTGTAGCTTGATATTATCACGATAAAAAATAACTAAGCTTGAGATTACAGGGGAGTGATTCATTGATAGTACAAGTATCGGTAGAACCATCAAAACTCCTTTAATGTAACTGGTAAGTTCAAAATGTCTTTGACTAATAAAATTTCCATTCCAATAAGGAATAATATAGATGCTTAATGTAATTACTAATATTATTAGCAGTATTACTATAAATTGCATGAACCTAAGTATTAAGCGAATACCTAGAGATACAATAGTTAGCAATACAGCAAGTATACTAAAACTAAACCATATATTTTGTGATAAATTTGAATCTGTAAAATTGTATTTTAAAAGGAAGTTTCCAAGCTCATTATTTAAACCTATAGAGTACATTGGCATATTCAAGAAAATGGCAAAGAAATATATAGCAACACAAATCAAGCCAAAAATCTTTCCTAGATTGTGTGTAAACACATCAGCAATACCACCATCTTTTGAGCTAATTACGATATTTGCCATATTTTTATGTGAATAATACGACATAGGAAGAGCAAATATCATTACAGTCACTAATGCCCAAAATCCACTATCGCCAGCTTGTACAGGTAAGTAGAGTAAGCCTGCACCGACAGCGGTACCAAAAAGAGTAAAGACCCATTGAGTATCTACCTTACGAGTCTTTGTATAATCTGGTCTATGCATTTATTTACTCCAGTCAAGAATAACTTTGCCACATTTACCACTTTTCATTATCTCAAAACCTTCTTTGTAATCATCAATGCTCATTCTATGAGTGATAACAGGACTCATATCCATACCAGCCTGTATCATGCTAGACATCAAGTACCAAGTTTCAAACATTTCGCGACCATATATGCCTTTCAGGATCAATCCTTTGAATAAGATCATACCCCAGTCTATAGTTACATCACCAGCAGATATGCCTAGTAATGATACTTTACCACCGTGATTCATAGTATCTAGCATCATTGAGATAGCAGAATTTACACCAGACATTTCAAGGCCTACATCAAAACCTTCAGTCATGCCTATACCTGCCATGATTTTATGCATCTCTTTAGAAAGGTCTGCTTGAGTTTTATAAGGAGCTACATTTAGTACAAATGATGCACCAAAATCTTTGGCTTTTTTGAGCCTATCTTCATTGATGTCTGTTACAACAATTCTTCTAGCACCAGAGAAACGAGCGATTTTCACAGCCATTAGACCGATTGGTCCTGCTCCTGTAATAAGTATATCTTCACCTGTTAGGTTGAATGAAAGAGCAGTGTGAATGGCATTACCTAATGGATCAAACATACTAGCTATATCATCGGAAATCGTGTCAGGAACTTTGAACACATTGCTAGCAGGCATAGTTAAATACTCCGCAAATGCACCCTGTACATTTACTCCTACTCCAGTAGTTGATCTACAAAGATGGCGCTTTCCAGCCTTACAATTTCTACAGTGTCCACATACAAGATGACCTTCACCAGAAACTCTATCGCCAATTTCAAAACCTTGTACTTCAGCTCCTAAAGATACTACCTCACCAACAAATTCATGGCCTACAATCATTGGCACGGGTATAGTTTTCTGTGACCATTTATCCCAGTTATAAATATGTAAATCAGTACCACAAATTGCAGTTTTTCTGATTTTTATAAGGATATCATTATGACCATACTCAGGAATTGGAGCATCATCAATCATCCAAATACCTGGTTCTGACTTTAGCTTTGATAAAGCTCTCATAGTAGTTTTTTTCATATTATATAATTCCTAATTCTTTTGCTGCCTTGGTGAAGCCTTCGACTGCTTTATCTATTTGCTCAAATGTGTGAGCTGCTGACATTTGTGTGCGAATACGAGCTTTACCTTTTGGAACTACTGGGAATGAAAATGCGATTACATATATTCCGTAGTCTAAAAGCTTCTCTGCAAACACAGCGGCTTTTTTCTCATCATATATCATCACAGGGATAATAGGGTGCTCCCCTGGGATTAAGTCAAAACCAGCAGCAGTCATTTTTGATCTAAATCTTTGCTGATTTGCTTCTAATTGATCGCGTAACGCATTTGAGCTTTTAGTTATTTCTAATGCCTTTAATGAAGTTTTAGCAATTATAGGAGCCAGTGAGTTTGAGAAAAGGTAAGGGCGAGATAAGTTTTTAAGTACATCTACGATTTCTTTTTTAGCACAGATATAGCCACCAGAAGCACCACCTAGACCTTTGCCAAGTGTACCTGTAAGTATGTCAACTCTACCCATGACATTACAGTGTTCAATAGAGCCTTTACCACTTTTACCAACAAAGCCAGAAGCGTGAGAATCATCAACCATTACGATAGCATTGTATTTATCTGCTAGATCGCACACTGCTTTTAGATCAGCAATTATTCCATCCATAGAAAATACGCCATCAGTAGCAATCATCTTAAATCTGGCTCCTGCTTTATCAGCTTCGATCAGCTTAGTTTCTAGGTCTTGCATCTCATTGTTTGCATATCTGAATCTCATCGCCTTACACAAACGCACACCATCAATAATACTTGCATGATTTAGTGAGTCGCTGATAATAGCATCTTCTTTTGTAAGAAGAGTTTCAAATAACCCAGCATTTGCATCAAAGCAAGAAGGGTAAAGAATAGTATCTTCAAATTCAAAGAAATCACTAAGCTCTTTTTCAAGCTCTTTATGTACACTGTTTGTACCGCAGATAAATCTAACCGATGCCATGCCATAACCGCATTCTTCGATATGATCTTTTGCATATTTTACAATTTCAGGATTATTGGCAAAACCTAAATAGTTGTTTGCACAGAAGTTGATTAGAGTCTGACCGCTTTTAAGAGTGATAACAGGGTCTTGAGCTGAAGAGATAACTCTTTCAGTTTTGTATGTACCACCATCTTTTAGTTCTTGAATTTTTGTATCAATATGGGAATAGAAATTTTTATTCATTTTGTTTTGCTCCTTGTTTGAAAAGATTAGTCAATATTATACCAATGCCAATTTGTATTGAGATTGGTATTACTGATTATTTGAAATGAATAACCATGCAAATATAATACACTCAAGTTAAATAGTATGGAAATGTTTAAAGAGTAAAAATAGAAAGAAAATTAAGATGAGTTAATTTAAATTATTTGCGTAAAGAGACTCCAGATCGTAGTCCGGAGATTCGAAATATTTTATAGAGGTAGATCGCAACTTACTTGCCATAAAAAACTAAAGATAATTTATTTAATTTAAAATTTCTCTTTTGAGAAGTCTGCTAACTTATCTGAGTTTAGACCAAGTTGGGAACCGTCACTAGCAGGGTTAGGTAAGTTGATTATACTGTCGCCCTTTGTCAATACCAGTTATAAATATATTTATATTCCAAACCTCTAAGCTGCTTGTAGTAACACTTCTCTAGCATTATAACACTTATCA
>JBLFYO010000033.1:0-17865 GCA_047609165.1 Francisella sp.
TTTCTTTCATAGCCATCATCAAATAGTTTGATCGCTCTGGCTCTTAAATCTTGACTGTATGCTTTCATAAAATATAAATATTATACTCAATTACAACACATTACTCAAATGAAAACTCTATCGGTTTAACTATATTATCATCAAATACTGTGTGCAAGTATAATTGGTCCTAACATAAAGCAAGTTCTTCCACTAGCTCCTGAACCCATAGTAAAGCAAGATGGAGCAACTAAAAATGATTGTGAGCGAAATGCTGGTAAGAGGCTTATAGTGATCTCCTTTGTGTTGTAAATTAAGAGTTTACTATAATGCTTTTATTTCCATCACTCATACTTCATGAAAAGTAAATGATATAAAGTGGTGAAACTAGGCAACTAAACAAAACTAGGTAATAAATTAAGCTGAGTACCTATTTGTAGAACTATCATTAGTAAGCCCGCCAATACGATTACCGTAAGATAAGCTTTGCTTAAAAGCGTATTAGTACCTTTTTTCTGCCTTACTTTCCATGCCATCATTGCTGGTAGGCTTATAAGCAGTATCGCTACAAATATACTTGCATAGCCTAGAGCCATCACAAAACCACGCGGGTAATAAACGGCAAATATAAATGGTGGTAGGTAAGTTATTGCAAATACAAGCATTTTTGATTTATGATTAGTTTTTGTAAGCTTATATGTATCTTGATTGAAGTTAAACAAACCAAGAGTCACACCTAAAAATGAAGTTGTAATCGCAATAGATGTAAATGTTGTTGCAAAAGCATCTAAGCTAAACAGGTTGTATGAGCTATGATAAGTTGCTATTAAAGCAGTGATATCATTTCCATGATTTACTATATATTCAAAGCTATTATTGCTATTAGAAAATAGAGGGATTGTGCCAAGTGTAATAGCTTCCCATACTATATAAACAAGCATTGGAATTACAAAACCACCAAGTATGATAGCTGTATATAGATCTTTCTTATTTGAATGTAAATAAGAACGCATGCTTGGTAATACGGTATGATAACCAAAAGATGTAATAAGTAGAGGTAATGTTATCCATAAATAATCTATATTTGATGTTTTTGCCATTATTAGAGTTTTTTGTACATATGGAGATATAAATATAGCTAATGAAAAAAATGCCAAAAACTTAAATATAATCAAGAATTTATTTATGCAGTCAACAGCAAAAGCACCTGTATATACAAAAGCTCCCATGATGAATATGTAAATCAAACTATTAAACCACATTGGTGTGATGATATTAATATCAGAAAGCCATACACCAAGTAGAGAAGAGCCTTGAGCTGTATATGCAGCAGTTAAAGCGTACATTAATAACAAGAAGCTAATCCATGCAACTATTTGACCCGGTCTACCTAGTGTCATTTTAGCCATAGTACTAAAGTTAGTACCATCAGGCATATCTAAGTTTACCTCAGCTATCAAAAATGCTGTAGCAGTCATCAGCAAAGCAATGACTAAAAGTAGGATTGATGCAAATACAAAGCCTAATGCTGCTGTAGTTAATGGGATTACAAGCATACCAGCACCGATACAAGTACCTGTGATGATTAATGCAGCTCCTAGTCTTCTAACAAGAGAGGCTCTTTCGTTCATAATTTACTCCATAATTTTAAAAGTATATTCTAACAAACTAGTAAATCTACACAAAATAACAAGGTTATAAAATATACCGAATCTCCGGACTACGATCGGGAGTCTATTTAGCTAATTTTGTATTCAAATTATACAACCAAACATACAAATCAATATTCAAATGGATTGTTAATCTAAATCGTATTGTTAATATTATTCAAAGCTATTTCATACAAGGATGCAGTCATAAGCTTACCATTATGATTAGCATAAGCCTGGTTGACAGCCTTTTGAATTGTAGTGTCTATATCTTGAAATATAAATTCAGGAGTAATAACTTCCGTAGGATTAGACATCATCGCAAAGAAAGTCCTAGCTATCCCCATATTTGATAAAAAGTCTGGCAATATAGCCAATTTATTATCAAAATCTTGAGAGCACTTACCATAGCAGTATTCAGACTCTTTGAAAGGGTGATTTGCCCCACAACTAATAACTTCTAGGTTATTTTTAAGCATACCTTCTATATCATCGTGCGTGATTATGTTTGAGCCTGCAGCAGGTATCATTATATCAACATCTGTTTGTAGCAGTTGCGGATAAAATTTATCATGCCCTAAACTATTTTCTAAAGTGCCCAATACACATCTTGATTTTAGGACTCTTTGTATTTCCTCTTTAGAGAAGCCATCCTTGCTAAAAGCACCTGCGTCTTTGTCGCTTATTGCAACAACTACCGCACCTTGCTCATTTAAGTAGTACGCAGCTGCAGCACCTACATTACCAGCACCTTGGATAAACACTTTCTTACCCTGTACACTCTTACCATCAGCTTTGTAGTAAGCAATAATAGATGCTGCTACTCCATAACCTGTAACCATTTCTGCTAATAAAGGCTCATTACCACCACCTAGATTTAGTTTAGTCTTTAGCAGTTGCATATTTGCAAAAGCAGCTTGGTTTTTTTGGATATTACCTTGAGTGTATTTATTGATAATTCCTTCTTGAGAATTGTTTATATCCATTTTATTCAAGATAGCATTTATCTTGTGGATATCAGTATTCATATCACTACCTGTACCGTAGTAGTTTTTCAAAAGCGGCTGAATAGATTTGTACCATCTTTCAAGTACATCGTACTTATGCGGATCATTAGGATCCATCTTGATACCACTTTTTGCACCACCGATAGCAGGACCAGATAGAGCAAATTTTATCTCCATAATCTTTGCTAAAGTTGTGATCTCATCTAAAGTCACATTATCATGTAGCCGAGTACCACCACCAGCAGCACCGCCGCGTAGAGAATTTATTACTAGTGTACCAGTAGCTGGAGAGAGCTTATCTTTCCACTGAAATACAATTTCAGGTTCAGCTGTAGAAAAAACATTTAACTTATTGATAACATCTTGTTGGAAATTACTCATTTTAAAATTACCTCTGTAAAATTAGCTTAAAAGTGCATCTACTTTAGCTGCACAAATAAAATCATTCTCTGTCAGACCATCTACTGCGTGAGTGATGAAATTTACAGTACATTTGTTGAAGTTTACTTCAAGATCAGGATGATGGCCTTCGCTATTTGCAACCCAAGCTACAGCATTTACAAAAGCCATTGTTTTGTAGAAGCCTTTAAATTCAAATATACGAGTTATCTTGTTACCATTGATTTTCCAATCAGCAGATACTGATTTTAGTAATTTTTTAGCATTATCATGAGATAGTGCAGGTACTCCACCTGATTCACATACTTGGCATTTTTTTTCTATTAATAAAGTCATAATATTTCTCTCAGTAATTTTTTTATAAAGTTGTTTAACTGCAGGCTCATATATATAAAACACCTAAAAACAGCGACTTCTTTCTTTGTTTTTATGTATAAAGAGGTTTAAATTCACCCATCTCTTTTGCTTGCATAATTGTTTTTATAAAGTCGTTATTTAGCACATCATAAATCTGCTCATAAGACTCTATTACATAGTAAATTGGTTGTAGAATATCTATTCTATATGGGGTTCTAAGTATATTTAAAGCATTAAAAGGCTTTCTTACAACACTTAGCTCATCTATCGCGTGAAGAGTTTCACCTGGTGAAGAGAGTATCCCACCACCATAAGCCTTTAAGCCTTTCTTGGTTTGGATAAGTCCAAATTCTACCGTAAACCAATAAAATCTCGCGAGCATTTTTTGCACGAATGGTTCTTGACCTATGCCAAGCTCTCCATACTTCTGCATAAAACCAGCATATATAGGGTATGCAAGCATAGGAGTGTGACCAAATATTTCATGAAAAATATCTGGCTCTGTTACATAATTAAAATCTTCTTGTGTTCTAATAAAAGTAGCACAAGGAAACTTTCGTTCAGATAATAATTTAAAAAATCTATCAAAACCAATTAAAGCCGGCACAGGCTCTACAGCCCAACCAGTTGCTTGTTGAAGTTTTTTGTTTACGATAGGTAGTTGTGGGATTTCATTTATGGATAATCCAAGATAGTCCAAACCCTCTAAATACTCATCACAAGCATAATCTTTGACAATTCTAATTTGTTTTTCAGAAAGATCTTGCCAAACTTTATTTTCATTAGCAGGATATGTGATATAACCATCACTATCAGGCTTTCTTGATATATATTTACTTGGTTTTTTCATAATGAGCTCCTTATGGAACAATTTTACCACTCACACTACCAAAACCTACACGGTAGCCATCAGCTTGGCAGAAACCTGTAATCACGGCAGTATCGCCATCTTTTAAAAATACTCTTTCACTACCATCATTTAGTTTAATTGGGTTTTTACCACCTTCAGTCATTTCTATCATACTACCGTAGCTATCTGGTGTAGGACCACTAATAGTACCAGAACCAAATAGATCTCCAGTATTCATTGCACAACCGTTGATGCTATGATGCGTAAGCTGTTGAGCTATATCCCAATACATATACTTAAAATTTGTATGAGAAATATACTCAGGTTTATCCATGTTAGGAGTTTGAATACCAAAGGCTAATTCTAAATTTACAGCCCAGTCTTCTTTACGAGCTAGGTAGTCTAGTACTTTAGGGTCTTGCTTAGGAGCTGCTACTCTGAATGGTTCTAGTGCATCTAAAGTTACAACCCAAGGAGATATTGATGTAGCAAAGTTTTTACCTAAGAATGGACCTAGTGGTACATATTCCCATTTTTGAATATCTCTAGCACTCCAGTCATTTAGCAGTACCATACCAAATATATGTTCAGGTGCTTTTTCCATCGATATAGTGTCACCAAGCTCTGTACCTGTACCTACAAACACACCAATTTCAACTTCTACATCTAAGCCTTTACATTTACCAAATACTGGTGGCTCTTCTAGGTTTGGTCTAGTTTGACCTTGAGGTCTTTTGATGTCTTGATCACTCACGATAATACTTCCTGCACGACCATCATAAGCTACAGGAATATGCACCCAGTTTGGTAGTAGAGGATTATTTTTATCTCTAAATAGAGTTCCGATATTTGTAGCATGTTCTTTTGATGAATAAAAATCAGTATAACCAGATATTTTAGCAGGCAAATGCATCGTTACGGCACTTTGCTTATGAAGTACTTTTGATTTTAAGGTTTCATTGTCTTTTAATGCCGATGAATCTCTTAGTAGTTCGCTAACAGCATTTCTCACTATAGTTACATTTTTTCTACCTAATTTCATCAAAGCATTTAGATCTTCAAAAGCCATTTCTTTTTTTAGTGGAGTGCTATCTAGCAAACCATTTTCAAGACAAGTTGCTATATCAAGCACTAAATCGCCAATGGCTACACCCATTCTTCTTTGGTTATTGTCAGTAGTTGAAAACACTCCAAATGGTAAGTTTTGGATAGGGAAATGACAATCTGCACTTATGCTTATAAAAGATTTTAATTGTGGGTTATTTGCTTCAATCATTGAATAAAAACTCCTTTTTGTTATTTAAAATTAGATGTTAGACCATTCCAACATTTTAAGTATTGTGTTTGTAATGAGCTATGTTCTAGTGCAAGTTTTGTTACACGATAGCTTTCACGACTTTCAAACATAAAAGCCAAGGTATCTTTATAGCGAAGAGGTTTTATCTCTTCATTAGATGCTTTATCAAAGGTTTGCTTATCTGGTCCATGAGAAGACATAGTATTGTGCAAGCTTGCACCACCTGGAGCAAATTTATCGCCTTTTGCATCGTATTGACCATGAATTAATCCCATGAATTCACTCATAATATTACGATGGTAATATGGAGGTCTAAATGTATCTTCACCAACTACCCATCTTTCTGGGAATATCACAAAATCTATATTTGCAGTACCCGCAGCTGCAGATGGAGCCGATAGCACAGTAAAGATACTAGGATCAGCATGATCTTTCAGTACAGTATTTATCGGACAAAATAAGTTTAAATCATACTTGTAAGGGTATAAATTACCATGCCAAGCGACTACATCTAAAGGGGAGTGTTTGATGGGAGCTTTCCACATTTGACCTTGGAATTTAGTTACCAATTCAAAGTCACCAGTTAAGTCTTCAAAATGAGCAACTGGAGCTAGAAAATGTCTTTCTTCAGCTAAACCATTAGCACCGATAGGACCTCGTTCTGGTAGGAAAAAATGAGATGCTTGGCTTTCACATATATAGCCTTTAGCATCATCATCAAGTAGTTCTACTTGGTAGCGGATACCGCGAGGCATCACAACTATTTCACCAGGAGTGGCTTCTATAACCCCCATCTCAGTTTTAAAACGCAGGCGACCTTGTTGTAGTACAAAAAGCCATTCTCCATCTGCACAATAGAAGTATCTGTCCATTGATTTGTTTGCGGTATATAGATGTATGGAAATCACTGAGTTGTACATAAATGTCATCAGTCCATCTATCAAATCAGTGGGCTTGCTTGGAGTGTCTATAGGACTCCAACGCATTTGGTCTGGAGGTGTCAAGACATTATCAGGATTATTAATATCTCGTACAAAATGGTCTTTAATAAGTTCTGATTTACCACTAGTTGTAATAGATGGTCTTATCTTATATTGCCAAGAATTAAAATTTGCTTGTCTTGGAGCTGTAAAAGCAGAGTTATTAAACTGCTCAGCATATAAGCCGAAGTTTACTTTTTGAGGTGCATTTCTATCTGGCGGTAAAGTACCTTCTTTTGCTTCTGTTTGAAAGTAGCTTTGAAAACCACTCATATATTTTAATGACATTTTATCTCCTTATAAAAATCAACCAATCATCATCAATTCTCAGTTGCTGAGCTTGCTGAAGTACAGAATTTCAGTAAATTGCCTACAAATCTTTATTACTGTTTAAGAAACATAACTATCGGGAGAAGCTTTTTTAAACTCCTCTAAATTTAGGCAGTTTCCATTAATACGACAGATATGTGGGTAATTATCTAACGGTACACTAAAGCGATTAGCATTATAAACTTGTGCTACTAGGCAAATATCTGCTAGTGTTACGCTATCACCAAAGCAAAACTTACCTGCGTTAGACTCTAGTATTTTTTCTATAGCGTCAAAGCCTATTACTATCCAATGTTGATACCATTTATTTTTGCCCTCATCAGATACACCTAAATCTTTTTGTAGATATTTTAATACACTCAGATTATTGATAGGGTGGATATCACACGCGATAATTTGACTAAAAGCTCGAACTTGAGCAGCTAGTTTTATGTCGGAAGATATTAGCAGGTTGGTAGGGTGTTTAGCATCTAAGTATTCAATAATAGCTATAGATTGACTAAGCACAAAGTCGCCATCTACAAGAGTAGGTACTCGTGCGATAGGGTTTAGTTTTTTATAGCCATCAGAAAATTGTTCGCCACCGTTATTTACAAGGTGTACTTCTTTTAGCTGATAATCTAAGCCTTTAAAATTAAGAGCTATACGCACTCTATAACTTGCTGTAGATCTGAAATAATCATATAAAGTTATCATCATAAAACCTTATTTTGCTGAAATCACACCGCGTTCTAATTGGTCATTTTCAATAGAATCAAATAGTGCTTGGAAGTTACCTTCACCAAAACCATCGTCGCCTTTGCGTTGGATTATCTCAAAGAATACGGGTCCAATTACAGTATCTGTAAATATTTGCAATAAATAGCCGCCATCTTCCGTAGGAGCACCATCGATTAGGATTTTATTTTTTTGCATTTTTTCAACACTTTCTGGGTGGTAAGGTAGTCTTTTATGAGTGTTTTTGTAGTAGCTGTCAGGCGTTTTCATAAACTTCATACCTATGCCACGAAGTTTTTCGACACTTTCAAATATATTTTCACTCTCTAATGCAATATGCTGAATACCTTCACCATTATAAAGTTTCAGAAACTCTTCAATTTGAGAAATATTATCTGATGACTCATTAATTGGGATTTTGATTTTCAAACAAGGTGCAGTCATAGCTCGGCTTACAAGACCAGTTAGCTTACCTTCTATATCAAAGTAGCGAATTTCTTTGAAGTTAAATAAGTCCTCATAGAACTTAGCCCATTTATCCATGTTACCACGAAAGACATTATGAGTTAGGTGATCTATGTATAGTAGACCTGCTGAGTGAGAGTTAGCTTTTTCTAATGCACCAGGAATTACTGTAAACAAACCAGAGTTTAATAAATCAGTACATTCTGTGAGATACAAACAAGTATCTGCAATACCATTAATAACCTTAGTATCAGAAGCATTTTGCCAATCATCAGATTGTTTTGGAACAGCACCATTTTTGATACAGTGATTATAAGCATGATTAGTATCTTTTACTAAAAATCCCATGCCGCAAGCACCGGCATTATGACTATTAGCAAAATTTTCAGCAAATCCATTTTTTTCATTATTGATTAAAAAAGTTATGTCATTTTGTTTCCAAAGCTCAATTTCTTTAGATTTGTGATTAGCTATATGAGTAAAGCCCATAAGATCAAATAACTTATGTAATTCACTAGGATTGCTAGATGCGAATTCTAAAAATGCAAAGCCGTTAGTTCCTGCTGGATTTTCATTTGGTTGATACTTCATTTAGATATCTCCTTTAGATTTAATATTAAAGTTGTACTTGAATTCTAATATTTGCTAAAGACTATCAAAAGCCAATATATACTTGGTTCTTAGCCGATTTGCAAATACCTTATGATTTCAGTCTAGCATATAAAAAGGGTATTTTCATTTGTTTTAGTGCTAATTCCAGATATAAATTTAGACTACTAAATACCTTGTATCTCCGTGCTTGATCCGGAGTATCTTTACTTCGACTTGATTTGTATGTATAACTAAATCACTATAAAAATGTCAAGTAAATTCATGAAGACACTTTATGTGTAAAAAATTTATTCCATAGTCACCTATGTTGAGCGTAGTCGAAGTACAGAGTCTTATTGTTAATACCATCAGACTAGAAATCAGTAATGAAAATGCTAGTTTCGCCGTTTACTATGTAAGCTAATGCTCTTCTACCATCAATAATGAGTATATTTGAATGTTTGAGATATTCAGTTATATAATGGGTACCTCTAATAACCCATGAGCACGCATCTTAACGTCAAAATTCACCACACCTGCGTTGCAAATTTTAGCAATAAACATACTATTACCCTCAATTCTCGCCTTGTTGTGATAAATTTGAAACTAGTTAATCTGCATACACAGAGTTTTTAGAGGTGCCCTAATATTAGACACAACCATATCAAACACTTCATCTATAGAAAGGTTTGAAGTGTCAACAATTAGAGCATCATTGGCCGGCTTTAGAGGAGCTACTTTACGGTTTCTATCTTGATAATCTCTTTTTTCGATATCTGCTTTGATAATATCAAAGTCAGGGTTCTGTTCTTTTGCTTGTAGTTCATCGAATCTTCTTTTAGCTCGCACTTCAGAGCTAGCTTCTAAGAAGAACTTAAACTTAGCATTAGGAAAGACAACTGTACCCATATCTCTACCATCTGCAACTAGACCTTTTTTTGTAGCAAAAGATTTCTGCTTTTTAAAAAGCATTTCTCTAACAATAGGGTAGGTAGCTATCTTTGAAGTTAGCATACCTATTTCTTCGGTTCTGATTTTACTGGTGACTATTTGGTCGTTTAAATAAATAACAAGACCACTATCGCTAGCTTCAAATCTTATGTCAAAAATTTCTAAATGTTTAGCTACATCATCGATACTATCGACATCTACTCCTGCATTTAAACAATGTAAAGCCGCAAGCCTATAGATAGCACCACTATCCAGCAAATCATAATTAAAATGCTTAGCTAATTTCCTAGCTAAAGTACCTTTGCCAACACCACTAGGACCATCTATTGTTATCATTTTATTATTATTCATTTTCGAACTTTTTCATAAATTCTACTAATTTTTCTACATCTTCAAGAGATATAGCATTATACAGACTTACTCGACATCCACCAACTAAGCGATGTCCTTTTATGCCATAGAAATTATGCTTATCAGCTTGATCTAAAAACTTGCTAGTTAATTCTTCAGATGTTAATTGAAATACCACATTCATGTTAGAGCGATATTTTGGTAATATTGAGTTTTTGTAAATTTTTGAGTTATCGATAGTTGAGTATAAGAGATCAGCTTTTTTATTATTAAATATTTCTATATTTTCTATGGTTTGAAATTTTGCTAGTAAATATTTTAGAGTTAGTTCAAATGTCACCCACGATATTACAGAAGGGGTGTTGTATACAGAGTTTGATTTTTCTGTAACGAAGTAGTCAAGCACTATAGGTAGGTTGGATTTTTTCTTGATAAGAGAGTTCTTTACTATGACTATTGTTAGTCCAGGGATACCAGCATTTTTTTGAGCACCAGCATATATCAAGCCATAATCTTTGACATTTATTTTTTTTGATAAAAAACTCGATGACATATCACATACAAGTTCAGTATCGCACGATCTTGCTAGTTCATTAATCTGAAAGCCATCAACAGTTTCATTATCTGTGTAGTAAATATAATCGTACTTGCCTCTTTCAAACTTGCTATTTATATCATCATCATAAGTTATAGCATCCACATCGATAAACTTACTAGCTTCTTTTGCGGCTTTTTCTGACCATTGACCACTACATATATACATTGCTTTATTGTGTTTATCGCTTAAATTCATTGGAATACCCGCGAATTGTGCTGTAGCACCGGCTTGCATAAGGAGTATAGAATAGTCATCTGGGATACTTAGAATCTTGCGTAGATTGTCCTGAATAGAAGTATGTACTTCTTCAAAAGCATTGTCACGATGAGATATTGATAATAAAGATACACCTGTATTTTTATAGTTAGCCATCATTTCTTGTAGATTTTTTATAATCTCAGTGGGTACTACAGCAGGACCTGCACAAAAGTTGATTTTCATAAATGATAATTTGAATGAATGTTTTATGAGAGTATTTTAGCATAGAGTGCGAGAGAGGATAAGGTGTTAAATTAGGAAAGTTCAGGATATTTATTGAAGGAACAATCTTATAAATAAGAAATGTCTCTAGAAGAATCTTATTAAAATACATATAATTAGTTAGCATTTTAGAAAAGTAATAGTTTTATAAGGCGGTTGAATGATAAATATAATACTTTGCGGTGGCTCTGGTACAAGATTGTGGCCCTTAAGTAGGACATTGTTTCCTAAGCAATTTGTTAGACTTTTTGATAAAAAATCACTTTTTCAAAAAACATTACTAAGAAATTCACATATATGTGATAAAACTTTAGTAGTTTCAAATGTTGAGCAATATTTCCTTGCCTTAGATCAAATTAAAGAGCTAGATATTGAAATCTATAAATATATATTAGAGCCTGTAGCAAGAAATACAGCACCAGCCATAACATTAGCTTGTTTAGCCTTAGACACTGAAGATATTGTATTAATAACGCCTTCAGATCATCTTATAAAGAATGATAAAAAATATAGTGAAGTATTATTAGAAGCAAAAAAGTTAGCTGAAAATGATTATATTGTCACTTTTGGCATTAAAGCTACTAAGGCGGAGACGGGCTTTGGATATATTCATGCTAGTGGCAATGATGTTTTATCCTTTAAAGAAAAACCAGATCTTGAGACAGCTCAAGAATATCTAGCACAAGATGACTACTTTTGGAATGCAGGGATATTTTGCTGTAAAGCGGGGGTGTATTTAGACGAGTTACAGAAATATTCACCAGAAATATATGAAAGATCAGTAATAGCATTTAACAATAATCAAAATTATGAGGTAAATATTGATAAGCAATTAATGATGAATATTCCTGATGATAGTATTGATTATGCTGTTATGGAAAATAGTAAAAAGGTTAAAGTAGTGAAATGTGAAGATATAAATTGGTCTGATTTAGGTAGTTTTGATTCTCTTGATGAAGAGATAGAAAATACTAAAGATAATAACTCTATCATAAAGAGTGAAAACATAGATGAACCTGTATTTATAAACTCAAAAAACAATTTATTGGTTGCAGATTCACGCCAAATTTCAATGATAGATATTAATGATCTTTTGGTTATAGATACGGCTGATGCTCTTTTAATATCAAAGAAAGGCTCTTCTCAAGATGTTAAAAAAGTTCTTGAACAAGTTAAGCTACATAATAGCGAGTTGGCTGAGAAACATACTCTAGTTTATCGCCCATGGGGAAGTTATCAGACTTTAGTTAATACAAGTGATTATAAAGTCAAAAAAATCATACTTAATCCAAGGTCTAAATTATCTCTTCAGAAGCACTTATTAAGAAGTGAGCACTGGGTGGTTTTAGCAGGAATTGCAAATGTAAGTCTTGATAATAAAGAGTTTCAGCTATATCCAAATGAATCTAGTTTTATTGGCGTTGGACAAAAACATCGTTTAGAAAATCAGCAAGATACTCATTTAGTAATAATTGAAGTTCAAGTGGGTAAGAATATTAGTGAAGATGATATTGTGAGGTTTGATTAAGAATTTTAAATGCTAGATAATAAGGTGTGTTTGGCTTATAATACTAAGTAAAGCAAAGCAAAGCAAAGCAAAGCAAAGCAAAGCAAAGCAAAAAAATTATGCAAAAAACATATCCTAAAATTGTATTATTTCTAGTTACTATTATTTTCATAAGTGTTTTTCTATTTGCTAGAGCGTTTATATCTATATCATTTGTCCTAATAATCATCATGTATCTGTTTAACAGAGACTTCTCTTCAGATATTTTTAGACAGAATAAATCTTTGATTTTTTTACTTATAGCAGGATTATTGATAAACGCGGGCATGATTTATGTTTTGTTTTCAACAAAAACATTTAATACTAGAGATATCTTTGGATTCTCAAACCCTCTATTAATTCTTCTTTATGTGTGTGCATTATCATATTTTTTATCTAAAAATAAAGATTATAGTGAATATCTGCTTAGAGTGTATTCAACTATTGTGGTAATATTTTCTATAGTTTCATGTTGTGTTTTTTTATATAAATATCTGCACGGGCAAAGTTTTATTGTTAGTAATTTTTATACTGGTTATAGTGGAGGGTCAATTATACAATCTATAGTGGCTCTTACATTTCCATTTACTGCAGTATATTTGATTTTAAAAACTAAGAAAATAGATTATAAGATATTTAAATTAGCTTTGTACTTATCATCAATATTAATAATTTTTGTAGACCTTTTTGTAAATCGTAGTAAAGTAGGATATATAATAGAGTTTGTTGTTTTGATCTACTATGTACTTGTACTAGTTAAATACTATGGTAATAGGGTATCTAATTCAAATATTAAAAAAATTGCTCTTACTTTGATAGCAGGTTTATTACTGATAACTGTATTATTCAGCATTGCATTTAAACAATCAAATATTTTTAATACAAGAGTTTCACAAATGTTTAAAGAAATAACATTGTTTTTTGATAAGAATGTTGATGAAGAAAAAATTAATCAGCTAAGTCACTCATCGACGGGATTGAGACTGATGTATTATGATTCTTCAGTAAAAGTATTTAAAGCATATCCAAGTATCCTTTTATTTGGTTGTCCATTTACACAAAAAACATATAGTGTCACAGAATGTAGTGGAGAGTTGATTAGTAACAATAGTGAACTTTCAAGAGATTCTTATGTTGTTGATGAAATAATGCCCCATGATGAGTTTATAAACTATACTTTTAGAGGTGGTATTCTAGCTGGAATATGTTTGTTAGCTTTTTTTATAGCACTATTTTATGAAGCAAGAAAGTTAAGTGTAGATGATAAAGTGTGCTTGAGAGTACTTACTATAGCTATATTTATAGGGTCATGTTTTGATTATTTTATGACAACACAAATGATTGTGATTCTTTTTTCAACTATTTTGGCTATATTTTTATCTAAACAAAAAACGATTTATTAATGGAGAAAAAATGACTATTAAAGTTTATGTTGTAAATCTTAAAAAGGATAAAGATAGAAGAGATCATATCTGTAAGCATTTTGCAGAAAGAAATGTAGAGTTTGAGTTTATTGATGCTGTATATGGAAAAAACCTAACCCCTAATGAATTAAAGCAAAAGGTTGATTTTGACGGGTGTAAAAAAAATCTAGGTAGAGAAACTTCTTTAGGAGAGATTGGTTGTTCTTTAAGTCATAAATTGATTTATGATAAAATAGTTGAAGAAAATTTATTTGGGGCTTTTGTCTTTGAAGATGATGCTGTTTTATGCAAGGATATATCTATAGTTATGAAATCTATAGCTAATAATTTGAACCTTTTCAAAAAAGGTCTTTGGCTAGGGTTGGGGAATTCATATATCAGGATAAATAAAAGAATATTAGATATTAATCAAAATCATTCTATACACGAAAGTACAAGAACAAGTACAACCCTAGCATATTATATCGATTATGAAGGGGCAAAAAAATTGAGTAAACTAAATGAAAAAATAAGGTTTACAGCTGACTATGTTAAAGGTTATAGAAATATATTAAATTTGTATGCTGCAGATAGTTTATGTGCAAAACAAAATCCAGAAATTAATTCTACAATAGGGGGTGGAGTACGAAGTAAATCTAATAAACCTTGGATTAAAAAGTTAGTGCGCACTATACGAGATATGTATTTTAGAAATATTGGAAGTAAGTTTATGGAAAAAATATTGGGCATTAAAAAAAGTAGTATATTTTTAGATTAGGAGATTATGTAACATATGTTTTTTTTAAAAAAAGTAGTAAAATTCATTCAAAAAAAAATTAAAATAGTAAAAATACATTATAGATTTAAGTGTCATGGTGCCGATGTTCTTATTGTAGCTAAAAAGGCATTAGATGAGTCAGGAGTGAAGTTTTGGTTAGATTTTGGTACGCTACTTGGCTATTACCGTGAAAAATCATTTATAAAAGGTGACATCGATATAGATATAGGTGTATTTTTAGATGATTATACAATCAATATTGAAAAAAATATGGTAAAAAATGGTTTTAAATTGATAAATAATTATATTATTCAAGATGCTGCTGGTATTTATGGTCTTGAGCAGACATATGTTTACAAAAAGATTAAACTAGACATTTTTTATTATTCATATGTTTCAAAAGAAATACTTAAAACACACGCTTTTATACCTTTTGAAGGGTTAAATTATCGTAGAAGCTTAAAGGAGAAAAATGGTTTAAGAGTTCTTGAGCAATATTTACCATATAATGGTTTTGATGAGATTGAGTATTTTGGAGAAAAGTTTTTAATTCCTAGCAAGACTGATGGCTACCTTTCATATCATTATGGAAGTGATTTTATGGTTCCAAGATCCTGGAACTTTATGGATACAGAAAAGGATAATGTCAACGCAATGATTTTGAAGGATAAGACTTACAATATAGGTTCATAAATATTTTATTATTTATTTAGATGCTTTTTGCAATTTCTATAATTTCTGTTGTAGATATTGATGGAGTTCTAGGGAAATATATTACTTTGCAAAAGTTTGAAAGATAATCGAACTTACCCTTCCAGTCATCGCCCATTGCGAGTATGTCTGCTTTATAAAAATCTATATATTCTAATTTTTTTTCTAAAGAATGTTCTATAAAAATTTCATCAACAAATTTTAAGGATTTAACAATTTTCATCCTATCTTGTTCTGAATATAGAGGATTCCTTCCTTTTTTTTGAAAATTTAAATCGTCACTAGACACACCTACAATTAACGTACTACCGAGAGTCGCACATCTTTCTAAAATATTTATATGACCAATATGGAATAGATCAAAAGTACCAAATGTAATTACCCTTTTATTTTTTCGCATGTTCATATTCTTCCTAAATGTAAATAGTTAATCTTTACTGAATAAGCGTTTCCTAAAGTCTCTAAAAGTATATTTTCTTAGCTCTTTAGGGATTTTATCTATATATTTTTGATAGTCATTATATGGCTTTTTCATTCTCCATGGTTTGCCAGGTTTTCCGGCATAATGAACAAATGCACAAGTATTTTTTGCATTAATTAACTCTTGATCTGTATATACATATTGTAAGAAAGAGTAGTCCTTAGATATACTTTGAAAATTAGAGTTATAAAAAATACTTTGAAAAGTCCCATACTCAAAAGATAAGTCATAAAAATTGTCGCAAGCAATGTTCAGAGTATCTAGGTCAAAAAATTTAAGTCTATTATTAAATTTGATTATGATATCGTCAAATTTTTGAACTATATTTTCTTGTCTCATGCGATCTAGGTTCATGACTATGAAGCTAGAAATATAGATATATTTATTCTGATTTTCAAGGAAGTATTTATGGCATATCATGTTTTCATTATTAACTTCCACAGGCACAGCAGCACATTGATAATTATTTATATCTATATTAAAAACATCAGATAAATCTTTTCTGAATAATACATCTGTATCTACATATATAGCTTTTTTGTATTGAGGTAATAGTTCAGGTATTAACAGTCTATAATAAACTATCTCTTGCCAGCTACCACTTTTATTTATAGGAGCATCTTTAAATCTAGCTTTATCTATATATTGAAAAGTTATAGAGTGATGCGAGTCATTAAGCATTTTTTCAAAATGCTTAATAGTTTTGGGTTTAATATCTGGATGGTAAACATAAATATTGTAAGAAGTAGTTGGTAGTGCTGTGTCTATTAAGCTTTTTATAGCTACTGCTGCACCCAAAATAACCCTTTTATCAAATGTAAAAACTATAGGGATTGTATTCATTATTTATTCCTTTCTTGAATTGATAAGATGTTCAAAATTTTGTTTCGATTTTAAATATAAAGAATCAGCACATTGCTTTAAATTATTTTGTTTTTCTAAATATTTTTTTGAATCTATATTTATGGCTTCTAGCATTGCATTAGAGTAGTCTTCATCAGTATCATAAATAATAGAGTTTGTTGGATCAAAGCCATTTATAGGTGCATGATTAGTTTTTATAAAAATAGGTTTTAAAAAACCATAAACCAATTGATATGTACCACTAGTTTTAGATGTTGCATATTTTAGGTGTGCCTCAATATCTTCATATGCAGATAATATGAAATCAGCTTTTTCAATTTCTTCATACATTTTAGTAAAATTAAGCCTACCTTTTATATCTATATAGGGTTGAAGTTTGTTTGGGAGGTCAGATATTTTACCTTTACCAATAACTGTAATCTTAAAGTTGTTTACTCCTTGAGCTATTAATTTTTCTATAGCGTTTATAATAACTTTAGTACTCTTTCGTTTTTCAGATAATGCACCTATTGTTATAAAGTTTGTAATATTGTTTTTAGGAGATATCTTAATTTCACCAAAATAATGAGGATTTATAGGTATAGTTTTAGCATTTTTATAATCCATTTTTCTTAGCGTAATAATTGAGCTATCTAAAGCATTATTATCTACAGATTTATCGATTTCATGCTCTACAAAAAAGAGTTTAGATTGATCAACATTTTTATGAAAAGAATTATACACTTTAGAGAAGTCTATTCCATCATACAACTTGCCTACAGTTGTTACTAAAACACCTTTTATATTATCTAGATGATCTTTTTTAAAAAATTTGCGAATCTGCTTTTGAGTCATTATATTGTAGGAGATATTCTCATTGCTATCAAATCTACAAAAAAGTCCTTCTTTATAACGCTGTGGAGTGATTAGTATAGAAATATGATATCCTAAATCTAATAAATATTTTGTGAAACCTGGGACAACTTCTGCATGACTGCTCGAGCAAGGCTCCCAAATTAAGAAAGTATTCTCTCTTATAATAAGTTTTTTGGTAGAAAAGAACTCTTTAATATCCTTGAATAAATACATATGTTGTATCAAT
>JBLFYO010000034.1:0-16454 GCA_047609165.1 Francisella sp.
CTACTATGTTGTGCATACCTAAGATAGCACTTTGTGGCGAATTAATAATTGGCGTAGAAAGCATAGAGCCATAAGTACCACCATTAGTGATAGTAAATGTACCACCCTGCATATCTTCAAGAGTTAGTTTGCCATCTCTAGCTTTAATCGCTTTCTCAATTACTGCATTTTCTAAATCTGCTAAACCCATATCATCAACATCTTTCAATACAGGAACAACCAAACCTCTATCAGTACCAACAGCAATACTTATATCAAAATAATTATGATAAACAATATCTTCACCATCAATAGAAGCATTCACATCAGGAAATTTTTTCAAAGCTTCTGTAGACGCTTTCAAGAAGAAAGACATAAAACCAAGTTTTGTGTCATGCTCTTTAACAAACATATCTTTGTATTTTTTTCTAATTTCCATAACCGCTGTCATGTCTACTTCGTTAAAAGTAGTCAATATAGCATTAGTCTGTTGTACATCCACTAGTCTGTTAGCAATAGTTTTACGCAAACGCGTCATTTTCACACGCTTCTCATATCTTAAACCTTGGGCAACAGGAGCAGCTTGTGCGGTAGACGTGCTAGTCGCTTTTTTTACATCATCAGATGTAATGCGGCCTTTTTTACCTGTACCACTTATACTTGTAGCCGAATCTAAACCACTAGCATTAAAAGCTTTTCTAGCAGAAGGTACTAAATGTGGATCACTTGAGCCACCAGCAGATTGCTCTTGTACAGGAGCAGTAGTAGTTACCGCAGCCACAGCACCTTCTGAAATCATAGCAATATTTTCACCAGATAACACAGTATCACCAGCTTGTTTAATTATTTTAGCAAGCGTACCACCAGCTATTGCAGGTACTTCCAGCACAACTTTGTCAGTTTCAATTTCAACCAATATATCACCCTCTGCAACTACATCACCTGCTTGCTTATGCCACTCTGAAATTGTACCATCAGCTACAGATTCTGGAAATACTGGAGCTTTTACAGCTACTTCTTTACCAGCTGATTGAGTAGATACTTCAGCTTCTTGTTTAGCTTCTGCTTTAGGGACGTTAGCATTAGATCCACCTACAGTTACAGTTGCATTAGTATCAATGCTTGCTAAAGCTTCTTGTGATAATACTATGTCACCCTCTTTCTTTTTAACACCAGTCAATACGCCACTAGCAGTAGCAGGAACTTCTAGTACAACTTTATCTGTTTCAATTTCAGCAACGATATCGCCTTCGTTTACAAATTCACCTTCATTTTTAGTCCACTGCGCTAGAGTACCATCTGCTACAGATTCCGGAAACATTGGGGTTTTTAATTCAACCATCATTTACTCCTAGTAAAATTTTATATGTCTAAAACTCTATTAACCAATTTTTCTTGTTGCTTCACATACAATGCATGATAACCCACTGCAGGTGTAGAAGATCTCTCTCTTGCAACACATTCTAGTGATTGCTTAGCATCAAGCAATTTCTCTAACTTACCTCTTATATGGTACCAAGCACCTTTATTTTGAGGCTCTTCTTGTAACCATACAACTTGTTTAACTTTTTTGTATTTTGCAAGTATCTTAGCTATATCTTCACGAGGTGTTGGATATAACTCTTCTATTCTTACAACTGCAATATGCCTATGCTTGTCTAGTTTCTTCACCATAAGATCATAATAGACCTTACCGTTGCAAAGCACTAATTTAGTCACTTTATCAGCTTTTGCTACACTATCATCTATCACTCGTTCAAAACAACCTTTCGATAACTCTTCTAATGTTGAAACCGCTTTAGGATTTCTTAATAAGCTTTTCGGTGTCATTACGATAAGAGGTTTTCTTAACGGCCTAATAACTTGGCGCCTTAATAGATGATAAATCTGTGCCGGTGTTGTAGGTGTACAAACCTGCATATTTTTATTTGCACATGAGCTTAAGAATCTTTCAAGCCTGGCAGATGAATGCTCAGATCCAGCCCCTTCTTGACCATGAGGTAGCAGTAGCGTCAAACCTGAAAGTATACCCCACTTCTCTTCAGCCGCCACTAAGAACTGATCGATTACAACTTGAGCTGTGTTGATGAAATCACCAAATTGAGCTTCCCAAATAACCAAAGAGTCAGGGCTATAGCAACTATAGCCATACTCAAAACCAAGTACACCATACTCTGAAAGCGTAGAATCAATTACATCAAACTTTACTTGTTTATTTATATGCTGAAGAGGAATATACTCTTCAACCGTGGAGCTTGTGTCCATATTTTTGACTACCGCATGACGATGCGAGAATGTACCACGCCCAGTATCTTCACCTGATAGTCGCACAGGATAACCTTCATCAAGAAGTGTTGCATAACTAAGAGTTTCAGCAAAGCCCCAGTTTATAGGTAACTCACCAACAGCCATTTTTTCTCTATCAGTCAAAGCCTTTTTAACCTGCATTTGCACCTTGATATTTTCAGGCACAGCACACATCTTCATGGCTAACTCTTTTAGAGTTTTTTCAGAAATAGCTTTGTAGTCGTATTTTGTCTCTTGAGTAGACGAGTATGGAGCCCAATCACAAACCTTGTAGTTGTCTTTCACAGCACTTTTATCAAGAATATCTACAGTCACTTTACCGTCATTTAATTTACCACGATAATTAGCAATCAAACGAATATAAAAGTCATTATCAATAGTGCTATTGCCCATAAGTTTATCACTATAGATTTTCAAGGTTGTTGGAAGCGTTTTGATTACTTCGTACATTTTTGGTTGTGTACCAGATGGCTCATCTGTTTCATTATGGCCATTTCTACGATAGCAAACCAAATCAATTACAACATCTTTGTTAAACTTCATGCGATATTCTAATGCTATATCCGTAACTTTTAATACAGCTTCAGGATCATCACCATTTACATGAAATATCGGTGCATTAACCATTTTTGCAATATCGGTAGAATAAGTACTGCTTCTATTTACGCCATTGACACTAGCTGTTGTAAAACCAACTTGGTTGTTTGCTACAATATGTACCGTACCGCCAGTACCATAAGCTTCTGTCAATGAAAAACCAAATGTCTCCATCACGACACCCTGCCCACAAAAAGCAGAATCTCCGTGAATTAGGATGGGTAGCACTTTACTAAATACATCACCATCCAACTTATCTTGAATAGCTTTAGCAGCACCCTCAACTACAGGGTCAACTGCTTCTAAATGAGATGGGTTAAATGCTAATGCAATCTTTGCTTCTTTTCCATCGATACTACGGTAATTTGAATAACCCATATGATACTTAACATCACCAGATAAAGCTTTTTCATTTTGCTTACCTTCAAACTCTTCACAAAGCTCTTTAGGGTTTTTGCCTAGTATATTCACAAGTACATTTAAGCGACCCCTATGAGCCATACCTAATTGCACAAAACGAGTTGAATGTCTTGACACTGCTTTTTCAATCAAATGCTGTAAAGATGGAATCATAGACTCCCCACCCTCTAGGCCAAATCTTTTCTGACCAACATATTTCAAAGCAAGAAATTTCTCTAAACCTTCTGCAGCAACAAGCTGCTGAAGTATCCATTTTTTATCTTCTGCAGATGGTACCGTACCATCTTCTATTTTTTGCTCTAGCCAAAGCTTTTCAGCTTTATTGCTAATATATCTGTATTCATAACCAACACTTGACTCATAAGTAGCTTTGAGTTTATTAACAATTTCGGCTAAAGATACTGATTGATTGTTTGTAAAAGAACCCAAATTAACAGACTCTGTTAAATCACTATCAGATAGCCCTTGAGTTGATAAATCAAGGTCAGTATCTCTGTCATATATGGTTATATTCAAAGGGTCAATTTTTGCTGACTTATAAGCATGTGATCGATAAGCTTTAAGCAACGACTTTACTTTTAGAGTAATATCATCATCGCCAGCTACTGTGACTGTATTGATTTTATTTTTAGCTAAGTATTTGAATTCTTCAACTGTATCTCTATGTACCGTATCAGTTGATGCAGCTATAGAACCAAAAAAAGACAACCACTCAGGATCTAGTCCTTCGCGATTGCCTGTTATATAGTCATCATAAATTGATTCAAGATATTCTAAATTACCGCCAGAAAACTGGGTTGTTTCTAGCCATTGGCTAAAATCCGGTTGATTTTTTTTCATATAGAGGCCTAAAATTGGTTTTCTATTTTATACACTGATGTTACGCACCAAACACAATCTTGAGCAAAAGAGAATGCTTTATATGCAAGGCAGGTTTCTATTAGCATAGCTGTAGCTATGGTAATAAAGTTCTAACGCAGACAGATGATGCCTTATCTTTTGTCATTAAAGGATGGTATCATTTACATCAAATTACGTCGTTAATAAGGCTTGAAGCTACTAGTAGCTCCTGCACCTTCCTGCCTAGCACTTCAACGCAACTTACACCACTCAAGCTTGTGGTTGGTGCGTAACATCAGTTATACACTCTTACTTAACAAAGCTGTTCTAATCTTACCGATTGCCTCTGTAGGATTTAGACCTTTAGGACATACAGATACACAACTCATAATAGTTCTACATCTAAACAAGCTAAACGGGTCTTTCAAAGCATCTAGCCTTTCATCAGTTGCTGTATCACGTGAATCTGCGATAAATCTGTACGCCTGCAACAAGCCAGATGGTCCAATAAACTTATCAGGGTTCCACCAGAATGATGGGCAAGCTGTAGTACAACAAGCACATAGTATACACTCATATAAACCATCTAACTTAGCCCTATCTTCTGGAGACTGAAGTCTTTCTTTAGTAGGCATCTCTTCATCATTAATGAGATAGGGCTTAACTTTCTCATAGTTTTTAAAGAATTGCTTCATATCGACAATCAAATCTCTAACTACAGGCAAGCCCGGTAGTGGATTAATTTTGATTGGTTGCTTTAGTTCACCAATAGATGTAATACATGCTAAACGGTTTTTACCGTTAATGTTCATACCATCAGAACCACACACACCCTCACGACATGATCTACGCATCGCTAAAGTTGGATCTTGCTCTTTGATAAGCTCAAGTGCTGTTAAAACTTTTACACCTTCGTTTTCAACATCAACCACATACTCATCATAATAAGGCTTTTTGTCTGCTTCTGGATTATATCTATAAATTTTAAATCTTACTTCCATTATATAAAATCCTTGTAATTAGTACTTTCGTTCTGCTGGTTGGAATGCCTTAACTTTAGTAGGCGACATATTCACTTCTCTTGAAGATGTTCTATCACCTTCCAAGAAATATATTGAATGCTTCATCCAGCTCACATCATCTCTGTCTGGGAAGTCTACTCTTGAATGAGCTCCACGAGACTCTTTTCTTTCTAAAGCTGCTTTAGCCGTAGCTACAGCTGTCAACATCAAGTTATCAAGCTCAAGCGCTTCGATTCTCATCATATTAAATATACGAGAGCTGTCTTCAAGCACAGCATTTTCCAATCTATCTCTAAGCGCATAAAGCTCTTCAAGACCTTTGTACATAGTATCTTCTTGTCTAAATACTGAGAAGTACTGTTGCATAACCTGTTGGAGCTCTTTTCTTATGACAGTAATTTTTTCTTTACAGCCTCTTTTTTCAGAGCTGTCCCATTTATTTATTCTGCTCATTGCAGCATCAATGTTTTCTTGAGATGTAGATTTGATGCTCATACCTTCTTTCAGGCTTTGCTCTGCATGCATACCAGCTGCTCGACCAAATACAACCAAATCAAGTAATGAGTTACTACCCAGTCTATTAGCTCCATGTACTGAAACCGAAGCACACTCTCCAACAGCGTATAAACCATCAACAACCTTGTCTTTACCATCAATTTGAGTGATTACTTGACCAAACTTATTAGTTGGAATACCTCCCATTTGATAATGACAGGTTGGTACTACTGGAATCATTTCTTTTGTAGGATCAACACCTGCAAAAGTTTGTGCAAGCTCTCGCACTGTTGGAAGCTTTTCATCAATCACATCCGCTCCTAAGTGCGTAAGATCAAGATAGATACAATTTGAACCACCGAATGTACCACCACGACCTTCCATTATTTCTTGCTGTGATGCACGAGAAACAACATCGCGACATGCCAAATCCTTAGCATTTGGAGCATAACGCTCCATAAATCTCTCACCATCTTTATTACGTAAGATTCCACCTTCACCACGACAACCTTCCGTAACTAATACGCCAGCACCTGCGATACCGGTAGGATGGAACTGCCAAAACTCCATGTCTTGAAGTGGCAAACCAGCTCTTAGAGCAAGACCCATGCCATCACCTGTATTAATATAAGCATTTGTGCTTGACTCGTATATACGACCTGCACCACCTGTAGCTAGTATAGTGATTTTAGATTTCAAAAATACTGTCTCACCAGTCTCTATACAAAGTGCTATCACACCAGAAACACTACCGTCATCAGCTTTCACCAAATCAACAGCAAACCATTCCGTGTAGAAATTTGTTTCATGAGCCAAGTTCCCTTGATAAAGCGTATGCAATAAAGCATGGCCCGTTCTATCAGCAGCTGCACATGTTCTCTCAGCTTGATTAGCTGGATCAAAGTTTCTTGACATCCCACCAAAAGCACGCTGATAAATCTTACCATTCTTTAGGCGAGAAAAAGGCATACCCATATGTTCAAGCTCAATAATAGATTGCGGAGCATGTTCACACATATACTCAATCGCATCCTGATCACCAATATAGTCAGAACCTTTGACCGTATCATACATATGCCACTTCCAATCATCAGATGGTAAATCATCATCGAACTCGACATTGCCTAACGCAGCAGCGATACCGCCTTGAGCAGCAACGGTATGCGATCTTGTAGGAAAAACCTTTGAAACTGCAGCAGTCTTAAATCCAGATTGCGAAAGCTGAAATGCAGCTCTTAAACCAGCACCACCAGCTCCAATAACAATAGCATCAAATTCTTGTGTAGCCATACTCATAAAAATAACCTCTTAGTAGAAAAACAATACTGCAAACAGCCAGAAAAAGCAGAAAACATAAATTAAAATAAAACTCAACATTACCAAAGCAGATGCCCAAGCACCTTTTATATAGTCACTACATATAATCCAAATACCTACCCAAGCGTGAAAAAACACCGCCAAATAAGCCATCAGTGTCGCAACCTTGAAAAAGGATATCGCTGAGCTACCGATAAAAAGATTATGCCAACTATCATAGTTAAGCTGGCCAGAATGCGATAAACAAAGAGCCTCAATAAATAAATAGCCGAAATACAATGTGATAATCACAGCTGTAACTCTTTGAACAAAAAAGTCTTTAATACCTGATGAAGTTAATGAAGTTATAGCCATAAGAACCACCCCCACAATACTGCAGATATTACACCCAAAATTATAACAAGCATAGAGGTGAACTTAGCCACCTTCAAACTTTCACCAAAACCCATATCCATAATCATATGCCTAACACCCGCATACACATGATATGTAATAGCTGATAAAAATAGCCAAAAGAATACACTACACCAGCCTATCGTAAGCAAATTGACTGTAGCCTCATAACCACTTGGTCCTGCTAATGAATAATTCATCCCTACCACTGCCAATGGCATAGCTATAAGTAGTATCAAACCACTAATTCGATGCAGTATCGAACTAATCGCCGTAACCGGGAAGTTGTATGATTTTATTGACATTAAATCAATGTTGGTAATTTTTTTCACGCTTGTCGATCCTCCGAAGCAATTTCGTATTACAAGTAATTAGTAACATCTGTTAATAATGTAAACGGTATTTATAACATTATAATGATATATTTTTGTGGCTCTAAATTCAAACATTTCAGCAAAAGATTTAATAACTGATGTTATAAAGTTTTTTTATTTGCAAATAGCAGGCCTTTAGCTTATTATTCAAGTTGTGATACGCTTATAAAGCCTTTGATTAGGTGGATAGTATCTCTTTACTGCAACGCAAATTGCATGATTTTTAATATAACTTCTACTCGGAGGCATAATTAAATGAGTAAGTACGCAACTCTTAAGTATGCAGACAAGAATATCGAGATACAATTACCCGTATATTCTCCTAGTCTAGGCAACGACTGCATCGATGTTTCATCTTTAGTAAAACACGGTCTATTTACTTATGACCCTGGCTTTATGTCTACCGCTGCATGTGAATCTACTATCACATACATCGACGGTGGCAAAGGCGTTCTTTTACATAGAGGATACCCCATTCAAGAATGGACAAAAAAATCCAACTATAGAAGCCTTTGTTATGCTTTATTCTACGACGCTATCCCTAGCGATGAAGAAAAACAAACCTTCAGAGAAGAAATAGTAGCTAAAATGCCTGTTTGTAAACATGTAAAAACAGCTATTTCTACCATGCCACAAAGCACTCACCCTATGTCTTGTTTAATAGCTGGTGTAAATATACTTGCCTCTGAGCATGTCGCAAATGGACAAACTGAGTCTCAACATGAAGTTGCTAAAAACATCGTAGCTAAAATTGCTACTATGGCAGCTATGGCTTATAGACACAATAAAGGCAAGAAATTCTTAGAGCCCAAGCCTGACTTTGGTTATGCTAAAAACTTCTTGTACATGATGTTTGCAGAAGATGACAGCTTTGTACCAGATGAGCTACATGTAAAAGCTATGGACACTATGTTTATACTTCATGCAGATCATGAACAAAATGCTTCTACATCTACCGTGAGATTAGCAGGCTCAACAGGTACCACACCTTATGCTGCTATCATAGCAGGTATAACAGCTCTATGGGGACCTGCTCATGGTGGTGCTAATGAAGCTGTACTTAAGATGCTGGCTGAAATTGGTTCTGTAGAAAATATCGACAAATTCATCGAAAAAGCAAAAGATAAAGATGATCCGTTTAGATTAATGGGATTTGGTCACAGAGTTTATAAAAACACTGATCCTCGTGCTACAGCGATGAAAGAAAATTGCGAAGAAATTTTAGCTAAACTTGGTGGTGGTGATAACCCTCTGCTTTCTATGGCTAAAAAACTTGAAGAAATAGCTCTACAAGATCAATTTTTCATTGATAGAAAATTATTCCCTAATGTGGATTTCTATTCTGGAATTATTCTTAAGGCAATGGATATACCAGAAGAGATGTTTACGGCTGTTTTCGCTCTTGCAAGAACTTCAGGCTGGATTTCTCAATGGATTGAAATGACTAATGATTCTGCTCAAAAAATTGGTCGTCCAAGACAGCTTTATACTGGTGCTATTAGTAGAAATTTCTAATATAGTCGAGACTATCAATAAATACTCTTATCTTTTTCTTAATTTTCTTTGTGGGTCTTTACCTACAAAAGAGACTACTAAAGGAAGCAAACCCTAAACATAAAAAGCTCTATGAGAATTTAAGCTAGCTGATAGTATTTATTGCAACTATTGGCTCCGCATTTTTACCTGGCTTTTTTGCTGTAGCATCATGCAATGATGATAAAACACAAAAAACCATGGAAAATATTTTAACTAAAGTAGAGAATAATGTCTTCTACATAAATACAAGTGTTAAAATATTAGAATCTAAAGAGATAAGTATGAAAAATAGAATAAGAATTTGTAAAGTGAAAGCTAAATTAAATGACGGCTCAAACATCCCAGCGACTTTTTCTATAGAAAACGCTGGATTCAATCACTATGAAATTAAACTTATACCTAGCAACATAAAAAAACACTTTGAACTACATTTTCTATCTCCGCAGCAGAGCTACGGAGTATTACAAAAATGTTCCTCTGCTCAAAGCTATACAGTCTAAACATAGTAAGATGCGGAGAATTAGACCCAGTTTAGATTAAAAGACTATTTTTTGGGTAAGCCTACTCTTTTTAATATTGCATCTAAAACTTTACATTCTAAAGAATTTAAATTAGCCTTACAGCATATCCAAGCTTTTAATCTAAACATGCACACAAAACCAACTTTTTTAGATAAATTTGTCGCACCCTTCCGCGACTCAAAAATGTTTAGCATGCTAATACTAGGCTATGCTTCTGGGTTACCCTTGATGCTTACAGCATCGTCTTTATTACTCTGGTATAAAGATAGTGGTATTAGCACTCAAAATATCTCCTTTTTAACTCTTATTGCAGTTCCCTACACACTCAAATATCTTTGGGCACCTTTTTTAGATAAAATCAACTTACTTGGATTTGGGAGGCGTAAAGGCTGGATATTTATCACCCAAATATCACTAATATTACTAATAGCTCTAATGAGTAGCTTCTCGCCAGCAAGTTCACCATTTATCATTGCATTTATAGGCTTTCTAATATGCTTTGTTTCAGCGACTCAAGACATAGCTATCAATGCCTATCAAACAGAAGTTTTAGATGAATCTGAACGGGCTTTAGGTAATGCTGTTGCTGTAATGGGTTATCGCATAGGAATGGTCGTTACAGGGTCGATAGTTTTGATTATCGCAGATAAACTTAATAACAATTGGAACCTGACTTGGCTGATGATATTGCCATTTTTTGTAATTTGCCCGCTCTACACTTTAATCCTAAAAGAAACTAAACAGTTCGACAGACCAAAATCATTCAAAGAAGCTTTCACCGCACCTTTTATAGAATTTTTTACGCGTAAAAGTGTAGTTACAGCAGTCATAATGTTAGCGATAATTGTTGTTTATAAGCTAGCTGATGCTATTGCCCTCTCACTAAACACTGTCTTTTTTGTAGATATAGGGTTTGATAAAACGACAATAGCACTATCATACAAAGCATTCTCCTTAGCTGCGACTATTATTGGATTAGTCTTTGGTGGATTAGTTGCTAAAAAAATAGGTGTGTATAAAAGCTTTTTATACTTTAGTATAATCATGGCTTGTGCAAATCTTATGTATGTAGCTCTTGCTATAGTCGGCAAAAACTACTATCTAATGGTTAGCTCTGTAGCCATCGAATACTTTTGTGGTGCAATGGGTACAGCTATACTCGTTGCTATGATTATGAGCTTAGTAAACCTTAAATTCTCTGCAACTCAATTTGCTATACTTAGCTCTATAGACTCACTAGGTAGAGTACTTGTTGGCCCATTAGCTGGCTATATTCAAACTCACTATAACTGGAGCGGATTATTTATCTTTAGCTTTTTAATTGGAATGGTAGTTTCACTATTTATATACATATTCAGGCAGACAATAAAAGAAACGGCTAGATTAACATAAGATTTCTCTATAGAGAAGGTGTTTTTAAGTAGCATTTTAAAACTAATGCCGTACAATTATAAATCTAATTTAACCTTATGTTACAAAAAATTATTATGAAAAAACACTGTTGATGCTTGGGATTCTTAGTTTAGCAAGCTTGTGTTTTGCTGAAGGCAAACCTGATGCAAGTGATGAAGTGGATCTCAGCATAATAAAGCTTAAAAACGATACTAATGGCAAAGATAATCTTAATGCTACTTTTGATGTTAAGTATGCAGGTATAACTAAAAATTAGCTCCTGCCAAAAGTATCGAAATATATCATGTAGGCCCCGAAAACAGCGCTAAAGCATGTAGCACAAATAAATTTGGTGAGTTTAATTGCAATGCGGGTCTATATACGAAGGAGAAAAATTAAGTATCTCGTTTGAACCAGAAAAAGCTCAGTACAAAATATCAGAAATAATAGAAAAAAATCTTAGCTTTTATTTAGCAAACTGTTCTGAAACAAACTCCCAGTTCACTATACTCCAAAGTGACTCAATATATTTAGGTCTAGCATTACGATAATCTACATAGTAAGCATGCTCCCATACGTCAAAAGTAAGAAGTGGCTTTTTGTTGTCAGTAAGTGGACAACCAGCATTACTTGTAGTTACTATCTCAAGTTTACCGTGAGAGTTTTTCACAAGCCATGCCCATCCTGATCCAAATGTAGTCACTGCAGCTGCTGAAAATTGTTCCTTAAAAGCATCACAAGAACCGAAAGTTTCGATAATAGCTGCTTTTAATGCACTTGAAGCTTCTGTCTTTTTAGGAGCTAGGCAGTTCCAGTAAAAAGTGTGGTTGTATACCTGAGCAGCATTGTTGAACAATCCCCCACTAGTGGTTTTAATGATTTCTTCTAGGTTTTGACCATCATGCTCAGTGCCTGCAACTAGTTTGTTTAAATTGGTTACATAAGTTTGATGATGCTTACCGTAATGATACTCGATTGTTTCTTTTGAGATAACTGGCTCTAACGCGTCATGTGCGTATGGTAATTTTGGTAGTTCAAATTGCATATTATGCTCCTTTGTTATTTTATTGAAAATGTGGTTTAGAAAACTATACCTATTTAGTATAATATAGTATCATTTTTTTGATAATATTTCTAAATTTAACAAATCACATAATATAAAAAAGGATAAATATAATGTATACACAAGAAGAACAACAATCTGAACAACAAGTAATAGATAGAATTCAAAAGCAAATAAAAGAAAACGATATGATTCTATATATGAAAGGTACACCGAGCTTGCCTCAATGTGGTTTTTCAGCACATACATCTACCGCAATAAGAGCATGTGGCAAGCCATTTGCATTTGTAAACATCCTTGAAAACCCAGATATCAGGGCAATCTTACCAAAATATGCTGATTGGCCAACTTTCCCACAATTATGGGTAAAAGGTGAGCTTATCGGTGGTTGTGATATCATCATGGAAATGAAAGATTCAGGTGAACTTCAAGAGCTTATAAATACTCTAGAATAGAAAATAACTTATAGTGACAGCATGCTATTGCTAAGCTGGAAGAGCTTTATTAGATAAAAACATTTTTGAGCAACTTTAAAAATATCTCAAGTGGAATACGGCTAAAGGATAGCAATCTTAAAGATGCTATAAAAGCAGCTTGGAATTGGAAGAAAACTCAATTGGTTTATCCATATGTGCTGCCAATTACGGATTTATAACTGTCGTTTTAAATAGCCTTATCACTGACCAAACCCTATATTAAACCTTAGTCCAAGCATCAGACCCATATGTACCGGCAGGATCATATGCCTTTTTGACACATAAATCAGATTCAGAACCCACCTTACATCTATAAACATCTTGTCCAATAGACACTGTTGTTCCGGCAGCATAACTCTCAATACCATCTGGAAATATATACTCTGCTCCACTTGGCTTATTTTTGCTATCATTTACATCATTGCTTTTTAAATGAGTAACATCCGCAGTTATGTCGCTCCAAGCCTTATAACCTTGATTACCAGTAGGTGCATAAGAGATAGTGTTACATAGCTCTGTCTTTCCTTCGATACATTGAAAAATTCTATCTCCAGCAGTTACAATTCTACTATCTTTATAATCACCTATACCATCGGGATATACAGGAGTTTCACCATCAGATATAATTCCTTTAACTGTCTTAGAAACCACTTTATTTTCTTGATCAAGTTCTTCCCAAGCTAAATAACCATACAACCCATTTGGAATATATGAATTATCATTACATAATATCTCAACTTGACTTGAGATACATTTATACTTCTTATCCTGATACTCAACAATAGCTTTATCAGTATATCTTCCTATATTATTAGGATACACAGCTATCCCTGTATCTATAATACTTTTTTGCTCAGGCTTTATTCTTTTTTTTTGATTAGTATTATCTATAATATGAGAAATTATAGCAGGTAACTTTATGTCTGCTATTGCATCTGTAGTTGCCCAAGGTTTATGTGAATAGCCAGCTGTCAATGCTCCATCTGGAATATTCGTAGCATCAAAATCCATACTAAAAATAGCAAATCCACCAAATGATGCTTTATTATTTTCTAACATACTTACCGTTTCATCTACTCCTTTTTTCGACAACACATAGATCATACCTCGTGCTGAAGCACCTTCTGTTGCGGGGATTATAAATATAAGTTTCTCCGCTGGAATTTTTAGTGGCTCATCTCTATACTTAGATAAATTTGCACTATAACCTTCCTGCGTTGTCAAAGCCCAACCTAAAGAAGCTAAAAACTTACTATAGCTATCAGCTGGAGAAATTTTCATATACTCACCATCTTTATCTTTATACGGCCCAAGCAAACCTACTGTAGCAGGCTCAGAATAAGTGTTTAACCAAATATAATCAACATTGTCAATACCAATCTTATTAATTAAATCTACATAGTTATGTGTTTCATAGATATTGTCTTTATTATTTTTATCTAACGGTGCAACTATATATATCCAATCAGGAGAAAATGTAAGCCAGAAATTACGATCAAACTGGCTATCATTCTTAATACTATTAATTAAAGTACTTATTTTTTGAGCAGCTATAGCTACATTTTTTTTATCTTTAGGTATATCAGAGTCATCTAAATCAAAATTTATTCCGTTAAAACCATATTCTTTTACAATTTTTTTAAGCTTATTCAGATCTATATATTTCCATTCAATATGAGAGAGTCTACCCCCAACAGAAACCATGACATGTTTGCCTTTAGACTCCATATAGCTTATAAACTTTTTTAGCTCTTTAGGTTTATATACTTTATTAGAACCACCATTATGCTCACGAAAAGAAACTTTAAAGCCTTCACTACTTGAGTAACTCACATTTCCAATCACAATGACATTATGCTTACATATATTAGGATTTTCATCACAATACTCTTTGTCTTTAGACATTACGATTTTTATAGGGGTTGTATTTATCCTTTGCCCACTGGCATTATATGAGCTACTTTTACCCCACAATGGTAAAAATCCTGCGACAATTGCTCCTTCAATTTTATTTGATTCTGGTGCACAAATATTATTGAATATACACTCACTCAAACCTTTTGCAAAAGCTCCATGTTGATGTTTTGCATCGCCATATAAATCAGCCGCATAATCAGTGTTTAGCGACCAACCAATTATTCCGGCAAATCGAGGCTTATACTTTATTTTTTCTAACTCAGGAAGCATAAGCTCTATTGCCGCATCAGTAGACAAAGACTCTGTTGCATTACCCTTTGGATGGTATATAGTATTTGTGCCACCAGCTAGAGCATTTGTTGGCTCACCTATTAAAACTTTTGTTTTAATAGGAACTTTAGAGTTTTCTATAATTTTATTATAACTTTCCGCAATAAACTTAGGGTCATATTGAGGATACACATTATATTCTTGAACAAATAAGTAGTCTATATTTCCAGCTTCAATAGCTATATCATAATCGTTACTATGACCTGTAGTAACAAGTTGAAAATCATTTACTTCTGGCTCTGCCGCAACAACCAAACTTGCATCTATCTCTTTTGTTTTTGCAGATAATTTATTTAAAAAAGTTGCTGATGTATATTTCTTAACACTGTACTCTATACCATCGAGACTATTCTTTTTAAGAAAGTTTACGATATTTTTAGCTAATGTGTTTATCTGCTCATCAGACATATCTTTACCTAAAATCTTAGGATCCGCACCATTTCGTTCAACTCCTGGATGAAAAGTATTTGGAACACCCCCGACAGCTAAAAGCACACTCAAACCAAGTTTTTTAGCTTCTTTGATTTTTCCTATTGCAGTTTGGGTTGCCACACTAGATGAGCTATCTGAAGTATAAAACCCAATATCTGTACCGTAAATTTCACCAAAGCCGATAATCACAAGATTATAACCATCTTCTTTGACTTTCTTCATGTCAACACGAGTAGTTGAGCCAGGTGTTCTTATATCTAAAAAACCTCCAAGAATCCTTTTCGGCAATAAACTCGCTATATCTTTAGATAATGTTTCTTTAGGGGAGTTTTTAGCATCGTTAGGTTTATTTTCTGCTTCCACAGCAAATGTAAGGCCTGCAATGATAAATATAAACACTACTGATAGTGAAATTTTATTAAATAATTTTTTCATATTTTTATCTTTTTATACACAGCAAACAATTATATATATTATACACAAACTACTTAAAGATGCCGAAGTTATATCGAAGTATTTTTAGATGATTTTTGATAGAATACATGACTATACTATTTACCTAATAACATACAAAAATTATGACAGATATTAACAATAAGCTTCGCTTACTAGTTATCTTAGCAATGTTATATGGAGTTTTTTCGCTTGCTGGACAAATAATTGCTTCTAAAACTATAATTATTTTTGGTTTTACAACTTCAGCCGGTGTATTTTTCATGGCAGCAACTTTCCCAATCAACTCAATTATCACTGAGACTTATGGTTATAAAGTTATGAGGGAACTTATATTTTCAACATTAATTATATTGATGCTAATATCTATAGCTTTAAATTTTGCAGCTAAAACCACAGGTATCGATGCTCATTCTGACAGTGCCTTTGAAGTTGTGTTTAGCCTGACTACTTTGCGTATCGCAATTGCATCGTTTATATAGCTAATCTGAAAGAGTTTTATTCCAATTCCATGCCGCTTTTATAGCATCTTTAAAATCACTATATTTGTGCCTTATTCTTCTTAAAATATTTTTAAAATTAGCCCAAAC
>JBLFYO010000035.1:0-16303 GCA_047609165.1 Francisella sp.
GGGGGAAATTTATCTGTATTGTTTCAGTTAAATCATCTAAGGGACTCCATGTTGATCTACGAATAGATGCTATTATGTCTTTTTCGAGTTCGGTTAAGGCATAGTTGATGTTATGAGGTCTTGAGCTAACATCTACTTGGAAATCTCGTACACGCCATTTCTTTGATGTTTTGACATCTATGTTATATCTCAAAGACAACTCTTTGGTTGTCAATTCTGATGATTGGATTATTGCTCTTATATGTTGGTTTGTGGTAGCATTACTATGGTAGTTCTGTGACATATCTTGTCCTTTGTGGTTATTTGTCTTGATATGTTACAGGCTGTTTACAAAATTTGGGATAACGTACCCAAACTAGACATATAGCTATATTTGTGTATGTGGGAGCTGAAGTAAGTATTGGTAGTTTTTTGATAAATTATCTAGGTACTGATCATGTCTTGAACTTGGCACCAGTTCAAGCAGCTAAATATGTTGCTTTTTATTGGGGTGGGGCTATGGTTGGTAGATTAATAGGTGCTATTTTCTTGACTAAAGTTAGTCCGCCACGAGCTCTGAGTTTAAATGTTATCTTAGCTATATTGCTAGTTGTTGTTTCTATGTTTACAGAAGGATATTTAGCAATGTGGACAATCATTGCTGTAGGTTTATGCAACTCTATATTGTTCCCGACTATATTTAGTTTAAGTGTAAGAGAGCTAGGTGATAAAACCTCAGTTGGATCAGGGCTTTTATGTGTTGCTATTGTTGGAGGTGCTATAGTACCAGTGATTCAAGGGGTTCTTGCTGATCAAATTGGTTTAACTTTTTCATATATAATTCCAATAGTATGTTATTGCTATATACTGTTTTTTGGAATATATGGTTATAATTCTAAAGTTAAATTATCTTAGATATTATAGCTTCTTTGCACCATCACAAGCCTTAGACACATAGAATAAAGGTTTTATTCTGAATCTATTGTAATATTCTTTTTCAAGATGATTTTTGTACTCTTCAAGAATATCATTGGGAATAAGATGAATTGTAGATCCTCCAAATCCACCTCCAGTCATTCTAGCACCAAAAACACCATCATAACTTTCTGATAACTCAACTAAATAGTCAAGTTCAGCACAACTGACTTTATAGTTTTTTTTAAGTGAATAGTGAGATTTATACATTAACTTACCAAGCTTACCCCAGTTTTTAGAATTCATGGCTTTAGCTGCTTTTTGTACTCTGCAATTTTCTTTATAAATATGTTTTGCAAGTTTATAAGTATCTGCATCAAATTGTTCTTCAGTATCAGTAAGGAGGTCTTTATTAAGTCCACGCAAGGATTGTAATTCATAGAAATTGGCTATATTTTCACAACCTTTACGACGATCATTATATGCTGATTCTGCTAAATTGTGTTTAATATTTGTATCACAAATTAACAGGCAAATTTCATCAAGATTAAATGGTATGTTTTTATATTCATAACTATCACAATCAATCATGGTTGCCATATTTTTTTGAGATAATATACATGCCATTTGATCCATAAGGCCACATTTTGTACCTATGTAGTTATGTTCAACCGATTGAGCAATTTTTGATAACTCAAACTTTGATAACCCAAGTTTATAAAGCTCATTATAAGCAAAAGCTAGTACTGTTGTCAGTGAGGCAGATGACGATAAACCTGCACCAAAAGGTAGGTCACTAAAGATGTATATATCAGCTCCAGCGATTGTTTTTGAATAATCTATACTAATGATATTAAGCACACCTTTGACATAGTTTATCCAGGTGTTTGAGATTTCTATTTTTATTTCACTCAAAGCAAAAGATTTTTTCTCATCAAGATTTTTACTATATACATGCACTAGTCCATCATCTCTTTTAGAGACAGCTATGTATGTACCTAGATCTATAGCAAATGGCATTACAAAGCCATTATTATAGTCAGTATGTTCCCCAATAAGGTTTACTCTACCTGGTGAGAAGTATATTCCAGGTTCTTTGTTATAGAGGTTTCTAAAGTTATTGTGAAGATTATTTACAATATTATTCATGGTATTACAGACCCCTCAAGACTTTTGCTGCTAGTTCAGGTGTAATGTCTCTTTGAGATTCGCCTAGCATTTCAAAGCCAACCATAAATTTTTTAACTGTAGCTGAGCGAAGTAGAGGTGGATAAAAATGAGCGTGCAATTGCCAGTACTCAGATTCTTTAGCATTAATAGAGCCATGCCATCCCATAGAATAAGGGAATGATGTGTCAAATAACGCATCGTATTTAACAAGTGTATTTTTCAAAGCATTAGCTAAAGAGATTTGTTGAGTATCTGTTAGATAATTTAAATGCGAACATTTGAACTTTGGTAGAAGCATAGTTTCATAAGGCCATGTTGCCCAGAATGGGACTACAACTAGCCAATCATCATTTTGATAAACTATGCGTTCTTTTTCCTTAATTTCTCTATTTGCATAATCTAAAAGCATATTTGATTGATTTTTATCAAAATAAGTTTTTTGAGAAATGTTTTCTTTTTCAGCCTCTGTAGGTAAAAAGTCACAAGCCCAAACTTGACCGTGGGGATGAGGGTTTGAGCAGCCCATGATTGCACCTTTATTTTCAAAGACTTGTACCCATTGATAATCCTTGCTTAAACTCTCAACCTCATCGCCCCAAAGTTTTACAACCTTAGTAATATCAACTTCTTCCATAGATGCCATTGTGAGATTATGTTTTTCAGAAAAGCATAAAACTTTTGCAACACCTGTAGCCGCACTTATTTGAAATAAATCATTATTTATTTCTAAGTTACTATCTAACTTTTCTTTTGTTAGTGCTGAGAAATCATTTTCAAATATAAATGTATCTTGAAAGTTTGGATTGATTTCGCCATTTGCACGAGTATTTGTTGGGCATAGATAGCAACTCCCATCATACTCAGGACGAGTATCTTTTTGAGACTCTTCAGATTGACCTTGCCATGGTCTATTTAACCTATGAGGTGATACTAATATCCACTCATTAGTTAGAATGTTTTTACGACGATGAGATAGTTTTATTTTTGAGAGTTTATTTTCCAAGTTCATTTGCTTACAAATTTCTTGCTTAATGTTAAAAAACTAGTATATCATGTCAATGTAAAAAAATAATTTGATTTAATTAATTCACAATAGGATTTAATGATATGCAAACAAAAGAAATAAACTTTGTGGTTATTAGGGTTGCTATCATTGCAGCTTTAGCGGGATTACTATTCGGAATGGATATAGGTTATGTAAACGGGTCATTAGACTTTATAGCTCAAACTTTCCATTTGGATATTACTCAAAAAGGTCATGTAGCAAGTATCTTACTAGTAGGAGCTGCACTTGGTGCCTTGATCAGTGGATTTTTATCTAAAAGATATGGTAGAAGAAAGGTGCTGCTTATTGCTGCAGCTATATTTTCAGTATTCACGATTGTAGGGATTTTTTCACCTAACTATGAAACATTTCTAGCATCACGATTTATTCTTGGTGTTGCTGTGGGTATTGCTTCATTTATTGCACCTTTATACCTTTCAGAGATAGCCCCTAAGAAATTTAGGGGGGCGCTTATTGCACTTTATCAACTTATGATAACTATCGGATTGTTTGCTGTGTTCCTAACAAACTCAGCATTAGAAAGTACGGGGTCTTGGAGAATTATGTTAGCGGTCCTTGCAGTTCCATCTTTGATAATGTTTTGTGGTTGTTTAACTTTACCTAGAAGCCCTAGATGGCTAGTTCTAACAGGAAATGATGAAGAGGCTGAATTTGTCCTAAAAAAGATAAGAGTTAGTGATGATGAAGCTTTAAATGAATATCATGAAATTAAACAGACTGCTCATGTGGGCGTCAGTATTTTCAGTTTACTTAAAAAGAAGTTCTTTATAAAAGTATTATTGTTGGGTATAGCTTTACAGGCATTCCAACAATTTACAGGGATGAATGCTTTTATGTATTATTCGACTGATATATTTAAGCTTGCAGGTTTTACTAGTCCGTCAACTTCGACAATAATTATTGGATTATTAAATATGCTTACAACATTCTTAGCTATTAAGTATGTAGATAAGTTCGGTCGTAAACCAATATTGTATCTTGGTTTAGCACTTTTGATATTATCTTGCATAGTCGTTGGCACTATATTTAAGACTCATTTTGTATACGGTCAAGCGATGATTTTATCTCAGGATTTACAATGGACCGCCTTATTCTTTTGTTTACTATTTATATTTGGTTTTGCGATATCTATGGGTCCAGTTGTTTGGATATTATGCTCAGAAATTCAACCAATAGAAGGGCGTGATTTTGGTGTTACGGCATCAACAATGAGCAACTGGATATGTAATGCTATTATAGGAAATTTTGCATTAACATGGCTTACTTTCTATCCAGGAAATACATTCTTTGGATTTGCTACTACTTGTATAGTGTGTCTATTTTTTGTTAAGTTTTTTGTACCTGAAACTAGAGGTGTGTCTCTTGAAGAGATTGAGAAAAACCTAAGAGCTGGTAAACCGCTAGCTAAAGTAGGGCGATAGTTCCAATATCTAACTTTCAGATTACAATATAGCGTCTTTAAAAGTCTTATTCTTATACAAAAACGCTTGGTTTAGATTTCAATGTTGGTATACCATGTAGGAATAATAACTTTATTTTATGTCTAAAAGGAAAATAAATGGAATCGAAAAATGAATATAAAAAAATAGTCTTTCTAATAGCAATAATTGCTGCATTAGGAGGATTATTGTTTGGTCTTGATCAGGGGTTTATAGCTAACGCCGGTCATACTTTAGATCATGTTTATGGTATGGATCCGGGAAGTGTCAACGAAGGTAAGTTTAATGCAGTATTAGCTTATGGTGGTATATTAGGAACTATATGTAGTGGTTTTTTCACAAGAATTTTTGGTAGAAAAAATACTCTTTTAATTGCGGGTTTTTCATTTTTGATAGGTGCTTTAGTTTCATCTTTATTACCATCCATGAGTATATTAACATATTGTAGATTTGTTTTGGGTTTTGGAGTAGGTTTAGCATCTTTTGCAACACCTTTATATTTGGTAGAAACAGCACCTTCTAAAATTAGAGGTGCGATGTCTTCGTTATTTCAACTTATGATAACTTTCGGTATATTTTTAATATGCTTAGTTAATATTTTAATTGTAAAATTGTCAGGTCATACAGAGATTTCTCTAACTTTGATGTTTAGTGTTATCACGCTTTTTGCATTATTGATGTGCATATGTTGTTTCTTTTTACCAAAAAGCCCTAGATGGCTGATGATGAAAGGAGATGAGAAACAGGCGAGAGAAGTTTTAACCAGACTTAGAAACAGCGATCAAATAGAAGAAGAAATTCAGTTAATTAGACATAATAATGATAAGTCAAATCTTTCTGTTAAAGATGTACTTAAAAAAGGCTATTTTTGGAAGATACTAGTTGTTGGTATAGTAATCCAAATGTTCCAACAATTAGTTGGTATCAATGCGATGATTTATTATGCGCCTAGCTTTTTACAAGGTGCTGGTATAAATATACTTCTTGCAGGCTTAGCTATTTTCTTTGTTAATTTTGTATCGACTTTCCCTGCTATTCGTTGGGTAGAAAAATGGGGCAGAAAGAAATTACTTACTGTTGGAGCATCCATTATGGCTATAGCTCTTTTATCTGTAGCGGCATGCTTTTATATGATAGATATACAAGGAGTTCAATCAGATATTCCTAAATATATTTTACTTATATCATGTTTGGCTTATATATTTGGGTTTGCTTCTTCATGGGGACCTGTGGCTTGGATTTTATGTTCAGAGATATTCCCACAACAAGTCCGTGAGATTGGTATGACTATTACAACTGTTGTTAACTGGACTTTTGTTTGGGTTGTTGTAGCTTACTCTAATGTGATTATGGGTAGTGGTATTTGGGGTAAACCTGCTATATTTATAAGTTATGCTGCTTTCTGTATATTATCTATAATTTTCTTAAAGATATTTGTACCAGAAACAAGAAATGTTAGTTTAGAAAAAATTGAAGAGAATTTAGCTTCTGGAGCAAAGCTTCGTAATATTGGTCAACACTAGCTCGAAAATCTTATGCTTGTATCTTTTTGCCAAACAAATCTTGCCTGATAATGGCGAGGTTTTCTATGATTTTAAATTGGCTTATATTCCTCAAAACATAGATGAAAACCTAACTCTTGCAGAAGTGTTTGGTGTATCAAATATTCTTGATGCTTTGGCTAAAATTAGCTAAGGAAGCATGGTGAAAGAAGATTTTGATTTAGCTGAGAATAACTGTAATGTAAAAGCTGAACTAGAAGCTGAGCTTTATAATGTTTCAAATATCAGAATAGACTTAAATAAGACCGTAAGATCTATAAGTGGTGGGCAACTTACACAAGTTTTACTAGCAAAAGTTAAGTTATTAAATGCAGAAATTATCTTACTCGATGAGCCTACAAACAATCTTGATATTGATGCTAAGCAGGGTTTTATAAATTGGTTAGCTAATACGAATAAGTGCGTTGTAATTGTCAGTCATGATAGAAGATTGCTAAATCAGATGGATAGTATTATTGCAATAGATAATAATAAAATTGATTTTTACACAGGTAACTATCAAAGCTATAAATCGCAGAAAAGTATAACGCAGCAATCTATTGCTAGGGATATTGATCATACAGAAAAGCAAATTAAAAAGATAAGCAAATCTATAGAGTCAAGTAAAGAAAAGCTTGAGCAGAAAGCAGCAAAAGGTAAAAACTTACGCAAAACAAAATCTGTTGATAAAATCACTGCAGATATTATGAAGAGTAGAAGTGATAAAACTAGTTCAAAAAACCTAACACAAGCAACCGGCTTGCAAAACAAAGCAAAAAAACTTCTTATGGAAAGTAAGAGTAAGCTATATATTGATGATGAAATTTTTATAGATCTACCAAATACTTATGTTAGACCGAACCAATCTATTTTAAATATTACAGATCTGGAATTTGCTTATGACGGAGCTAAAACTAATCTTATCATAGATTTTAATCTATTGATTACAGGTGCTGAGAGAATTGCATTAATAGGCAGAAATGGTTCGGGGAAATCCACATTATTAAAACTAATAAATAGTCATCTGGGAGCTACAAAAGATCAGATAAGACTCAATGTAGAGCTTGGCTATATAGATCAAAGTATAGCGGTTCTCAATCACGAAGTATCACTATTGGAAAATCTAATCGATGTAAACCCTAATTTAAGTATCACCGAGGCGTATACTATTTTGGCTAGACATAAGTTTAGAAATATAACTGCTCATAGAAAGGTGGCGGATTTAAGCGGTGGAGAGAAAGTTCGAGCAGCTTTAGCTATTTTGTTGAATACGCAAACAGTACCTCAATTGCTAATACTTGACGAACCAACTAATCACTTAGATGTGGAAAGTATTGAGCTCTTAGAGCAAGCGTTAAATTGTTATAAAGGAGCCATTTTGGTCGTATCACATGATTTTCATTTTCTTAAAAATATAAATATTGATAGAGAAGTTTGTGTGTAGTATATTAAAAGTATGCATTTTCATTCATTTGATTTATAAAATAAGGTTTTTATGAAAAAGCTTTCGACAATATCAGTTATATTTATATCTACAGGTAGCATGATAGGTAGTGGCTGGCTTTTCTCGCCATACTATGGTTATCAAACAGCTGGTGGCGGAGTGATTTTTTCGTGGCTTATTACAGCTATGTTGACCTTATTTGTAGCGGTGTGTTTTGCAGAAGTTGCTTCTATGATCCCTATAGTTTCAGGAGCTATGAGATTTTTGCGCATCACTCATTCACGCACTCTAGGGTTTGTATTTATGGTACTGGGCTGGGTTAGCTATTTGGTTTATCTACCATTAGAAGCTCAATCGGTAGTTCAATATCTAGGTTTTTGGTTTCCAAATCTAGTCGTTGATGGTCCTCATGGAGTTTTACTGTCTTATTTTGGGGTATTTATAGCATTTCTAGTAATGTTGTCTATCACTTATCTCAATACTTATCAGTTAAGAAATGTCGCAAAAGTTAATAACTTTGTCAGTGTGTGGAAGATACTTTTACCGATTGCAATAGCTATAGGAATGCTGGCTGTTTACGGTTCATTTGATAATTATAATGCAAGCAATATTCATGGTAATGTGAATTTTGAGAATATACTACTAGCTATCACAGGTTCAGGCTTAGCTTTTGCTTTTTCGGGTTTTCAAAATGGTCTTGTGGTTGCAAACTCTGCTAAAAATCCAAAGGTTGCGATTCCATTATCTTTATTTGTACCTATAGTAGTTGGTTTGAGTATGTATCTATCTCTATCATTGCTGTTTATGTTTTGTATGCCTGCAGATAAAGTTGGGCTAGATGTGAGTGTAGCTCCGTTACTAGGATTATTGGGGCTTTTTGGATTACATTATATCTATACGGTACTTTTTATCGATGCAATAGTTGCTCCACTTGGCACTTCAAATGTGTATGCTGCAGTATCTGGTAGAGTCCTACAAGCTTTTGGTTTAGAATTTTTTAAGAAGTCATTACTTACAAAGCTAAACAAAAATTCAGTACCAATATTTTGCATTTGGATAAATTTCTTTGTCGGGTTGATATTCTTATTTCAATTCCCTACATGGACACAATTGGTTAGTTTCTTGTCATCATTAGTACTATTTAGCTGCCTATCTGGCCCTGTTGTATTGATTATCTTTAGAGATAGATTACCAAGTATGGATAGAAAATTTAGATTACCATTTTATAAGCTTTTTGGATATCTTGGATTTATATCATGTACTTACTTTATATATTGGGGTGGCACTACAAACCTTATGTATTTAGCTGTACTGGTAATTTCAATATGTCTGTTTTACTGGTTTGTATTTATGCGTAGAGATTTCTTTGTAGTATTTAAGCAAACATGGTTTATCTGTTTATTTGTAATCATACTGTGGGGAATATCTTATTTGCGTGAAATAGATATGTTAGGATTCCCATACGACAATTTATTGGTCACTATAGTTGGTGTGGTGTTTTTAAATGTATTTGTAAGAACACAAGCTTCAAAAATCAGTATCGAAGAGAATATAAAAGAAGTTATGTATGAGGTTGAAAATCTTCATAGTAGTTAGAAATGCCAATATTATAATGGTAGGTCATTGATAGACCAACTTATTAGACATCTACACTTTATTTATAAAGTAGACAACTATTCCTATATGGCGTTTAAAAGTTTCAAACTGATAAAATAGCAATAATATTGCAAAAGCTACTTACAAATAAGCACATTTAAGCTAAAATATGCTATTAATATTCTTTTTTCAAAAGCAGCAATGACTGATATACATAACCACAAAATCCTAATTTTAGACTTTGGTTCACAATATACCCAGCTTATAGCTCGCAGAGTTCGTGAAGTTGGTGTTTTCTGTGAGATATTTCCACATGATATAGATCCTCAACTTATCAAAGATTACAATGCTAAAGGGATTGTCCTTTCAGGTGGTCCTGACTCGGTTTATGACTCAGATGTAAAAGCGCCTGCAATCGTATTTGAGCTTGATATACCGGTACTTGGTATCTGTTATGGTATGCAGACTATGGTTATGCAACATGGCGGTGAAGTAAAAGGATCTGATCAGAGTGAGTTTGGTAAAGCTGTGATCAATGTTTTAGATGATAAAAATAAATTATTCGCAGAGCTAAAATCAGAGCAATCAGTATGGATGAGCCATAGTGATAAAGTCACTGATACTGGTGAGCATTTTGAAGTAGTTGCATCATCAGTCAATGCTCCTGTGACAGCAGTAGCTCATAAGACTAAGCCATATTACGGTGTACAGTTTCACCCAGAGACGACCCATACTGAGCATGGTCAGCAGATTATTGAGAATTTTGTAGTAAAAATTTGTAAGTGCGACACTCTTTGGAATATCTCTAATATTATTGAAAATGATATGCAAGAGATAAAAGAAAAAGTTGGCGATGATAAAGTTATTCTAGGTCTTTCTGGTGGAGTAGATTCATCAGTTGTAGCTGCGATACTTCATAAGGCTATTGGTACTCAGCTTACTTGTATATTTGTAGATACAGGATTACTTCGCTTAAATGAGGGTGATCAAGTGATGAAAATTTTTGCTGATAATATGGATGTGAATGTAATCCGTGTAGATGCTGAAAATAGATTTTTAGATGCCTTGGCTGGTGAAAATGATCCAGAGACAAAACGAAAGATAATAGGTAGATTGTTTGTTGAGATATTTGATGAAGAATCCTCTAAAATTGAAAATGCCAAATGGCTTGCACAAGGTACTATTTATAGTGATGTAATTGAATCTGCAGGAAATAGTAGTTCAAAAGCTCATGTCATAAAATCACATCATAATGTCGGTGGTTTGCCAGAACACATGAAATTAAGCTTGCTTGAGCCATTACGCGAGCTTTTCAAAGATGAAGTTAGAAAGCTTGGTGTTGGTTTAGGTTTACCACCTAGCATGCTTTATCGTCATCCATTCCCAGGACCTGGTCTTGGAGTGCGTATATTAGGCGAAGTTAAAAAAGAATTCGTCGATACTCTACAAAAAGCGGATGCAATATTTACAGAAGAGTTATATAACCACAATCTTTACCATGATATATCACAAGCATTTGCAGTATTTTTACCAGTTAAATCTGTAGGTGTAGTTGGTGATCAAAGAAGATATGAATATGTGATAGCTTTAAGAGCGGTTGTAAGCATAGACTTTATGACTGCTACATGGGCAAATTTACCTTATGACTTTTTGTCATTAGTCTCAAATAGGATCGTAAATGAAGTGAAAAAAGTATCTCGAGTGGTCTATGATGTAACTGGTAAGCCACCAGGTACTATTGAGTGGGAATAAGAAGTAAAGTCATACCAAGACTTGATCATGGTATCGGTAAAATAACTTGCATTCAAAATATAGCCGTAATATAGATGGCTGAGCGGAGTCGAAGCCTCGCAACTTAATCGGTTTAGCTAACAGATTTCGGCTAAAGAGATCCCCAGCCAAGCTGAGGGTTTCGTATTATTTTATTGCTTTGAGCAATATTATCATTAAAAAAAAGATTTGAGATATGCCAAATTATAATATTTTAGACAATATAAACAACCCAGATGATCTAAAGCTAATACCAGAATATCAGCTCAAAGAACTATCTGCTGAGTTGCGTAAGTTTTTGATCAACACACTAGATGTAAGTGGTGGACATTTTGCTAGTAGCCTTGGTGCTACTGAGCTGACTGTAGCTTTGCATTTCGTTTATAATACGCCCTATGACAATATCGTATGGGATGTAGGTCATCAAACTTATATTCATAAAATCCTTACCGGTCGTAAAGATAAGCTTGTAACCATCAAAAAAGATGGTGGTATATCAGGGTTTCCAAAACGAAGTGAAAGTGAGTATGATACTTTCGGGGTAGGGCATTCTAGTACTTCTATAAGTGCTGCGTTAGGTATGGCAGCTGCAGATAGGCTTAAAAATAAAAATTCTCATACAGTCGCTATAATAGGTGATGGTGCGATAACTGGTGGTATGGCTTTTGAGGCTTTAAATCATGCTGGTGGTATCAAAGAAGATCTTTTAGTAGTTTTAAATGACAATGAAATGTCAATTTCAGACAATGTCGGTGGGTTATCGGCACATTTTAGTAAGATTATTTCTGGTGGTTTTTATAATTCTATTCGTGAGAAAGGCAAAGAAGTTCTAAAGAATATCCCGCAGATGTTTGATTTTGTAAAAAGATTTGAAACGCAGACTAAAGGAATGTTTGTACCTGCTAATTTTTTTGAAGATTTAGGGTTTTATTATGTCGGACCTGTAGATGGACATGATGTTGAAGATCTTGTGAAGACATTAAGAATTCTCAAAAAACATAAAGGTCCAAAGCTTTTACATATTGTCACAAAGAAAGGCAAGGGTTATGAAAAAGCTGAATCTGATCCTATTAAGTTTCATCACGTAGCACCAAGTTTTCATACCGGTATAGAAAGTACTAAAGTGGCAAAACCTACATTTTCAAATATCTTTGGTAATTGGATTTGTGAGAAAGCTGCAAAAGATAAACGATTAGTAGGTATTACACCTGCAATGAAAGAAGGCTCTGATTTAATCAGATTTTCAAAAGAATATGCTGATAGATACTTTGATGTAGCAATAGCCGAGCAGCACGCAGTTACATTTGCAGGCGGACTTGCTTGTCAAGGACTTAAACCTGTGGTGGCTATTTACTCTACGTTTTTGCAACGCGCGTATGATCAGGTTATCCATGATGTGGCAATTCAAAATTTAGATGTACTATATGCTGTAGATAGAGCAGGGCTTGTAGGAGCAGATGGTTGTACTCATGATGGTAGTTTTGATATTAGCTTTATGCGTTGTATACCGAATCATGTAATTATGACACCAAGTGATGAAAATGAAGCTCATTATATGTTCGAGCTGGGCTATGAGTATAATGGCCCTGCTATGGTTCGTTATCCGCGTGGTGCTGGTATTGGAGCTGAGATTACGAGCTCATTAGATATTGAGTTTGGTAAATCAAAACTTATCCGTAAGGGTCAGAAAGTTGCTATACTAAATTTTGGTACGCTACTACCTATCGCAAACAAGGTTGCAGAGAAATACAATGCTACCGTTATCGATATGCGTTTTGTGAAGCCTCTTGATGAAAAAGCTATAGAAGATGTATGTAAAAATCATTCTGTAGTGATAACTATTGAAGAAAATTCAGTTGCAGGTGGTGCAGGTTCAGCAGTCAATGAGTATATATTGGCAAATGATTTGCAAAAGAATATTTCTCTTAGAAACTTTGGTTTGCAAGATGCATTCCTAAATCATGGTACTAAAGATTTGTTGTTAGAAGATAGCAGTCTTTCAGTTGATAAAATATCTAAAGTGCTGGATAAGATTTTAGGTTGATTTTAAAATGTTGAAAAGGAGTGTTATCGTGGAATTACTATTCTCGTATGGAACCTTACAGTTAGAAACTGTACAACTTAAAACATTTGGTAGACTTCTAAATGGAACTAAAGATACTCTCATAGCTTATTCTGTATATAGAATAGAAATATCTGATGAAGATGTTATAGCTACTAGTGGAGAGCGTTACCACCCAATATTAAAATATACTGGGAATAGTCTTGATATTGTAAAAGGCACGGTATTTGAGCTTACTTCTGCAGAGTTAACTCAAGCAGATAAGTATGAGGTAAAAGAATATTCCCGAGTTCAAGCAAAATTGAAGTCTGGTAAAATACTTGGATATACGCCTTGTTAGAGTAATCTAAATTGAATATATAATCTAAAAATTGGTACAAAACTATGACAACAGAAAACAAAAACATGAGCTTTACTGCTCGCTTAATCCATATGCTAGGTTTTGAAATTTTTGGGATTTTGATATTTACCCCATTTGCGATGCTTGTCTTAAATGAAAGCATTTTTCATATCGGAGTTATAGCGATTCTAATCTCTCTGATGGCAATGGTTTGGAACTTTATTTATAACTATATTTTTGATTTGGTTGAAAGCTCTTTAGATGGCCATAGGTCAACTAGAAAAATATCTATGCGATTACTTCATGCACTTTTATTTGAAGTTGGATTACTTATAGTTACAGTACCTTTGGTAGCATATTGGCTAGAGATGAATTTGGTAGCTGCATTGTTAGTAGATATTGGTTTTGTGGTTTTCTATCTTGTATATGCTTTCTTTTATAACTATATCTTTGATAAAATTTACTTTACTTACTTTGTCTAATTAGCAAATTTTCTTATGAAAAAATCATACTATACACAACTCATTTCAAAACGCCGACTTTAACCTCTGCAAATTGTCGTTAATTCTATCTTCTAAACCAACTTTATTTTTATCCTAATTATCAGTAAAGAAAGATAGAATTTATTGTTTGAAATCTTTGGCTGAATGAAAAAATACATTATTCCTTACTTTTTCAGTCATATACTTTCAAAGCCTTTCAATTAGTTTTAAATTAGGTTTAAATTATGGCTATATGGAGGTGAATATACCATTGTAATGCCCAGTTGAAGGGAGCTCAATCTATCAAATATCACACTATTAGGAGAATAGCCTTTAACAGCTAACTTGTCAATATTTTCTTTCCAAGTTTCAGCTTTATGATCATCGCTTTTTTGTAATATTAGGCAGTAAAGTGAATTTGTGCAAACCCTGTTAAGTAGGTTTGTTTTTATTGAACATCTCATCATTCGCACTTACTTTTATTTTGGATAGATCTTCATTTTGATGAAATGATTGCACTGTTTGATTATGTTTATATAAAGTATCATGAGCCCAACCTACTGATCTTTTGAAATCAAATAGAATGTTAAAACTGTCTGTGATATCTCTATAACTAGCACCTGATTGAGTGTGATGAAATAATGTATATTGTTCTAACCACTGCTTAGTAACTGGGAGATTAATTAAACTTAAAATGAACCACGCCCTTAATCAAGTATTTAATGCGGTATATAGTTTAGATTCTATCGGTAAGAATGAAGAGCATTTTATAAAAAAATTAGTATGGCGAGATTTTAGTTATTATCAGATGTATTATTATCCTGATCTTGCTACAAGAAACATCAATTCTAAGTTTGATAAATTTGAATGGGAAAACGAGCTACAATTACCTAAAAAATGGCAAATAGGCAAGACAGGTATCCCAACTGTAGATGCTGGAATGCGTGAGCTTTGGCAAACAATCGCATGCGAATGATTGTTGCAAGTTTTTTAATGCCCTTTTTGATGCAGACATAGCTAGTAATAATGCCAGCTAGCAATGGGTCGCAGGTTGCGGACTTGATGTAACTCCGTACTTTAGGATATTTAATCCAGTATTACAAGCTGATAAATTTGAAGCTGCTGAATATATCCGTAAGTTCGTACCCGAACTAAAAAATTTATCAGATAAATTCATTTCAAAACCTTGGAAAGCTAAACTTAATATATTAGAAGAGGCAAACGTTGAGCTAGAAGTAGACTATCCAATGCCTATAGTTGATTTGAAAGCCAGTCGAGAAAAGGCTTTAGTTAAACATAAACAACTAAAATAAATATATTGTTTTAGCTATAACATATATTATTTTTTGTTTAAGTCTTCGCCTAAGTTTCTTTTGTGTGACGAAAGTTGCATACCATCATCGTCAGCAAGCATTTTGTTTTGAATATCTGTATATGACTCTTCTTTACGTTGCATATCATCTTCAAAATTCGATGATTTATATTTTTGCCATTTGGCATCATTATCAAGAACATACTTACAAGCTTCCTCAATAAAATAATCTTTATATTTTATGTTTGCCCATTTCATATATTCTGTAATTTCATTTATAATTACTTCATTTAGATCCATCTTTAATCCAGATTTTTTCTCTTTAGTATCTTTCATTTTGATCTCCCTTAAAAATGTATAATACAGTTAATAGTAACATTCTTATACAAGGTGTCAATAAGTCATATATAAAGAACTTAAAAAAAATATAATTATAATTATGGTAGTGTGTCAATACTATAAACCTTATATGATTATTTAAAACTCCAGCTTTATAAAATGGCGATATTTATCACCTTTATCTAATCTCATTGGGTGTTTGTCATATACACCGTCAAAAACACTGATAAATTGTGATTCAAAGCATATAGCATCAAACTTCTGTTGAACCTTAGCATTAGCTAAAATATGACCCGCTGGATAATTACAAGTATATATCTGCATTGCAGGATATGAGCTCGTAACTCTTAATTACCTACCATTTACAGGGTCTTCAAGCTTGACTTCACCATCAACTGTATAACAATGATCTATACCTCCATCACTAAGATATTTACTTTCTTTAGCTAATTTATCACCAATTTTTGTCTTCGTACTAAAATTCATTTCTTGTGGTAATTCAGCAATATTTATTGGTACTAAACTTTCATCTGACTCTACAAAGTTCTTAGCTGGCACCGTCAAATCATGCTTCAAAATATTGGACTTATAATCACCTGATAAATTGTAGTAATAATGATTAGTTGTCTAGTTTGGGTACGTTATCCCAAATTTTGTAAATAGCCTGTAACATATCAAGTCAAATAACCACAAAGGACAAGGTATGTCACAGAACTACCATAGTATAGCTAATCTGAAGGAGATTTATTCAACAAAATTGTATATACTGTTTTCTATTTTATGAGAGCATATAGTCAAGATTTGAGAGATAGAGCTATTTCATTATTTGAATCCGGCTACAAACGTAA
>JBLFYO010000036.1:0-16087 GCA_047609165.1 Francisella sp.
GTACAAAACTGATGCACCCCAACATTTGAACTTAAAATAGCATAGTCCTCAATATGTACATGTCCCGCAAGTCCAACACCATTAACAAGATTAATGTTATTACCAACCTTGCAATCATGTCCAATATGCACATAACACATTATAAGATTACTATTTCCAACTCTAGTTATACCTACCTCTTTTGAAGTTCCACCATGTATTGTAGCACACTCTCGAATTATATTATTATCACCGATAATAACCTGAGAAAAATCACCTCTTTTATATGTATAATCTATTGGATCATCTCCAATAGACGCATATTGAAATATACGATTATTTTTACCTATGATAGCATTGTCACCTATCGTAACATGACTTTTAAGCTCAGTACCTTCGCCTATTTCAACATTCTTACCCACAACACAAAATGGCCCAATAATAGCATTATCAGCGATTTTGGCACTATCATGGACTATTGCCAAACTATGTATCACTATTAATAATCCTTATAAGCTGCCATTAAATCTGCTGTACAAACAATCTGTCCATTTACTTTTGCTACTGATTTTGCTGTACACACTATACTTTTCACTTTAATAACTTGAGATTCTATAATCAAAACATCACCTGGAACAACTGGTCGTTTTACTCTAACTTTATCAATCCCTGCTAACATAAATGTGCGTCTACCGCCACCAGCTCTAGCCACAACACCTGCAAATAATTTTTCAGCCAACAACTCACCTAAAATAGCCGTAGCTTGTGCCATAGCTTCTACTATAAGTACACCAGGCATAACTGGAAATTCAGGAAAATGTCCATTAAAAAAATCTTCATTAATTGTTACATTCTTTTGAGCTACAATTGTTTGATCCTCAATATTCCAATCAAGAATTTTATCCAACAGTGCAAAAGGATATCTATGTGGTAAAATTTCTCTAATAGCCATAACATCTAACTGTTTATTATTCTCATCAAACCGACTCATTATTAATCCTTACTTTATCTTCTGTTCTAAATTTTTGACTCTAGCCATTAGCTTATCAATCTTTGATATCCTAGCTACAAAACGACCCCATTCAATTCTTGGCTTCGCCTCAAATGCTGCATAGTACATACCCGGCTTAGTAATTGACTTACCTATGTTTGAAGCACCACCTATTACAGCACCATCACATATTTCTATATGCCCTGTAATAGCCGACTGACCACCTATAAGACAATTATTACCAATAGTAGTACTTCCTGCTACTGCTGTTACGCCAGCTAAAGCGGTATTTTCGCCTATGATTACATTATGAGCTATCTGAACCAAATTATCAATACGGGCGCCCTTTTTAATGACAGTATCATCAATAGCCCCTCTATCTATAGTAGTACTAGCTCCAACTTCAACATCATCATGGATTATAACTCTACCTAGTTGAGGTATCTTAGTCCAACTACCATCTTCAGCACGCGCATTACCAAAGCCATCACAACCTATTACAGCATTTTGATGAATTACGCATTGACTACCTATCTGGATATCATACGCGATTGAAACATTACTTTTGATAACGGTCTCATCACCGATCACTGTGCCCGAATCTATAGTACTACAAGCTCCAATAAACACATTATCACCAATCACGACATTACTACCAATGACAGCATTAGCTTCTATAGTTACATTGTCTCCCAATATAGCACTTGATGCGATAACTGCTTTACTATGAATTTTGCCCGTTGGCTTAGGTGATTTATCAAACAACTCCATTACTTGAGCTAAAGCCATATATGGGTTTGACAAAACCACAGCATTGGTATTGCAAAATTCTAAAGCCTCTTCTGTTATAAGTACAGCAGACGCTTTAGTTTCTGAAAGTTGTTTTAAGTACTTGGGGTTAGTGCAAAAAGAAATATCTCCATCACCAGCTTGTGATAGTGTCGCAACTTTTGTTATCTCAATAGCACTATCACCTTTAACGGTACCATCTAGTTTTGATGCTAAAAATTCTAAACTATACATAAGACACCTCTCTAACTTTATTATTCATAGTCTTTATTCATTAAAACTATAACATCTCCCGAAATGTCACTCACTCCCTCGGAATAAGCTAATGCCTGTGTCGTTACAACCATGTTATAACCTTTTTCTTTAGCTACTTCTCTTACAGAGCGATCAAATTTAACTTGGAATTTTTTAGATAACTCCTCTTTTCTTGTGCTTTCTTTTTGTTGTAAGATTCTTGCTTTTTCAGAGAATGTTTGTTGCTTTTGCTGTATAGCTTGTTGTTTTTTATCTAGCTCATCTTTAGTCATAGTACTAGCGTTTTGCTGTAACTGCTGAACTTCCTTCATTATAGCTTCTTGCTGCTGTTTTAATTTAGAAGCTTCAGGCTTAAGGTCATTCTCTAGTTTCTTAACACTTACTGAACCCAAATCAGAATCACTGAAGATTTCAACGGGATTAACTACTGCAATTTTAGTTTCTGCATAAGAAACTGTCGTCCCTGCTGCTAGTATTGATAGTATTGCTATTATTTTTTTCATTTCTTTCTCCTTTTATTTAAACATATACATAAAACACCTGAAAAGATCAACTTCTCTCTTTGTTTTTATGTATAAACCTTACTTCATTCTAAAAATTTTGCCCTAATGAGAACTGGAATGATTGTGTTATATCTCCAGTTTGTACATTAAAAGGCTGTGCATATGATACAGCTAACGGTCCCATAGGTGAAGCCCATCTAAATTGCACACCTACAGAGTACTTCAAATTTCCTAATGATGGTGTCGTATCGTGAGGTGGATTATCTGCCAAAGTTTTAGCAGGTAAATCGTATGTCAAGTAAGTATTACCTAAATCCACAAAAGCTCCTATTCTCATATTTGAACTATCTTTCATAAATGGAACTGGGAACAATAAATCATAGTTATTATAAACATTAAGGTTACCACCAAACGAATTGCCTGGAACTGCTGGGTTTACTGCTGTATTCATGTCACGAGGACCAAATGAACCTTGCAAGAAGCCTCGTACACTTCCCCAGCCACCACCAAAGAAGTTCTGATAAAAAGGTAACTCATCTGTCTTTCCATAACCACCACCATATTGAACTCCACCTTTTATTGAGAAAGCTGATAAATCCGTATTAGGTATAGCAATATTATAAGTACCTGCTAATTCTACCTTATATGAATTAATATTACTAATACCTGGTATATTTACCGAGCCATTTAAATTAAATGATCCACCATCTGTTGCAAACATATACTTATTTGAATCATCGAAATTCCATCCGGCAGTAACCGCAGGTTCATTAAAACTATTTCGACCCTGTTTGTCTAAAAACCATTGTACGATTGATGACTTATAACCATCTGACTGCTTAACTGTATTATTTGCATAAGTTAAACCCCAAGAGACATTACTAAATGTAGATATTGGCAAACCATACATCAACCTCGCACCAAAAGTATCTAATTGATATGCAGTAATCGCATCAGTTTTAGCGAAGTTTGATCTATTTGCATAAGCAGATACACTTTGAGATATACCGGAAGTTGTAAAATATGGATCAATATAACTTACATCTAATTGTTGAAACGGTATTGAAAGCTGTGCATTTACATTGAAAGTATTACCTGTACCAAAGACATTCGGCATATTGAGCTTACCGCCCACCATAAAGCCGTACAAGTCGGAGAAGCCTAAGCTAGCACTTACAGAGTTAGCATTTTTTTCCTTGATATTATAATTCACATCAACTAAGTCATCTGAGCCATCGACAGGTACTAACTGCATATCTGCTGCAGCCACATATGGAAGCTGATCTAGCCTTCTTTGAGATTTATCTATTGATTCTTTGTTATACTTTGCTTGCTCATAATATTGTAACTGCCTACGAAACACATAATCATTAGTAACATTATTGCCAAGGAAATTAACCCTATTTACATAAACTTTTTTACCAGCGTCAACCACAAATTTAAATGATATTATTCGCTTGTCTTTATCAACATTTGGAATAGGGTTTACAGTAGTAAATGCATAACCTTTACTACCTAGCAAAGTTTTAATAGCTCCTATACTATCGACTAATTCCTTTTTAGAAAAAACCTCACCTTGTTTTAGCTGAATAAGTGCTTCTAGTTCAGATTTTGGCAATATAAATTTACCGTCCAGAGATATCTTTCCAACCTTATAAATCTTACCTTCAGCCATATCAAATGTTATAAATGAATGCTCTCGATCCTTTGTCATCGACGCTTGCTTAGATATAACTTTGAAATCTAGATAACCTCTATTTAAATAATAATTAGTTACCCCCTGTACGGACTGATCCATTGCACCTGGAGAATAGCTATCAAAAGGGGCAAGAAACCCCCATAAATTCCATAGTGAAGGTACTTGAAAAGCTACACTAGTTTTTAAATCACCGTCATCAAACTTTTTATTACCTACAAAATTTATTGCACTAATAGTAGCCGGCTCACCCTCTTTCATCATTAAAGTTATATTAACTCTATTGTTTGGGAGTTTACGAATGTTTTCTTCAATCTTTGCACCATATAAACCCATTTGAGAATACTGACTAAGTAAAGATTGCTTAAGGAGAAACATTGTATTAGGATTAAATACATTACCCACATAGATACCAGCGTCTGTAAAGACCTTCTCTAAATCTTCTTTTTTGAGCTTCTTATTACCACTAAAATTGAATCCAGCAATAATTGGCCTTTCTTTCACATTTATAAATAAATTACTACCTTTGCGATATAGATCGACACTGTTAAAAAAACCTGTGCCATAAAGATTGTTGATGATTTGATTTGTATCTTCAGGCGTGACATAGCTACCTCTTTTAAAGCCCAATCGACTCTTAACCACATCACTCTGCAAGCCCTCTAAACCATCTATGGATACATCATCTAGTATAAAACTGCTGCCTTCAGCCCAGCTAGTACACGCAATGCCCATAAGAAGAGATATTATTACAAACTTCTTTTTTAAAAAAAACACCAATTCCTACCTCAAAATAGAATCCACATACTCTCGAGTTTTGCTATCTATCGCAAAAACTTCTGCTATGTTCTGTGGATTCTCAAAATGTAATTCTTTTATTACTTGTTTATTTATATTTATAATATCTAAGTATTTAATCTTTTCATCTAAAAATGCAGCAACTAATTTTTCATTAGCTGCATTAAAAACAATATTTGCCGCATAATTTTTATTCTTTAAATTATCAAAGACTATAGCAAGAGCCTCAAAACGCTCAAAACAAGCTTTCTTAAATGTAAGTTCTGTCTTTGTAAAATCTAATTTAGCAACATCTACATGCCCACGACTAGGATAATACATTGCATTAGCTATAGGTGTTTTCATATCAGGGGTGCCTAGCTGTGCTAAAAAGCTACCATCTATGTATTTGACCATCGAATGAATTATACTTTGCGGATGAATCAAAACCTCTAATTTATCAAAGGGAACATTAAAAAGCCAATATGCTTCTATTACTTCAAGAGCTTTATTAACCATAGTAGATGAATCTACCGAAACCTTCCTACCCATCTCCCAATTTGGATGAGCACAAGCTTGATCTGGAGTTATATTCATCAACTCACTCAAACTCTTGTCTTTAAAAGGTCCACCTGAAGCTGTCAAAATGATCTCAGCAACTTCACCATCGAACTCTTTCTTAGCATTATTTAAACATTGAAAAATAGCATTATGCTCACTATCAACAGGGATTAATTGAGCGTTATTTTTTTGCACTTCTTCAATAAGCAAATGTCCTGCAGCAACTAGAGATTCTTTATTTGCTAGAAGTATTTTCTTGCCTGCTTTAGCTGCTGCAAATGTAGGTTTCAAACCAGCTATACCAACGATAGCAGACATAACCATATCAACTTCTACATCACTAGAAACTTGCTCCAACCCAGCCTCACCAACGAGTATTTCAACTGTTGTTAGCTTAGTAAGTTGTGCTTTTTTTTCAGCATTCTCAACCACCGCATAGCGAGGTTGAAACTCATTGCAAAGCTCAGCTAATTTTATGATATTACTAAAAGCTGTAAGTGCATATACTTCAAATTGTTTAGATTTTCTAATTACAGCAAGAGTGCTATCTCCGATAGAACCTGTAGCTCCAAGTATAGTAATTTTGCTTTTTATTGACATAATTTTTATTCACTAGTCTCTGTGTCTTCTACAGAATTCTGATCCAAGATTTCAGCACCGCCACCATCTTCTAAAGATGGTATAGACTCTTCCACCTCAAGATCATCCTCTTCATCTTGCTGATCGACAACTTTCAGTCCTATTAATTTTTCATTATTACGAAGATTGATTAATTTTACGCCTTGTGCTGAACGGCCACACTCTCTAACTTGGTTTGAATGAGTTCTAACTAGCGTACCATTATTTGTAATCATTACAATATCATCAGTTTCATCAACAAGTACAGCTACAACAACCTTACCATTTCTATCAGAAGTTGAGATTGCTATCACACCTTGACTAGCTCGCTTAGTTTTACGATATTCTGAAACTGCCGTACGCTTACCATAACCATTTTCAGTCGCAGCTAATACAACACCCTCTTCAGGATCTGTCACTAGCATTGAGACAATTTTTTGACCATCTTGTAGACGCATACCTGTCACACCCGCAGCTGATCGACCCATAGCACGCACATCAGACTCATCAAATCTGATAGCCTTACCAGCATCTGAGAACATCATAATCTGCTTACTACTATCAGTCAAAGCTACATAAGAAAGCTCATCATTGTCATTAAGACCAATTGCAATCTTACCACTAGAACGAGGTTTAGCAAATTGAGATAAATCAACCTTCTTAACTCTACCAAGCTTAGTCGCCATAAATACAAACCAATCTTCTTTAAATTCAGAAATTGGCATAAGTGCTGTAATTTTTTCTTCTTTAGCTAAAGGTAATATATTGTTTATTGGGCGACCTTTTGAAATTCTACTTGCAACAGGGAAGTCATATACTTTAGACCAATAAACCCTTCCTAAACTTGAGAAGCAAAGCATCGTATCATGCGTTGAAGCCAACATTAGCTTAAATATACTATCTTCTTCTTTTGTTTTAGTTGCAGATTTACCTACACCACCGCGTTTTTGAGCATTGTATGAACTTAGTGGTTGAGTCTTAACATAACCGTCCATAGATAGTGTTACAACCATATCTTCTTCATTGATCAAATCTGCTCTAGTCAAATCCAATCTTGAATCAATAATTTCAGATTTTCTTTCATCTCCAAAATTATTTCTAATTTCTATAAGCTCTTCTTTGATTACTCTAATTAGCTCTTCTTGTGAACTTAAAATACCAATTAGATACTTAATTTTTTCAACAAGCTCTTTAAATTCATTTGTAATCTTATCTTGCTCAAGACCTGTAAGTCTATGCAATCTTAAAGCTAATATAGCATCAGTCTGCTCTTCTGTAAGATTGTAAGAAGAGTCCTCTTGAATACCATAATGAAGCGATAGCTCCTCTTTACGATACATCTTAACATTTACACCATCAAGCATGCTCTTAACAAGCGAACCATCCCAAGATCTATCAAGCATAGATTGCTTAGCATCTGCCGGACTTGGTGAAGCCTTGATAAGTGCAATCATCTCATCAATATTTGCCAATGAAAGTAATAAACCTTCCAATATATGGGCTCTTTCTTTTGACTTTCTAAGCTCAAAAATAGTTCTACGAGTTACAACTTCTTTTCTGTGCTTAACAAACTGCTCAAGGATTTCTTTTAAACCAAGCAGTTTAGGTCTATTATCACTAATAGCGACCATATTGATACCAAAACTACACTGTAATTGAGTTTGAGCATATAGCATATTTAAAACAACTTCAGGAGACTCATCTCGTCTAATATCAACTACAACTCGAATACCATCTTTATCAGACTCATCTCTAAGCTCAGTAATACCTACAACTTTTTTTTCTTTAACAAGCTCTGCGATTTTTTCAACAAGCTTTGCTTTATTCACTTGATAAGGAATTTCTGTAATGATAATTTGCGACTTACCACTAGCATCATCTTCTTCTATCGTTGCTTTACCACGCATAATCACGCGACCACGACCGGTTTTGTAAGCCTCTAAAATGCCATCTGTACCATTTATGTACGAACCAGTAGGGAAATCAGGTGCTGGGATATATTTAATAATATCTTCAACAGTAAGATTCTTGTCATCTATAAGTGCCAAAGTACCATCAATAACCTCTGTCATATTATGCGGAGGAATATTTGTTGCCATACCAACTGCTATACCAGACGAACCATTTACAAGTAAATTTGGTACTCGTGTAGGTAACACATCAGGCACAAGCTCAGTATTGTCATAGTTTGGAGAAAAATCTACAGTCTCTTTGTCAAGATCGATCAAAAGCTCATGTGTAAGCTTCTTCATTCTAATCTCTGTATAACGCATTGCTGCTGCAGAATCGCCATCGATAGAACCGAAGTTACCCTGACCATCAACCAATGTATAGCGAAGTGAAAAAGGTTGTGCTAATCTAACAATAGTGTCGTAAACAGCTGTATCACCATGTGGATGATATTTACCTATTACATCACCGACTACACGAGCTGACTTTTTGTAAGGACGATTGTAGTAGTTTGACAGCTCATTCATCGCAAACAATACTCTACGATGTACAGGCTTTAACCCATCTCGGACATCTGGCAATGCACGCCCAACGATTACACTCATTGCATAATCAAGGTATGATTGCTTTAGTTCTTTTTCTATATTTATAGATGATGATTCTCTAGGTGCTAATGACATTATTTACCGCTATTATTTAAGATAAAACATATAGGTAATATTCTACCATAACGACTCGTAAAATAGTACCTTTAGAAAAGCTTGAAAAATACACCTTCTATTACCAGTAAAATATTGATTTTGTCTATATTAAGATAAATTCCAGTCTATTTTTTCTAAACCTCTTTTAAACAAATACTCATTAGCCAAAACAAAATGATTGCACCCTAAAAAACCTCTATAAGCAGAAAGCGGCGACGGATGAGATGACTCCAAAATCAAATGTTTTGAATCATCAATTAGTGATTTTTTCTTACGAGCATGAGAGCCCCAAAGCATAAACACAACGCTTTCTTTATTTTCAGAAATTTTTTGAATAACAGAATCTGTAAATGTCTCCCACCCTATATCTTTATGTGAGTTTGCTTTATGAGCTTCCACGGTAAGAGTTGTATTTAGAAGAAAAACCCCTTGCTTTGCCCAACTGGTCAAACAACCATGACTTGAAATCTGAAAACCCTCGACACTAGCCTCCAGTTCTTTATACATATTACGCAAGGATGGAGGTATAGCAACCCCATGATTAACAGAGAATGCGAGCCCATGAGCCTGTCCAACATTATGGTATGGGTCTTGACCCAATATAACCACTTTAATATCTTCAAACCCTGTATATTCAAAAGCATTAAAAATATCTTCTTTAGCTGGAAAGACTATTTTGCCCTGATTCCTCTCATTATCCAAAAATGCTAATATTTGCTTAAAGTAAGGTTTTTGTTTTTCTGCTGATAGGATATTTGACCAGTTCATAATTATCTCCCATGCAAAATATTTGATAATTGCTGTTTATTGATTCTGGTTTCAAACCTTATATCAACATTTGGCAATTGCTTTTGTAAGCTTTCAAAAAACTTTTTAGCATAATTTATCTTTGTTTTTTCGGCTATAGGAATATCATCACTATTTTTATAGCCTTTAGTTTCAACCACTAAAAATAATTGCTTTTGATTCTCTCCTCTATCTACAAGATAAGCAAAGTCTGGATTATACGCTTTATAAGGCGTTGGTATAGAGATACTTGGTAGCTTAGCAAAAACAGTTATTTGACTTGTGTCAAATCGTATAGGATCGCTTTCTATAGATTGCTTCTCAATATCTGAATCATAAATAACTTTGTCAAACAAAAATTCATCTCTAGCTTCATCACCAATCTTTCGACCTAGTTTCGTATATTCAATTTCTTTAATGAAACTTCCGTCATCATTTTGCAAGATATTCTTGCTAAAGATATTTGTCTGACTAAATTGATAATCTACACATTGCAAAATACTAGCATGGATCGAATCTTTTATTTGAGTTTTGATAAAATTAGTTGCTTTACTAGGATTATTTTTAATCTTTTGTAAATCTAATTGGCTAAATAGTTTTGTTATAAACCTTAGTGGTAATTTTTCTTTTTTAGAAAATTCAAAAATAAAGTTTTCAAGCTTATTCTTTGTAAAGAAATCTACTTTACCTAAAGATTGTTCTTCTTGTGTAATGACTTTATCTTTTAGAGGATCATACATTTTAGTTATGACTTTTGTATCAATTTGAGCAAAACTTTCATTATTGAAATTTGTTACTATTTGACCAATAATCTGATCTTCATTGATATCTTTATAGACAATATTAGCCTTGCGATTAATAGCCTCCCAAAGCTCTTTAAACTTTTTAGCTTGCTCTTGACGAATTTTAACTTTTTCTCGTTGTTTGTTATTGTCAACAACCATTGATTTTCTTGATTTAAATAGCTTTTTTATCTCATCCAACCGATCATTAGAAATAAATGACAACTTACCTGCATTATTTTCTATAAAGTCATAAATGCTACTAACAATTTTATATTTTTCAATATCTTCATTAAATTCTACAATTTGATTATCTTCTAAAATATTTATTAGCCTACTTATCTCTCTTAGGTTTAAACCATTACTTTCTAATATGCTATTTTCTAATAAATCGCCTACAATACCAAAACTAGCTTTTTGAATTTCTGATTGAATACCTTCGATAAAGTCTTTTTCATAACCTGAAACTACAACATCAAGAGTATTGATATCATAGAAAGCATTTTCATTTTCTTCGAGAGTTTTAAATGACTGCCTTTTACCTACTTGGTTTACAGCGAGTCTAAGCCCACGCCCTACTTGCTGTCTTCGAGATGTTTCTTTATCTGTAGTAGCAAGTTTACAAATATTGAAGATGTTAGGATTATCCCAACCCTCTTGTAATGCCCATACAGAAAATACAAATCTCAAAGGTTCATCTAATGATAAAAGCTGCTCTTTTTTGTTTAAAATAGTATCAACGCCAGCCTTTATCTTATCATCGGTGCTACCTTTATCACCAGAGAAGTACCCTTCTAAAACTTGAAGCTCACCATCTTTAAAATCTTTATCTAAATACTTTTTATACTCTTGGTTACTTGTATGATTGTAATATTTTTCACGAATTTCTTTATATATGCTCTCAAAAGCATTTCTAACTCTAGGATTATAGCCCCTAAAATCTGCAATATTAGGAATGAAAAATAGAGATAGTTCTTTAATTCCTTGCTTAAACAGATCTTCTTCTTTTTTAAAATGATTTTCGACTGTAACCTTTATCATCTGATACACTTCATCATCATTTAGCTCATATTTTTCACTAACTTTCTTACTTGCACCATTTGAGAAAAATATTTCACCAGCATTTATCTTGGTAAGTGTGACACCGTGAAAATCATCTAAACCCGTCTTTGAGCCAATATCCTCACTAATTTTTACAGTGGCTGAATATATCTGTTGATTTTTTGCATAGCTAAATGATACGGATTTATAAGTTTGCTTACCTTTTGCAACTATCTTAGTTATTTTAATATCAGACTCTTCTGCACCTGTTAGGATATTTTTAACGGCAATCCTTTTTACAAGATAATTCTCAAAAGAGTCAATACTATCCAAAGCATAGGCGACATTTACAAGCCTATGTTCTTGCTCAGTTGGATATGTAGCACCAAAACGAATAAATAGCGTGTCTAACTTTTCCAAAGCATCTACAGTTGCTCCACCTTTTAGTAAATGTGGCTCATCAATAAAAACTATTGGATTTTTATCTGCAATAGCACCCCATACACTTCCAAACTCAAAGAGTGTTTCGCTATTTCTATGAATTACATTTTGTTTTTTATCTTTGTTACTAGTGTTAAAAGCCGAACTTGTCGTAACCATCACAGTCAAATCAGAATCATTACGAATAAAATTTTGCTCTACCGCTGAAATGCTATCTTTACCAGTGTAATCTATGAACTTTAGATGCTTACCATACTCATTATAGAAAAACTCATCAGTTAGCTTTATGTTTTGAATAACACCTTGTTTAATAGCAGTTCTTGGCAATACAATAATAAATTTTGATTTGCCAAATAGCTTATTTAACTCAAAAATAGTTTTGATATAAGTAAATGTCTTACCAGTACCAGTCTCCATCAAGATATCTATTTGTTTTTTGTTAGATGTTTCAAATTGATTATATTTTTGAGCTTTATAGTGTTCTTTGCTTATATTTTTTAGGTTTGAATAATCATTATTAAAAACATCGCATTGTTCTAAAATGCTCATGATATTACTTACACAATCTTCTTGGTACTGTTGTTTTTCAAATAACATTTTAGGCCTTATTTTTGCAGGTATATTTTTTCTATAAGTTCTTTTAAGTTTGCATTGGCAACCCTACTCCAAAAACTCACTTTTTTCTTATGTTTCTCAATCAATGAATTAAAGTGATCTACCGGATGCTCTATATCACGCCCAACTTCGATAAACTCACCAAACTCAATAGATTTTTTGAGATCACTAACAGCATAGTCATAGTATTTTGATTTTTTACCATCAAGGCAATCTGCTACAAGTAATCTTCGGATAAGTACAGCAACAAGAGGTTTTTCTTTTGCTATGCTAGTGCTGATTTTTCTAACCTCGCTAACAGATCGCATATCTAATGGCTCACCTGATTTAACAAAATCAACCAAAGCATCTTCTAGTAAATTATATTCACCCAAAGTATAAAGCGTCTCTATGGTAGAGATACTAAAAGGCTTAGCATCAATATACCCCTTAATCTCTTCCTTAACCTTTTGAGATTCATCAGCATTAGCGTATTTGATATATTTAAGATACGCATCGGTGTTTATATTACTTCTATCAAAAATTTGATTATAGTATATCTTTTTGATTTCTGTAATATTTCCATCAAGTAAATAGGCTTCTATCAGCAGCTGGTCTCTTCTACAAAAGAAATTATCTTGACTAATTTTATTAAGATATTCAATAGCCTCATCTTCTCTAAAAGCTTCTATTAGTCTTTTAGCTATATTAAGCAAATAACTAGCATTATCGAGACCATCTTTAGCTTTTATTACAGATATGTAACTATCAACATCTTTTCTTTTATCTGCAATTAACTTATGAAAACTTTCATCGTAATCAAATTTATAGTTTTTTACATCCATTGGTTTTAGTTCATTGATTGGTACAAGCATTTTTTCTAGTTCTGATAAGACATCTTCTGATAAGCATCTTGAAAAGTTAGTTACAAGTTCAAGCAAACCATATTGGGATTTTTTATAAGTCTCAATTATAAACGAAGCTATCTCTTTAGGCTTACAGTTACTTTTAGCGTATGCTTTGTCCAACATTATAAACAAATCATAAAAAGCACTACCCATTTCACCATTTGAGTCATCAATATGCTCAGCAATTTTGTCTTCTTTATCTATGATTCTATTTGCTAATTTAATAGCCAAATCTGGTGCTTGAGGTACTAAAAAGTTATCAATTTTGTTTACTACAGAATTTATTTTATCAGCAAATATTCTACACTCCCAATATCCATAGAATTTTCTATTGCTAGTAATACTAGTAACTTCTTTACTTACAAGTTTATAAAACTCTTTAGGATCATAAGCTGACACTAAAGTTTTAACTTCTTTCTCATAAGTTTTGCTTTGTGAAGACATACTTTCTAATATTGCGATCAATTGCTCTTTTGTTAGCTTTTCTAGCTTATCTGTTAAAGTTTTCATTGATTATTTTTCTCCGATATATTTGTCATAGACCCAGTCAAAATCTTCTACATAAGCATCATCTGCTTTTTTGATAATTTTTTGTAAGGTATCTTGGTATTTTTCTTGTAAATTGTTTTTTTTGATTAGCTTTACTGCTGATTCAAACATACAGCTACTACTATCTGGATAGTTTGTATCATAGCCAGCACCATATTCTCTTATAAAATATAAAATTTCTTCCACATAGCAAAGCATCAAACTTATGATATCTTCATCCGTAACTGGCAATTTTTTAAAGTTAGTTATAATTTTTTTAGCTACACTTATCCTAGCCTTAGGGCATACACCACCATGAAACTCTTTATAGATTTTTTGCTTAGATTCTTCTAGTACTTCATCAATACCGTTATTACTACATAACATAGTATAATGCTTTTTAACTTCTAGAAATTGCTTAAACAAAAGTTCAATATCTGCTTGTAAATCTTCTCTTGACTTAAGTTTTAATTCTTTTCTTAATTGTGTTAATGTTATGTTTTTCATTTTTACCTCTAAATTAGTCAAAATATGGAATAACTTCTTTTAATTCAGATAATGCAAGGTTAGGATAATTTTGTTCATCATTTTTAGACTCTTGCATTTTAGTCTTTGCTTTATTCAAGATGTTTTGTTTATAAATTGCCGAGTTATATGGTAAATATAAATTACTGAAAGTATCAAATAACAACCCCTTTAAATTATAATTAAAGTAAGAAGTTTGGTGTATTCTTACAATCTCTTTTTCCAAAAGATATGACTCAAAAATATAACCATTTTTTGCATTCCAGTATTTCATTACTCTAATTAATGGCTTAATAAGACTATATCTAGCATTATTTATTTTCACCAAATCATCATTAAAATCACTAGGATTTGTTTCAATCCAATCCAGGTAGTCAGAAGCTATAGATGGTATTTTGTAATACTCTAAATAGGTATAGTCTGTTATAGTTGGAACTAAGTCAAACCTTATATGATTTAAAGATAGAACTATTGTGGGGTTGGATTGTTTAATATCAGAACTATGATAATAATGATTCACAAAACTTCCAAGTTTGTTAAGGTATGTTTGAGGCTTATATGACTTATCACTAAAAACTATCATCATATCTATATCTGATTTTTCATCTACTTTTCTTGGCAAAATAGTGGTTCTGCTATAAGAGCCAAATACTATTATTTTAGATATATCATTTCCAAAATATCCATTTATTCTTTGTTTTATTGAATCAACAGAAGTAGCTATTTTTTCTTTTTCTTTTTCAGAATCTCTTATGATAAGTTTTGAAGCAATACTTGTAAGATAACTATTTAAATTAGGCATCGACGCTCTCCTTATCTACGTTATAACATTTCTTCCTTCGTCTATATCATCTTTTGCTAGCTCATAATCTCTTCTTATTGTTTTAATAGGAGTGTCATTTAACTCATCTCTTTTAGACGAGTATACTTTTATTTTATCTATTGCTTCATCAATATCATTTATCTCTAATTCTCTAAATAATCTGATATTATTTCTTAAAGTAAGATATTTATTACCTAACATCAAATGAGACATGACTCTTTCAGAGGGTTTTAAAAATGTAGAGGCACTAATAAGAACAGTCGCTAATATTGATAAAATTGTTGCTGGAATAGAATATTCATTAAATGCAGTAACCCCAGTAATTGCTGTGATTACGGCTATTAATAAACCAATCCATAGACTATACTTGCCCCACCTATCTGAAGCATTAAAATGCCTTTTAGATGAATGATCACAATCTTCTTCTATTCTTTTTGCTTCACTTATTATTTTATCATTAATTTTCTCATCAGCCATATCAATAAACTACACTCACGCTATCTTTATCTGCCACACCCAAATTCAAAAAATGCTCCAAATCTAAATCACTATAGCCGTCAACATTTATCTTTAGGTCTTTGTATTTGTCTAGCTCGGCTTTGTCTACAGGTGCCAATAGATAGATTTCATTATCCGCTTTATAGAGTTTATCAGCTATAAGCGTTTCAATTTTAGTATGCAATGGTTTACAAGTAGCACAAAGCATATTTGCAAGAGTGTCTATAGTTGCCTTTCTTAGGTTTTGAGGTACAAACTCTACTTGCCCACCATCTTTTACAACTTCTTTGATACATGGTTTATCTTTGAGGCTAAAGACTTTGTAGCCGATGTCTAAGGCA
>JBLFYO010000037.1:0-15912 GCA_047609165.1 Francisella sp.
TGACACGCAAATCTTTCATAGTAAAAAACCTCGTCGACTTTTTTATTTAGTATATCAACAATAGATACAGTTCTATCTATTTTATTTGGCCATTTAAAACTATCTGTTAATGATCCATCACCAACAATCCAGTCAGACTCGTCTTTGAAACCTATTATATAGACCCTCTCTCTAGTTTGAGGAACATTACCATAATCCATTGAATTTAGAACTTTTGACGTAACTGAGTATCCTAAATCATTTAAATATTTAACAATAGTTTTATATGTATTACCATTATCATGATTTTGCAAGTTTTTAACGTTCTCCAACAAAAAAACTTTTGGAGTTTTGACCTTCAAAATTTTATAAATATTAAAAAATAAGTTTCCCCGACCTTTTTCATCATCAAAGCCTTGCCTATGTCCTGCAACAGAAAATGCCTGACATGGAAACCCTGCTAAAAGAATATCGTGATCTGGTATTTCATTTACAGGTATCTTGGTTATATCACCAAATGGAAGCTCTCCATGATTATGCTTATATGTCATCTGAGCATGTTTATCAAATTCTGAAGAAAAAACACACGCTCCACCATTTTGCTGAAATCCAAGTCTAACACCACCTATTCCTGCAAACATATCTATAAAACGAAACTTAGAATTTAGATCTGGCTTAAGACTTAAGCTTCCAAACACATCATTAAAAAACGTCTCTCTTGTCGTAAATAATCCTTCATCTCGTAGCAACTTGATAACATTACGTTTAAGAATTTTAGGTTTTATAACTTTAGGATTACAATAAAACTGACTATCAGTTGCTATTGCATGTAGCCACTGGTCAATAACTGCTTCAAGATCACTTCCATTAGGAACATGCAATATAGCTAATGGTCTAATAACTAAATCTGCTTGCTCAGATACTCTGGATTTATTCATACTCATTCTACTCTCTTGATATTCTTTCACAAGCATGCCTGCAAATAGATTCTTTAATAATTCATACTCTATGAAACTAAAAATATTACCCTAACGATGATCACAAATCTTCACTCGAAACATCTTATATTAATATACTCAGTAAAAGACACTTCATTAAGTTTAGTTACTTATGTTTACCTAGAATTCAAACACCTACTTTCTAAACAGAAGTATAATAGAGCAGGAAAATTGGTCTATACATTTTAGTATATATGATCGATACCTTTACTTGTAGCTATTTTCATATCAGATACAAACTCTTTCAACTCTACTATCATCTTTTGATTATCATCTAAATTATTCTCAATTATTTTAACTGTCGCAGAGCCAGATATAGCACCACTTGCACCTGCTTTTATAGCTTCTTGTACTTGCCCAGGGGTGGATATCCCAAACCCTAGTATCGGCTTAGGAGCATTGTACTGTTTGAGTTTAGCTAGTACTTCTTCTACTGGAAGGTTTGCTGCTGTTTCAGCACCTGTTACACCCACTCTTGACAGTAGATAAGTATAACCACTACCAAGCTTTGATATTGTTTGTAATAGCTCATCATCAGCATCAGGTGGTGCTATGAATATCTGTTGCACACCGGTCTTTTTAGCTATCTCTAAGAAGTCTGTTGCCTCATGTACTGGCACATCTGCTATTAGGATAGAATCAACACCTGCTTCTTTGCATTTTGCATAGAAGTTCTCAATACCATTAGCATAAACAAGGTTTGCATATAGAAGTAAACCTATTGGGATATCAGCGTATTTTTGTCTAATCTCCGCGATAATATCAAAACAATCATCCGGTGTCATTCCGCTATCTAAAGCTCGAATATTCGCAGCTTGAATAGTAGGACCATCAGCCAAAGGATCAGAAAAAGGAATACCTAGTTCAATAGCATCTGCTCCGGCTTGCACAAGCGTGTCTATGATTTTTAGAGATGTTTGCTTATCAGGATCACCAATAGTTACAAACGGCACGAAAGCACCTTGATTTTTAGCTTCTAATTTATCAAAAAGGTTAGTATATCTATTCATCATATTTCTCCTTTTTGCTTTAGTACATCATGCACGATAAAGATATCTTTATCACCACGGCCAGATAGATTAACTATTAAAGTTTGCTCTTTTTGTGGATCATCAAAAGCCATCTTCATAGCATAAGCTAGTGCATGTGCTGATTCTAGTGCTGGGATTATTCCTTCCTTACGGCAAAGTAGTTTAAACGCATCAAGTGCTTCATCATCTGTAGCAGATACATATTCAGCACGACCTATAGATTGTAAATGTGCGTGTTGTGGCCCAACTGATGGGAAATCAAGTCCTGCTGATATAGAGTAAGACTCTTCTATCTGACCATGCTTATCTTGCATAAGTGGAGCTTTCATTCCAAAAAATATGCCGGTCTTCCCATGCTTTAATGGTGCGCCGTGTTCAGATGTATCGATACCTTTACCAGCAGGCTCTACACCTATTAGCTTGACACCTTTTTCATCAATAAAATCAGCAAACATTCCAATAGCATTTGAACCACCACCAACACAAGCAATCACTGCATCAGGCAATCTACCTTCTTTTGCTAATATCTGCTTTTTAGTCTCTTCACCTATCATCTTTTGAAATTCTCGTACAATAGTCGGGAAAGGATGAGGCCCTGCTGCTGTACCTAGTAGATAATGAGCTTTTGCATAATTTGCTGACCAATCTCTTAAAGCTTCATTACAAGCATCTTTAAGAGTTGCTGAACCACTATGTACAGGGATAACTTCAGCTCCCATAAGCTTCATTCTAAATACATTTGGACTTTGTCGTTCGACATCTTTTGTACCCATATAAACTTTACATTTTAGATCTAGCAATGCACAAGCTAAAGCAGTCGCAACACCATGTTGTCCAGCTCCAGTTTCTGCAATGATTTCTTTTTTACCCATGCGTTTAGCAAGTAGAGCTTGTCCAAGTACTTGATTAGTCTTGTGAGCCCCACCATGCAGCAGATCTTCTCTTTTTAAGTAGAGTTTAGTTTTAGTGCCTTTGACTATGTTTTTAGTAAGTGTAAGAGCAGTTGGGCGACCTGCGTATTCTGTTAAAAGCTCTGTAAATTCTTTTTGAAACTCAGGATCACTTTGAGCTTTTATAAACTCATCTTCAAGTTGATTAAGGGCTGGCACAAGTATTTGTGGGACAAATTGCCCGCCAAATTCACCGAAATAAGCATCTAGTTTAGACATAGGTTATTTATTTATAGATTTCATTAGTTATATTATCTCTAATATTCAGTAGAAAGGCTAGAGGTCAGTGAATTATTACGGAGCTTAATAATATAGTTATATTAGTACCTACGCACCAAAAATGTTTAAGCTAAGGAAATGCTCTCCTATTAAATTTTGATAGAGACGGTTATTTTTTGGTAGATGATTTATTGAATCAATTGAGTATAATATGTCTACTTTATTTAGTTAACTGTTATTTACAACAACGAGGATATAACAAAATGAAAAAATCAGTATTAGCAACTTTAATAGCAATCGGTGGATTATCTACGCTTAGTGCAGCGGAAATAGCTAAATGGTCAGATTCAGATGTAGCAAGCTACAAGGCTGGGACTCTTGTATCTGACTCAGGTAAAACATACAAATGTAAAACTTTTCCAGAGGGGGGTTGGTGTGCATCATCTGCTTATAAACCAAGTGGGATTTATGGGGTATATGCTTGGGATATTCAGTCTGTAGATCCTGTAGATCCTGTAGATCCTGTAGATCCTGTAGATCCTGTAGATCCTGTAGATCCTGTAGATCCTGTAGATCCTGTAGATCCAGATGAGCCTTCAGATGCTAATGCTTGGAATAATAGTACTATTTATTATAAAGGCGATACTGTTGTTTACAACGGTAATAAATATACAGCTCAATGGTATACGCAAGGAGATACACCAAACCCTAATGTACAAAATAAATGGGAGAATGTATGGGAATATCAAGGTGAAGCAAAAGAAAAAGCTTCTATTGATTTTAATTTAGATGCAAACCTATCTGAACTCGGCGTCGATAGTGTATCTGTAAATATAGATGGTGAAAATCATTCATTATCAGCTGGTGCAAACAAAATAAAACTAGCAGAGGGTAAACATACTATAAAGGTAGATAATGTTATAAATCTATCAAACAAAACAGAGTATGCGGCTAAAGTCATGGTAGATGGTGTTGCTAATAATACTTTAAATGTATCTGAATCAGAGCAGCATACAGTAAGTATTAGTTTTGAAAAACAAGAGATTAGCTACACTTATGTAAATCTAACTGTAAATTATGCGAGCGGAACATCAGCAAGCAGATTACAAGCTCATATAAAAAATAGTGATGGTTATGATGAAATGGTAAGCATCAACGCGGGTAGCAATTCTATACAAATACCTTCAAATGGCGATTTTACTATCATTTTTGATAATTATGAGTATCAAGGTGAGAAATATATAGCTCCCGCTGTAGCTGTTAAAGATGGTATTGCAAATACTCACGAAGTCACATTTAAGCAAGACTCTTTAGTACTAGCTGGCTATCTTCCTGTTAGCTGGGGAAGCAATCCGCCAACTATATCAAAAGCTGCAGATATGGGTTACAACATAGTATTAGCATCGTTTGTTGAAATAAAAAGTGGACAACCTATTAAATTTACTGATAATGTCTTTATCCCTTATGGTGGTTGGAATGATACGGCAGATAGCCCTAAAGTCGTTGAAGATATTAAAAATGATATCGAATATGCAAAAGCAAATGGTCTTAAATATGCTCTAGCATCTATAGGTGGAGAACATAATACTTTCGATCCAGGTGTAAATGCTGATTATGATGCTTTGGCTGACAAAACTATAGCCTTCTTAGATAAATACGGATTTGATGGTATCGACTTTGATTTAGAGGTTGTTCCTAGTAGTGTTACAAGTGAATCTGTGAAGAACTTTATAGAAGCTTTAAGAGCAAAAGACTCTGATATTATAATTACCAGTGCACCTCAAGTTAACAATGTTAACGGTAAGCTTGACTATGTAAATACATCGACACAACAAGTATATAATGATGCTCTTAAAGCAGGTTTATTTGACTATATGTTTGTCCAAGCGTACAACACAGGTGGCAATTATGTCGATCAACAAGGGAACTTATGTACAGCTGGTACATCTAACTGCTATGATCAGCTAAGTGCTGGCTTTATAGAGAATAGTTTCTATGCTTTGCAAAAACTAACTCCTGCAAATACTAAGATTGTGATTGGACAACCTGCTACAAAAGCATCTGCTGGAGCAGCTACCGTATTTAATGGTCAAGATAGCTCTAGAGCATATAATGCAATGTGTGAATCTTATCAGGATCTAAATGGACAAACTCAATACGGTGGTTCTATGACATGGGAAATTACACATGACTCAAACAACAACTATCAGTTCGCAAATATGGTAAATGTAGCATTTAATAATGATAATTGTGACAGTCTTTAATACCAAACTATAATTGTTGCTGGTATGTTCATAGTTATAGCAGTAGCTTTTAGTGATGTTATACTTACTTTATATACCAGGATCTTATCTACTTTTCTTTATATAAAACAACCACATTCCAAAGGAGCTGATACTCAAAATAGTTATCAGTAATGCTATAGGATATAAAGATGTTATTGCAAGGTGACTAGTTATAAAACTACTTAATGAAGATAGTAAAAACTCTAAAGATAATGCAAAAGCCATCGCTGTACCTATCATCTTTGGAAATGGAGAAACCACACCTACAGCTGCTGTTGTCATAATAAACCCTGTTCCAAAAAAGTATATAAACATAGCAGAAATTGTTAGATATGGATTGTCTATAGCAAGCATAGAAGTAGCTAATAAAAACACACCTGCTAAAACTAGAATTACTACACCTACACCTGTTAAATGAGCTATTCCTTTTCTGACAACATAGCGGCCACAGATGACTGCACCTAATAAATGAGCTATTAGAAGGCTTGACATCATTATTCCAAAGGTTTTTGTTGGTATACCGTAGGTTTTAATCATCAAAAATGCGGCACTTGTATTGAATGCTGTTTCACCAGCAACCATCAAGCCAGTACACATTAAGTAACCGAAGAAAACAGGGTGTTTGAATACTGTAGAATAATCTCTTAAAATTCCTTTGAAAGATAATTTCTTTCGAAAATCATCTTTTTGTGTTTCTGGTAAAAATTTAAGCATAATTAAGAAAATAAAACTACTATAAATCAGCATTACTACAAAAGCTAATTGCCAATTTTTAAAAATAGCTAGAACACTTCCTAGAGCAGGTAAACAAGCAATAATTATGGCAGCTAAAGCAAATAAATAACCAAAAACATTTGCAGCTTTGTCATTAGGATATGAGTCGTTGATAATTATTCGACCCATCAGTATAGTAGCACTTACACCAAGACCTTGAATGAAACGGAAAAATATTAGCCATGTTATGTCGTTTGCCAATATACAGCAAAAGCTACTTACTATATAAAGCAAGAGTCCTATCAGCATAAATTTGCGTCGACCATATACTTCAGATAAAGGACCGTAGACTATCATTCCTAAAGCTTTCCCTGCTAAGAAAAAAGCTATGACATATTGAGTGAGTCTTACAGATGTATCTAAATCTTTTGTCATGATTGGTAGTAAGGGCAGTAAAAAATGTACGCCCATATTTCCAAGAAACCATGTCGATAGAACTAGTAGCGGGATGTATCGTATATCTTTGTTATCTAAATTCATTTTTTAACCTGCTTATTGATGAGTTTGTTTTGTTCTGAGTACTTCATAGCGGTTGTTTTGAGCTATCAGAACTACGCTAGGCTTTAAGTGTATAAAATCATTATTTCTAGATATGTTATATGCACCTAGTCCATCGACTAAAATATGATCACCATACTCAAGCTCTGGCAAATAAGTTTCTGATAATAAATCATGTTGCATACAGCTAGGACCTAGTAGCATGGTTTTTTTGTTAGATAGTTCAACTAGCTTAGTATGATAGATAGGGTGTCTATAAACAGATGTTGTAGGAGCTATATGTATGCCAGCATCTGTTATTAAAGTCTGAGAATGATTGTTTTGCTCTCTCAAGCCAACTACTGAGGTAATTAATGCCGTAGAGTAGTCAACTAAGCTTCTGCCTAACTCAAAGATTAGTTTTGTTTGATTGTTTGTTTTAGCTAGGTATTTTTTAAGTGGGTTAATTATAGTACTTGCGTAGATCTCAAGATCAAAAGGAAAATAAGGCTTTGTTTGGGGATCATCGAGTTTCGGACTAATACCTGCTAAACCTCCGCCAAAATCTATCCAATCTAATGTTTGGTCGTATTTGATAAGTATCGCTTCAGCGAGTTTTGCGATATTTTGCGACATAGACTCAAAGCGAGATAAGTCTCTGATATTTGTACCAATATGGCAGTGTATTCCACATAACTTCAATTTAGGTATGCTTTTTATTTCATCTATAGTTTTGAATATTTCACTATTATGGTCGTCGATGTTTGTTAAAGGAAAGCCAAATCTTGACCAGTTTTCAGGGGTTGTATTGTCACATATTCTTATACCAATATTTGCTATGACATTTATTTCTTTAGCAATTTTTGCAATGCGTAATATCTCACCAAAGTGATCACAATTTATGATGCTATTTGATCTAATAGCTTTGACCAAGCTTTTATCTGTTTTGTAGGGGCCGTTAAATATAACACCATCATTATTGAGCTTTAGTTTCTCTATAAGCTCGAATTCATCACTAGATACTACTTCTGGGATAAATCCATTTTCACAAAACCTTTTGATAATACCAGGCAGAGATTGAGTCTTTACAGAATATGCAGCAATACTGTTTTGATAATTATTTGTAATTACTTTTTGGAATAATTTAGCACGATACAAGAGAGCCTCTTCATCAACTATAAAACATGGAGATCCATATAAACGAGTTATTTCCTCTACTCTGTTTTTTGAGAGATTTTTAAATGTACTATTTGAAGATTCTAATTTAGACATTAGCTAATTCCTTATTATTTAAATTCAATTTTTGCTTATCAAAAATATAGAGTAGATATATATACATAATTACTAAAAACACATAAATAAAAGAAGTGATATAAAAAACAGTTTGCATACTGTATATCTGAAATATCATTCCACCTAAAAATATACCTGAAAGATTTCCAAATTTAGAAAAAGTATTACAGTAACCAATTAAATGACCAAACCCTGTACCTTTCGCCCTACAAGCTAGGCTAAATAAGCAAGGCAGCGTACCAGCAAATGAGATTCCTAAAATAAGTCTAGCTATAATGATGAGATAAAGATTGTGGGTCGTAGCATGTATACTTATTGCGATGGCTGCTAACAGAAACAAGGCTATAAAATAGCCACTAGCAAAGAAATATTGTTTATCGACTTTTTTGAGTAATTTATCAAACATAAAACCTAATGGTGCTGATATTAAAAGTAAGCTAAAAGCAGGTGCCGCATAGATTGCACCTATAACGATAGGACTTGAGTTAAAAAAGTTCTCAGCATAAATAGCAAAGAAGGACTGTGGTAAAAATTTTGCTGTTTGAGCTAAGAATATACTCAAGAAAATTATTGAAAAATAGATATAAACGGATGAATTTTTATCAGCTTTAGTTGAGAGAGTATTCTTACTTTTTTCTAAATTCAGCGTATTGGGTATTTTTTTTAGTTTGAAACACAGAGCGATAAATGCCAGTCCAGCTACAATTGCACTAATCAGAAATATTGTATTATAGCTAAATATACTAGCAAAAATCCCTCCTACCAACGGGCCTATTGCGATACCTATTGCGGTAGATGACTGTAGCCAAGAGAGAACGCGACTTCTGTATTCTTTTGAAACCATCACTACAGCATAGCTCTGTGAAGCAAGTAAAAATCCTGCTATAGCTCCTTGTACGAAGCGTAGGGTTATAAATATCACAACACTATCTGTCATATATATCAATAATTGAATGATAGCTAAAGCACCCGCAGCTCTTAAAATCATTGTCTTATAACCAAACCTATCTCCATATTTACCCCAAAATGGAGAGGAGATTATTGCAGATACAAGAGGTAGAGCGTATGCTAAGATGCTCCAAGTATTTGCTGATAATAAACCAAAGTCATTAAGTGAATGTAAGTAAATAGGCAGAAAAGGATTACTCATTTCCATAGCAGCTATTACAACAAGTTGACAGCAGCATAGTAATATGATTTGAGCTTTTATGGTGTTATTCATGATTTGTTTTTAGAGGGTTTTCCAAATCAACATATATATCTCCCTGCATATCATCTTTATCGCAGTCAAGCCTATCATTTAAACGCATTCTTGTGAGCGCTTTCATAGACCATGGATTTTCTATTATTTCGGAGTATTCTTTATTGTACTTCTCGTTACTGATTCTATTTTTTAAGGCTATAAATCGACCCTCTATTTCTTGTCTTACTATAAGCCAAAAATCTTCTTCATTTATTTTATAGTGAGAGCTTAGTTGCAGTATTAATTCACCAAGATTACTTTGTAAACAGGCATGTATAAACTTCCGCCTAGTGTTTGTTTGAGAATCTGTGAATGTAAGAGAAAATGTATCTTTAGGAAGTGTTATTCCAGCATCTTTTATACTTGGAGTATGAAGTCGCATACCACCTAAATCTCTGATTAGAAGTTTCTTAGGGAAGTTATCTTCAAAGACAACCAAAGTATTTTGTTGATGTGCTTCTAATGCTATGCCATATAGAAGATACAGGTCTAAGCACGTTGTCAGGGTAATTTTTGCATAAGCTCTAAAATACTCTAGAACTTCAATTGAGCTTTTGTAGTTTATCGAATCTAGGATGTCACAAATTAGAGGTTGACCGTTAGGAGTCTTTACAAAGAGACTTGCTAAAGGTGAAGCAACTTCATTTTTACCAAGGTATGTTTCAGGGTTTTCTCTAAAGATTGCAGAAAGTTGTCTAATGTCATCTTTTCTACAAGCTTTTTTAGTATGTATGCCAACTATATCAGCTAGAACATTCATATTTTTAGCAATTTGAGGTTCTTTATCTAATATATCTAATAAAACTTTGCTAATTCTAGGTCCGGTCCTAACTGACTCGGGAGATACTGTTCTCATTACACTTGTAGCATGGATAGCTACGGGTAATTTCATATGAGGTTCAATACTGCATTCTTTACTAGACATAGGAAGCATTGTCCTAAAAGACATACTTGGTTTTGTAGTATATTTACAATTATCTATAATTAATAGTTGCTGACAGTCTATCAAGCATTTGTGTTTAGCTGGCAATATATGCTCTGCTTGCCAAGGGTGAATGGGGATCATTAGATAATCATCAGAATCTAATCCTTTTTTTACCAATTCACTACACCAAAGACTATATTGATCTGGGTAGCTATCGGATATCCAGTCTTGATAAGTTGCCCCTAGATTATCGATGGTTTCTGTATGGGCAATGTTTTTATGTATAGCGCCAAAAACAATATCTACTTCAGCTTGAAACTCTGGAGAATATAAGATATTTTCCAACTTACTCAGTCCCAGCTTAGTTTTTGATCCTGGGTGATAAATATGTCCAACCGCCCCCCATTGCTCTAGAAATGAAATTTGCTCATTTTTATTCAAGGAGTTACAAATCCAATTCCAAAGGTTAGTATTACCTGATGAGCTAATATCATTGGCTAATTGTTTTTGCCAAACCCCTCTGTATAAATACATAGATAATTCATTCTCGTATGAATTGTTAAGCTCTAATTCAAACTGTTCCCAGTCTGCTTTGTTAATTTTGGGATTGTTTGCTTTTGTCCAATTTAAAAGTTCATTGAGAGTATCAATTTCTTTTAATTTTTTAGTTACGTTATCTATCTCATAGAATTTTTTAGCAAACATTATTTTTTTTAGACTAAAAGAGGCTGTTCTTCTTATTTTAAGAATACTTTTATGGTCTTTGTTATAAAAAAATAAATCATTATCAATAGCTTGAGCCTCGCCAAGAAGTCCCTCTCGGTAAAAGCTTAACGCGACTCTAGTAAATTGTTTATTTGCCGTATAAGTTTTAAGGTCCTCTAGACCTAGACTAACATCGCTCATTGTTAATCCAATTAGATCTAAAGATTCTATATCCAATGGCACGTTTGTCTTCTGTAATTGAGCTATTTGCATTTTACCCCTTGATGATAATAATAATGATAATCATTATCAATTAATGAAAAGAATAAAGCAATATTTTATTACGGTTTTTTAAATATTTAACTTGGATCGCTAATTTAGAGAGAAAAAAAAGGAAGCATTAAGAAAAGAATCTACTACTAACTTTTACGGCAGTTTTTACATTTAACATATATGTTCAGGCTGTGATCTATGATTTCAGCACCAATTGATTCAACTATTCGTTTTTGTAGCTCTTCAATTTCATCATTGCAAAATTCTTGTATAGTATTGCATTGAACACAGATTATATGATCATGATGATCACCTTGATTTAGCTCATACATCACTTGATCATTATCGAGCTTTAAGCGGTTGATTATACCTGCAGATTCAAATTGTCCTAATACTCTATATACTGTTGCTATACCTGTACCACTGCCTTGAGATTTTAGTTCATAAAATACATCATCAGGACTTAGGTGTTTATTTTTATTTTTTTCAAATAGTTTAAGTATCTCTAGGCGAGGTTGTGTGATTTTGAAGCCAAATTCTTTTAAATCAAGATGCTGAGAGCTCATATTTTCTTTTATTAAATAGTTCGTATGTTTTAATCTAAGGTTATTGTAAAAGTATATTTATGTAAAGGCTTTTAATAATGAAGTTTTATAGCGCGATAGGTATTTTAATATTGTTATTTTAAGCCAATGTCCACACAAGCAACAACTAAATTTAGAAAAATATCTTGTTTGCTTAAAAATTTTATCAAAAGCTAAGTTTTTTTTAGAAAACGTTGAAAGAGATTTATTCTACACAAATCTTATGCTTTTTTTATCGCTTATAATCACAATTCATCGCTTTATTATAAAGATTAATGCCTGTATATCAGGATAATGTTTTTGTGGGAACATAATATCTTTAGATGAACCATTCAAAGCTTTCGACTCACGGCGTTGTTTCTGATGGTCTATTGATAAATTTAATCAACAGAAATCTTTTTATACTTAATCTTAGTAATAGAATCGTACTTATCGCCAAGACGGCGTTTTTTATCTTCTATATAAGCATCGTAATTTCCTTCAAACCAAACTACTTCACTTTCACCCTCAAAGGCAAGCATGTGAGTAGCTACACGGTTCAAGAACCATCTATCATGCGAGATAACCATTATACAACCTGGGAAAGCAAGGATAGCTTCTTCAAGTGCGCGTAGTGTCTCTACATCAAGATCGTTTGTAGGTTCATCTAGCAGGATTACATTACCGCCACTTCTTAGTAGTTTAGCAAGATGCACACGGTTTCTTTCACCACCTGATAGCTGTGATATATATTTTTGCTGGTCGCCACCTTTGAAGTTAAATCTACCTACATACTGGCGAGATGGAATGCTAAATTTACCAACCGTGATTATATCTAAACCATCAGCAATCTCTTCCCAGACAGTTTTATTGTCATCTAAAGAATCACGCGACTGATCTACGCATGCAAGATTTACAGTTTCACCGATTTCTATAGATCCTTTATCAGGCGTTTCATGTTTTGTAAGCATCTTGAATAAAGTTGATTTACCAGCACCGTTAGCACCGATTATACCAACAATAGAGCCAGGATATACATTCATGTTTAAACCATCAATTAATAATTTTTCATCGAATGATTTAACAAGATCATTAATTTTAATGACATTATTACCAAGTCTTTCACCTGGTGGGATGTACAAATCTTGCGTTTCATTTCGTTTTTGGAATTCTTGTGAGCTAAGCTCTTCAAATTTAGATAATCTTGCTTTTGATTTAGCTTGACGACCTTTAGCATTCTGACGAACCCATTCAAGCTCTTCTTTAAGTGCTTTTTGATGAGAAGATTCTTTTTTCTCTTCCATAGCTAGACGGTTTTGTTTTTGCTCTAACCAGTCAGAGTAGTTACCTTTAAATGGTATACCTTCTCCACGATCAAGCTCAAGTATCCACTCGGCTACATTATCTAGGAAATATCTATCATGGGTAATAGCTACAACAGTACCTTTGTATTCACCTAGGAATTTCTCTAACCATGCTACAGATTCTGCATCTAAATGGTTTGTAGGCTCATCTAATAGCAATATATCAGGAGTAGATAGTAATAATTTACAAAGTGCTACACGGCGAGCTTCACCACCAGATAGTTTAGTCACATCAGCATCCCAAGCAGGTAGTCTTAGCGCTTCAGCAGCTACTTCTAGTTTACGGTCTATCTCCCAAGCACCTGCAGCATCTATTGCGTTTTGTAGTTCGCCTTGCTCTTCTAGTAGCTTTGCCATCTCATCATCAGACATAGGCTCACAAAATGCCATACTGATTGCATCAAATCTTGTAATCATATCTTTTAGCTCACCTAGAGCTTCTTCGACATTACCCCGGACATCTTTTGTAGGATCAAGTTTTGGCTCTTGTGGTAGATAGCCTATTTTCACACCTTTTCTAGGAGCAGCTTCGCCAACTATATCTGTATCAAGACCTGCCATAATTTTTAGCAAAGTAGACTTACCAGAGCCGTTAAGACCTAGTACACCAATCTTTGCACCATCAAAGAATGATAGAGAGATGTTCTTAAGAATGTATTTGTTGGGTGGTACAACTTTACCAACCCTGTGCATTGAGTATATATATTGTTCTGCCATGAGATTTTTTATAAATTTAATTTGAGGAAATTATAGCAGATTAGGGGTTAGCTCACCATAATAAAGTCACTACGAATTAAGTATGATTTAAATGATTTCGCCGCTTACTCCGTAAGCTGATGCGCCTTACTTTTTACATTATATAAAAAGTAAGCAAAAATGCGAGCACTTAGCTTACGCATAGTTGTACGCCAATGACGCCTTTAAAACTCATTATGCTCAGACAGTTGAAGTCTTTTAATCATTGACTTAACAACTGCTTACCACAATGTGCTTCGTTGTAAATAATGTTTCTAAAAAAACATGAATATTGAGAGTACAGTTTAGTGGTTTTTTTAAGAAAACAGAACTATGAGGAAAAGTATAAGCAGTAAAAGTACGACAATGAGTGTTATAAAAAAGCTTTTGACTGTAAATGAAGGTCTTTTATTTGAAATATAGCTAGGATATAGTCTTATTAATCTTTTATTGTAGTTTTCAATAGATTCGCCAGCTATATATTTTATAGGGGTTGGAATAATCATCCTTATATAAAAATTTCACTATCCCATCATATAATTTATAATAGGCAACAAAATTAAAACCAAAATCCCTAAAACAATAAATAAAGTTATCATATCAACCCCTCAACTATCTCTTATAACCAACATAAGTAATCTCATCAAAGCAAACCTCAAATTTAAATATCACAAGTCTAAACCCAAATAGATATATCCCGTCGGTGATACTTCCATCTTTTATATTTTTGAGAATTTTTTCTTTTAAAGCATCATCTGTATAATGACATAGATCAAATAAATTCTTAAAATCAGTATACAGTTTTTCAAAATTAGTTAATAACGTACCAGCTGTACTACTATAACTTATACAGGCCATTCAATTACTACTGTAGAAGTTGCTTTTACTACGTTGACACCAGCTGGAACAGCTGTAGTATTGGGTACATTAAATAATGGGGATGCTTCTACTATGGATAATGACAGTGGAGGAATTCAAGAGGTTCTTGTTATTTGTGTACCAGCATCCGCTATAGATTCTATCACTGCTTAATTCATTTAACGAAAGTTATAATATTCTAATTTGTTATAATTTATTAAAATTAATCTTTTTCAATTATATCATGCAAGATCTATACCATGTAATCGGCTATCCAGTTAAGCATAGCCTTTCTCCTAAAATTCAGATGCAATTAGCTAAAGAATATAATCAAGATATGCTTTTTACAGCTGTCGAGGTTGCTCCACAAGATTTAGAAGCTAAAATAGCTGAGTTTAAAGCTAATCCGCAAATAAAAGGTTTGAGCGTTACAGTTCCTCATAAAGAAGGAGTGTATGAGCTATGTGATGATGCTAGCGATATTGCTAAAGATGTCAAAGCAGCTAGTAATGTTATATTCACACCCGAGCGGAAGATGATAGCTTTAAACTATGATGGTTTGGGTATTATTAATGATATTAAATACAATCACTCTACAAAATTAAACGGTAAGCGAGTATTAGTAATAGGTGCAGGTGGTGCGGCAAAAGCTGTAGTTGCTGCAGTAATAGCTGAAAACCCTGTAAGTATAGCTATAGCAAATCGTACTAAAACAAAAGCACAGGCTATACAAGGTTTATTCAGTTATAAATATAATATAACTATAGAAGACTTTGAGAGTATCAACGGTCAGTACGATATAGTCATCAATAGCACATCTTCTAGTATAGAGGGTGTGGTCTTGCCATTATCAAAAGCTAATTTTACTAAAGATGCTCTAGGTTACGATCTTATGTATGCTGAAAAAGGCACCGTATTTACAAAATGGTGTGATAATCAGAATATCAAATCAGCAGATGGTAGAGGTATGCTTCAAGAATTAAGTAAGGCAATTTTTAAATTTTGGCTTAACAGCAGTTAAATAAGCTAAACATATATTTTTTAAAATTAATTTTACATTTTTAATATGCTTAATAAATGATGCTCAAAACTATGCTTATTAATAATTATTATGTGTCTAGTTTGGGGAGGTTGTCCCAATAATTTTATAAGCTTTAGCCTTAAACATATCCGGCGTTTCATTAAAAATATCAGGTTTAATTCTATACCATTCTATGACAGCGTCAAATGGTGTTTTCAC
>JBLFYO010000038.1:0-15408 GCA_047609165.1 Francisella sp.
CTATTATGTCTTTTTCGAGTTCGGTTAAGGCATAGTTGATGTTATGAGGTCTTGAGCTGACATCTACTTGGAAATCTCGATCACGCCACTTTTCTGATGTTTTGACATCTATGCTATATCTCAAAGACAACTCTTTGGTTGTCAATTCCGATGATTGAATTATTGCTCTTATATGTTGGTTTGTAGTAGCATTACTATGGTAGTTCTGTTTCATATCTTGTCCTTTGTAGTTATTTGACTTGATATGTTACAGGCTATTTACAAAATTTAGGATAACGTACCCAAACTAGACACGAGATTAGTTTGGATACTTCATACTTCCTTAGGTCATACCCACGAAGGCGGGTATCTTTTTTAAATACTCGTCAAATTATATTTTCAAAAAAATCATCCTATCTACAAACCAAATTCAAATAATATCCCAAAACTAATTAACCATCTTAAGCTAGTATGTTATTATCATTGCAACAAATGTTTTATGATTTTAACTGTGGAGAAAATCTATGCAGTACAACTATGATTTGATTATTATCGGAAGCGGTCCTGGTGGCGAAGGTGCTGCGATGAAGGCAACAAGAAACGGCTTGAATGTAGCTCTTATCGAAGATGATGCATTAGGTGGTGCTTGTAACTATTGGGGTACTATCCCAAGTAAAGCCCTTAGACAACTATCTCGTGAAATCATGTACAACAAAAAAAATTATGATTTCCCTGAAATGCTTGATACTGCTTACGAGATTGTCTTAAAGCAAAGTGAGATTAAGAAACATCGGTTTGCTGAAAATGAGATTGATGTATTTTATGGTTTTGCTAGCTTTTTAGATAAAAATAAAATTAAAATATCTCGCAAAAATGGGTCAAGTGAAATCATTACAGGTAAAAAATTTATACTATCGACTGGTTCTCGTCCATATCAGCCTGATGATATTGATTTCACTCATCCGCGTATCCTTGACAGTGATAAGCTACTTAGATTAAAAGATAAGCAAATAAAATCTATAACCATATACGGTGCTGGAGTTGTAGGTTCTGAATATGCTTCTATACTTGGTACTTTAGATATTCAAGTTAATCTGATTAATACTCGTGATAAATTAATGTCCTTCTTAGATAATGAAATCATTGATACGCTAACTCATCATTTCACAGTAAATCAAAAAATAAATCTTATGCATAATGAGACTTACAAAAGTATAAAAGCAGAAGGTGATAAAGTCATCACTACTCTTGAGTCTGGTAGGATTATAGAATCTGATTATGTGCTATTTGCACTCGGTAGAGCAGGCAATACTGGAGGTCTAAACCTTGATAAAATAGGAGTAAATTTTAATCCTGCTAGAGGTTTAATTACGGTTAATGACAATTACCAGACATCTTTAGAAAATATCTATGCTGTAGGTGATGTAATAGGATTCCCATCATTGGCATCTTCTGCATTCAACCAAGGTAGATTTGCGGCTACTCATATTATAGATGGTTCGTGCAATGACAAGCTAGTCGAAGATATCCCAACAGGTATTTATACTCGTCCTGAGATAAGTTGTATAGGTAAAACTGAAGAAGAGTTGACTGCTGAAAAAACCCCTTATGAAGCAGGTAGAGCTCACTTCAAAGACTTAGCAAGAGCACAAATATCAGGTAGTCAAACAGGCATGCTTAAAATTCTTTTCCATATAGATACTTTTGAAATATTGGGTATCCATTGCTTTGGTCATCGTGTATCTGAAATTATACATATTGGGCAAGCAATTAAATCTATGCCGGGAAAACATAACACGATCAAATATTTCTTAAACACTACATTTAACTACCCTACAATGGCAGAAGCATACCGTATCGCAGCTATTGATGGTGTCAACAAACTAAAATCAACACAACTAGAGCAAGCAAAAAACGCTCCTAAATAGGTCTCTAACCATGCATTATGACATTTACATTGTTTTAGCTTTTGCTTTTATCTTTGGTGCAACTATTGGTAGTTTTCTTAATGTTGTTATCTACAGAATCCCAAACAATCTTTTTTCGGAAGAGAAAACTATTGCTAGAGAGATACTTGGTATTGAAGAGCCTGTAAATTCTGAAAATAGTGGTTTTTATAGCCTACTTGAGCCATCTCGTTGCCCAAACTGCAAAAACAAACTAAAGTATCGTCACAATGTACCAATATTTGGCTGGTTACTTTTACTAGGTAAATGCTTTTTTTGCAAAACAAAAATCTCATTCCAGTATCCTTTAGTAGAATTTATAACAGCCGTACTATATACCTCTATAATCTATTGTGTTGGGCTGAATGCTTATGGTTTGGCTTTACTAGTCTTGGCTACAGTATTTATTCCACTGTTTTTTATAGATGCTAAACACCATATACTTCCAGACTCGCTAACCCTACCACTTGTATGGATAGGTATAATCATCAACTACTATGGTGTTATAACTTCGTTAGAAGCATCTATATGGGGTGCTATAATTGGTTATTTATCATTATGGAGTATATTTTGGATATACCAAATAATTACAAAAAAAGAAGGCTTTGGACATGGCGACTTTAAACTTTTAGCTGCAATTGGAGCTTGGTTTGGCTATCAGATGTTACTATACACGATATTTGCTAGTTGTATTATTGGTATATTTGTAGCCATAGCTATCAACCTTTCTAGCAAAAAAACCAATATTATTGCATTTGGACCTTCTATAATTTTAGCTACTATTTTCTATTTACTGTCTAAAGATAATCTGTATATATGGTATAATCACATCATGTTGATTAATCAATAAACTTAACCATGCAAAAGAAGAGTTTCACTATTTTAATATTAATGGTAACAATACTAATATTGCTACTTTACACATTTAGCATTACAACTATTGGCTCTAAAAAAGTTACAAAAAACAATGGAAGTCAAATCTTAGCTCAAGCATTCCCTCAATATAAAATCATAAAAAGCTTTGATACTGGTATCAATTTACAAGGCTATATTCTTGAAGATAAGAAAAATTCAGAAAAACGCACAGTTACATTTACTAGTGAAGATGGTAGCGTAATTGTAAATGGTGAACTTTTAGCTTGGGATAGAAATGAAAATAAACTTACTAGTTTAAATCAAATATATGCTAGTTATTTCGCTACAGATGATAAAGCAAAGAATCTCTACTTAGATATCGCAAAATACGGTACTTATGTACAACAAGGTAGTGATGATGCTCCGCATAAGTTTTATGCCGCTATTGATCCTAGTTGTAGTTATTGTGACTATTTATTTAATGCTGCTCAACCTGCTATCAAAAAAGGTCTACTAGCAGTTAGATGGATTCCAGTTGGTGCATTGAGAAATAGCCCAGCTATTGTAAACAGCTTCTTTAATTCAAGTGACCCATTGAAAGCATTTTTAGATTTCCATGAGACTCATACATATGATAAAACAAATGTAGAAAAAAATGATAAAGCTACAAATAACCTAAATATTTCAAAAGACTTGTTAGGTTTCCCCACTATAGTTTACAAAACTAATGAAGGTACTTTAAAAATATCTGGAGGTGATAAGCTTCCCCTTGTAGATGCTGCAATTGCAGAAAAAGAAAATATCAAAAAAATAAATGAATTCCTCCTTCTAACTTCTAATCAATTTTAATCATGAAAAAATTTGTAATTCTAATTATTACTTTACTTAGTGTAAATAGCTTGTATGCCAATAAAAAAAACATCAACCTAGCCTTTGAGCTAAAAAAAATTGAAGCCAAATATGGTGGGAAAATAGGTCTTTATGTTATAAATAGAAATAATTGGAAAAATCTTGCATATCAGCAGAGCTTTTATTTCCCTATTTGTAGTACTTACAAATTTCTTGTGGTTGGTGCTATCTTAAAACAGAGCATGACAAATAAAGATCTCCTTGATGAAAAAGTAAAAATTCTTCCAGAGCAAATCACAGGTTACTCTCCTGTTACTAGTAAGTATATTGGTAAAAAAATATCTGTAGCTGAACTATGTAGAGCATCTATCCTTAGTGACAATACCGCAAGTAATTTGCTAATTCACAAATTAGGTGGCCTTAAAAAGTTAAGTGATTTTACTACTTCATTAAATGACAATGCCACCAAAATTGCAAATCTTGAACCAACCATAAACAAGGTTGACCTTACTACAAATCTTAACAAGACTACTCCTAAAATCATGGCAAGAGATATAAATAAGCTAGCTTTTAGTGATGATATACTTGATAAAGAGCATCGTTTACTATTGAAAGAATGGCTCAAAGAAAACGATACAGGTGATAATAGAATTGCATCCCAGATCCCAGACCACTGGGAAATAGGCGATAAAACTGGTACTTGTGAATATGGATCAACAAATGATGTAGCAATAATATGGCCTGAAGATAATAGAGCGATTGCTATGTCAATATTTTACACTCAGTCAGAAAAAAATGCTAAATCCAGTGATAAAGTATTACAGAAAGTTACAAAAATATTACTCGATAAACTAGAAATAGAAGATAAAGAAAAAAGTAAAGATAATGATTAAAATAAAAATGATTGTTGGATTGGGTAATATTGGTAAAGAGTATGAAAATACTCGCCATAATGTCGGTGAGTGGCTAATAGCTAAGATAGCAAAAGAACAGGGCGAGTCCTTTAGTACAAACTCAAAATTTAATTGTCATATAGCTAAAGTCAATATTGCTTATAACAATGTACTACTGGTATTTCCAACCACTTTTATGAATAACAGCGGCTTAGCTGTGAGCAAAGTTGCTAATTTCTATAAGATAGAACCCCGTGAGATACTTATAGTTCATGATGAGCTTGATATTGACAATGGTCAAATCAGACTTAAACAAGGTGGTGGACATGGTGGGCACAATGGTCTTAGAAGTATCCATCAACATCTAGGTACTAGTGACTACTTACGCCTAAGAATAGGTATCGATCATCCTGGACACAAATCACAAGTTGCAAGCTTTGTACTCTCAAACCCATCTGTTGCTCAAAAAAAGCTAATTGATGAGTCTATAGATAATGCTATAAACTCAATAGATGATATAATAAATGGCAAAATTGAGCCTGCAATGCAAAGGCTACATACAAAATAGCATAAATGAAATAACATTATTAGTCATCCTGAACTTGCTTTAGGATCTCGCTTTAAATGTTAACCTTATTGAGACCCTGAAACAAGTTTAGGGATTCGTTATATTTTATGCTACCTATATGGCAGTAAACTATTAATTTTTAAAGAAAATATAAAAGAACAAAAGGAATATAATCATGGGATTTAAGTGTGGTATCGTAGGCTTACCTAATGTAGGCAAATCAACTCTTTTTAATGCTCTTACAGAAGCAGGTATTCAAGCTGAAAACTACCCTTTTTGTACTATCGAGCCAAATATAGGTATAGTTTCTGTACCAGATAAAAGACTTGATGCTTTAGCAGAGATTGTCAATCCTCAAAGAATCCTTACTACAACTATGGAGTTTGTCGATATTGCAGGATTAGTCGCTGGTGCAAGTAAAGGTGAAGGCTTGGGCAATAAATTCCTAGCGAACATCCGTGAGACTGATGCTATAGCTCATGTAGTTCGATGCTTTGAAGATGATAATATAATCCATGTAAATAATAAAGTTGACCCTATTGATGATATCAACACTATCAATATGGAGCTTATACTTGCTGATTTAGAATCATGTGATAAAGCTATTTTTAGATTTTCTAAGCTTAAAAAAGGTGGTGATAAAGATGCTACTGCTAAGGCGGATTTTTATACTAAACTTAAAGAACATTTAGAATCAGAAAAGCCTGCTAGAACTTTTGAGCTAACTGAAGATCAAGCTATATGGTTAAAGCAAACTCCCCTACTTACAAGTAAGCCTGTACTTTATATCGCAAATGTAAGTGATAGTGGTTTTGAGAACAACCCTTTGCTTGACTTACTAATTGGCTATGCCACAAAAGACGGTACAAATGTAGTACCAGTGTGTGCAGCGATGGAGCAGGAAATATCTGAGCTTGAAAAAGAAGAAAAGCTAGAGTTTTTAGCTGATATGGGACTTACTGAAACTGGTCTTGATAGAGTTATTAAAGCAGGTTATACCTTACTTAATCTACAAACATACCTAACTGCGGGTGTAAAAGAAGTACGAGCTTGGACTATACCAGTTGGAGCTACAGCTCCTCAAGCTGCTGGTGTTATTCATACTGACTTTGAACGAGGTTTTATCCGTGCTGAAATCATAGCTTTTAATGACTTCATACAGTTTAATGGTGAAAAAGGTGCTAAAGAAGCTGGTAAGGCTCGCCTAGAAGGAAAAGAATATATCATGAAAGATGGTGATGTTGTGAACTTTAGGTTTAATGTTTAATACCAATTCAAATACAAATTGATGTATTTATCGCAAAGATTAAAAGCTTAAATTAGGTATGAAATGCAAAGTAAGAAAATGGTGGTTTGTGTATAGATCTGAATTTTACCAAATACTAACTCTTTGTTCTGATTCTAAATACATACCATCACTAGGTTTTATATCATAAGTATTATAAAATCCTGACTGATTTTTTAATGTAGCTTGTCCTCGTATTTGTGTTGGAGAATGTGGATCTGACTTTAGTAATTCCAAAAGTTTTCCTTCTCTTGATTTGCCTCTCCATATTTGAGCCCAACCCATATAAAACCTTTGGGACCCAGTATAACCGTCTATAATAGGAGCCTCTTCACCATTTAACGATAGCTGATAAGCATTATAAGCTACAGCAAGACCTGCATTATCCGCGATATTTTCTCCAAGAGTCAATTCTCCATTAACATGAACACCTTTTATTGGTTCATAGGCACTATACTGATCAACTAGTTTTTGAGTTATTTTTTTAAACTTCGTGCGATCATCCTTATTCATCCATTCTTTTAAATTACCATCACCATCAAATTTACTACCTTGGTCATCAAAACCATGACTTATTTCATGACCTATTACAGCTCCAATTCCTCCATAATTAGCTGCCATATCTGCTTCAGCATCAAAGAAAGGAGTTTGAAGAATAGCCGCTGGAAAAACAATTTCATTCATTTCTGAACTATAATATGCATTAACCATTTGTGGTGGCATATACCATTTTGATTTATCAACGGGCTTATTTAGAGTATCAAGCTCATCATTATAATTAAACTCACTTGTCCTAACAATATTGCCTACCAAATCATTTGGCTTAATTTTAAGAGAACTATAGTCTGTCCACTTATCAGGATAGCCAATTTTAATTTGTATCTTATTAAGCTTTGCTTTTGCATGTTTTTTTGAGTCTACACCCATCCACTCAAGTGTGTCAATTCTATTATCAAAGACTTGCAAAATATACTTTACTAAAGTTAGCACTTTTTCTTTTTTATCTTGAGAGAAAAATTTTGCCACATAAAGTTTACCAAATGCCTCTCCTAGAGAACTATTAACAAGCATCGTTGCTTTTTCATTTCTAGGTTTATCTTTCTCTAACCCTGTAAGACTCTTGCCATAAAAATCAAAATTTAAATCATAAAAAGACTTACTTAAAGCTGGAGAATAGCTATTTATCAATTCATATTTTAAGTATGTTTTCCAAACATCTAACGGAATATTATCAAGCAGATTCCCTAAGCCTATTACATATTTAGGCTGATAAATAATAACAGATTTTATATTTGAAGGTATTTTCGCAGTCTCTAAATAGCTTTTCCAATTAATATGATGTGAAAGTTTATCAAGATCAGTTATATTAAATTTATTATAAACCTTATTAGGATCTCTATTTTCTACCTTACTAAACTGTTTTTTTGCAAGAAGGGTCTCTAAATTTAGAATCTTTTTCGCAGATTCCTTATAGTTTTTAATATTAGCTTGATGCAGTAAGTTTATTATATACTTTAAATAATCTTTACGAATTTTTACGAATTTTTCTGTCTGATCTAAATAATAATCCCTATTTGGCAAGCCAAGAGTCCCTTGACCAACACCTACAATCATTTGGGAAGAATTCTTAGCATCTATATCAACTACTAAGCTCAGAGGAGTTGTTGAACCAATTTTATTTAACTTAGCAAAATAGTCGACTAACTGTTTCTTACTTCCAATATCATTGATTTGATTTAGATAGCTTTTTAATGGCTTTAGTCCTAAATTATCGATAGTAGACTTATCCATATAACTTTGATATAGATCGTAAACTTTTTGTTTATCTGTATTTGGTTTTATTTCTTGAGTTTTTAATTCCTCAATCATTTCATTCTGCTGATTTAAAACATTTTTTCGTAATTCAGTGAAAGAACCCCATGAATTCTCATCTTTAGGTATCTTAACATTTTCCAACCACTTACCATTAACATAACCATAGAAGTCATCTTTTTTATTAATATTACTATCAATGTATTGAGCATCAACCCCTATTTTATATGTGGACTTTTTTTTATCATTATCTGCCATTGCAATTGAAGAGCTACTTAGTCCAAATGTTGCTAATAATGATATTAGTAGAGAGTTTTTTTTAAAATGTTTAATTTTCATGAGCGTTATAATTATAAATATTAATAATTATATGATAAATACTATTTATTTATTTTCAATCATTTGCTATAGCAACTTGTAGCCTATAATTTATTGAGCTTTCAAATTTTGATATTAAAATCACAATCTGTAGTTTCTTTGATTTCTTCAAGACTAGAGAATGGCGACACTTCAATAAGTGTTAGACCTTTTTCATTAACTTCAAATACTGCTTTATCAGTAACAATCATATCTACTACACGCTTACCTGTAAGTGGTAGGCTACATTCTTTGAGTATTTTAGCATCACCTTTTTTAGTACAGTGATCCATCATAATAATAATTTTTTGAGCACCTGTAACCAAGTCCATAGCTCCACCAGGACCTTTTACCATAATCTCAGGTATCATCCAATTTGCAAGGTCACCATTTTGACTTACTTGCATAGCACCAAGAACCGCTGCATTTATCTTACCGCCTCTTATCATCGCAAATGACTCTGATGAATCAAAGAAACTAGCACCTTTAACAGTAGTTACAGTTTGCTTACCTGCATTTATAAGATCTGCATCGACATTATCACGCGTTGGAAAAGCACCTATTCCTAGTAAACCATTTTCAGATTGTAAAACTACATTTACATCTTTTGGTAAGAAGTTTGGAATAAGTGTCGGCATACCAATGCCTAAGTTCACATAATCACCATCATTTAACTCTTTTGCTATGCGTTTAGCCATCCATTCTTTTTGCTCTGATATTTTGACTATAGAATCTTCGCCTGATAGGGTCATTTGCTCAATGCGTTTCTCATAAGAATCACCCTTGATAAGCCTAGTTACATATATACCTGGTAAATGCACTTCATTTGGAGCTATCTCGCCAACATCTACAATCTCTTCAACTTCAACTATACAAACCTTACCAGATTTAGCACAAGCTTCATTGAAATTATTTGCAGTATTTTTGAAGATAACATTACCCATCTTGTCAGCTTTGTAGCCTTTTACTATACTTATATCGGCTCTTATACCCATCTCAAGGACACAATCTCTGCCGTTGATGTTGCGAGTTTCTTTACCTTCAGATAAAAGTGTCCCAAACGCTGTAGGGGTAAAAAAAGCTGGGATACCTGCACCACCTGCTCGCAATCTCTCTGCTAGCGTACCTTGTGGAGTAAGCTCAACTTCAAGCTCACCATCAAGGTATTGTTTCTCAAAAGTCTTATTTTCACCAACATACGATGAAATCATTTTTTTAACTTGCTTTTGTTGTAGTAATAAACCGATACCAAAATCATCAACACCTGCGTTATTACTTACAAATGTAAGACCTTTAACGCCAGATTTTTTAATTTCGTTGATTAAATTCTCAGGAATTCCACATAAACCAAAGCCACCTGCGGCTATAGTCATATTATCTTCTAAGAGTCCTTCAAGAGCCGCTGATGCACTGTCATAAATTTTATTCATAATATTAAATCCTTATAGATACTATACTAATTCCAAAATACTCGCGATTCCTTCGCCACCACCTATACATAGGCTAGCGAGACCATATTTTGCTTGTTGTTTTTTCATCTCATGCATAAGGGTGACAACTATTCTAGCTCCACTAGCACCGATTGGGTGACCTAGTGAAATTGCACCACCATTTACATTTATTTTATCTATATCAATATTTAACTTTCTTTGAGCTACTATTGGCACTACTGCAAATGCTTCATTAATTTCATATAGGTCAATATCTGTAGCTTTCAGATTTGTCTGCTCTAGTATTTTTTGCATAGCATATACTGGACCTTCTGAAAAATCATCCGGAGCTATACTGCTTGAAGTACCTGCTTTTAGTTTAGCTATTGGCTTGAGATTGTATTTATCTACAGCTTCTTGTGATGCTAGTAAAATAACCGCTGCACCATCTGATATAGTTGAAGCATTACCCGCTGTGATAGTACCATCTTTTATAAACGCTGATCTTAGTCCTGCTAATTTACTTACATCGCCACGGAATGGTTCTTCATCACTATCGACTATAATCTCACCCTTTCTAGTAGTTATCTTTATAGAGGCTATTTCATCTTTGAATTTACCATAACTAACTGCTTTTTGTGAAAGATTATAAGAGCGAGTAGCCCAGTCATCTTGATCTTGGCGAGAGATGTTATTTTTCTCGGCTGTTTTTTCTGCTAATACACCCATGTGATTACCAGAGTATGGATCAGTAAGCCCATCATGCACCATCAAATCCACAACTTGTGCATTACCCATTCTATAACCAGCACGAGCCTTTGGTAGTGTGTATGCAGTATTGGACATATTTTCCATACCACCTGCGATAATTACATCAGCATTACCAAGCTTAATAGCATCAGCTGCCATGTGAATAGCTTTCATACCACTACCACATACTTTATTGATAGTCAGAGCATGACAACCATTATCAAGCCCTGCTTTTATCATTGCTTGACGAGCTGGAGCTTGACCAAATCCTGCAGATAGTACATTACCCATAATCACTTCATTTATAGCACTAGCGGGGATATTTGTCTTTTTTATTAAACATTGAATAGTTTGAGCACCTAAATCCGTGGCCTCGACGCTTGAAAGTGAACCTTGAAACCCACCAAGAGGAGTTCTAAGACCCTCAACTAAATATACATCTTTCATTGTTTCTCCTATATGTAATATAGTTATATAAACTAAGTAATAATATATCAGATTTCATAACCGATAACACTCAATCTTAACTGTATTCAATCACTTAATTGTATTAAAAATAAACTATTATATTTAAAAACCTAAAGGTAATTGCTAAAATGAACCCATAAATTATATAAGCCTAAACACTATGTATCAAAATATTCATGATATTCATATAAACACTCAACTATCACTTGTGATAGGTATCTTGATACTTTTCTTTGGAATGAGCATTAATCGCAGAATTAAAGCCTTACGAGACTTTGCAATTCCTGAAGCTGTAACAGGAGGGATAATCGGCTCTGTAATTATTACAATTTTAATCTATATCTTTAATATCCAAGTAAGTTTTGATGCGGCACAAGCCGTAAATCTTTTGATGCTTTACTTCTTTGCTACAGTGGGTTTTAATGCAAGTTTTTCAGATATAAGAAAAGGAGGCAAAAAATTAACGATACTAGTCTTGCTTAGTTTTGTATATCTAATTTGTCAAAACTTTATATCAGTAATGATTGCTTACTATATAGGTAACTCAACACCTATAGCAAGTGGTGTAATGATGGGATCAATCACTCTAAGCGGTGGTTTTGCTACACTAAATGGCTGGGCTGATACTTTGGGTAAATATGGAGTTCAAAATATATATGAGATTGGCTTAGCTGTTGCTACACTAGGGCTAATAGTAGCATCTGTAGCCGGTGGTCCTGTTGCTAGATACCTTATAAAAAAACATAATTTGAAATCCAGTTCAGATCAAATACTTTCAATAGGTATAGATGATGCTCACATTGACGACCCTATTACTTATAGATTGTTCCTAAGTGCTTTTTTAGTAATCAATATCGCTGTAATAATGGGAGAATTAGTTCGTAATATGATTAGCTCATACATCAGTGCAGACATGATACCATCTTTCTTGTATGTGCTAATATCAGCGATACTTATATCAAATATTGGCCCTAAAATTTTTAAGCCTCATGATGGAAAACACAAAGCTTTTAAATGGCCTCACCATACTAGAGCATTAAGTTTATTAGCTGAAATTTCACTGGGATTATTTTTGGTGATGACATTATTAAATATGAAGATATATCAAATTTTTGCAAACGCTACTCTAATTATTTCTGTCATCGTAATTCAACTTATATTTGCTATTTTGTACATAATTTTTATAGTATTTAGATTTATGGGTAAAGACTACGATGCTGCGGTTACTTGTAGTGGTTTTACAGGTATCGCAATGGGTGCTACACCTACTGCTATGATGAATATGGGTGCTATAGCTAAAAAGTATGGACCTTCACCGATATCATTTGTAGTATTACCTTTAGTCTGTGCATTATTCATTGATATAATTAATGTTTCTGTAGTTTCTATATTTTTAGCGTTCTCACATTGATTTATTAAAAGTTCTACAATACTTCTTCTGTACAAATATTATATAAGTCACACAAAATCAAAAGGAATATACTATGTCAGTAAAAAATAAAATAGTAGTTATCACAGGAGCGGCATCCGGTCTTGGGCTTGGTATGGCAAATGAATTTGCTAAGCAAGGTGCTAAAGTTGTAATTGCAGATTTAGATTTACAAAAATCACAAATCGTAGCCAATGAACTTGCTAATAATTTCAATGTAGCAACTCTAGCAGTAGAGATGGATGTCACCAAAGAAAACCAAGTTAATACAGCTATTGATAAAGTTGTATTAACTTTTGGTAGGATTGATACAGTTATTAATAATGCTGGTATTCAAATAATCTCATCAATAGTTGACTTTAGAGTTTCAGATTGGAAAAAAGTATTTGATGTCCACATGACTGGTACTTTTATAGTTACCCAAGCAGCAATGAAGCACATGATAGAGCTCAAAACTGGTGGCAGAATTATTGTGATAGGATCTATACATTCAGTGATGTCTTCTAAAAACAAAGCTGCTTATATAGCAGCAAAACACGCTCAACTTGGGTTTGTAAGAGCTTTAGCAAAAGAAGGTGCTGAGCATAATATCTCGTCAAACCTAATTGGTCCTGGATTTGTACTTACTTCATTAGTTGAAAAACAAATTCCAGAGCAAGCAAAAACACTTAATATATCCGAAGAAGAAGTTGTAAAAAATATCATGCTTGGCAATACTGTAGATGGTGAATTTACAACTATTCAAGACGTTGCAGATACAGCTGTATTTTTTGCAGGATTTAAAACAAATGCTTTAACTGGTCAGAAGCTATTAGTAAGCCATGGCTGGGGCATGTAAAACTATATGTCAAAGATAACACAAAAACTTGGTCAACTATTTATGCTGGATTTTCGTTATTGGGGCGAAGATTCTAATGGTAAGCCTATCGCATTTACCAAATCCAATCAAACTGTTTGTGAGTTATTTAAAAAGTACAATCTCGGTGGATTTATTCTATTTAAAGAAAATATCGAGAATAATCAGCAAACAATATCCCTACTAAGAGAGTTACAAGCTAGTATAGATACTCCTTTATTTTTTGGTACAGATCAAGAAGGTGGTCGTGTACATAGGCTAAAGCAAGGTACTAGTGGTTGTGGCAATATGGCAATTACAGCTACAAATAACCCTACAAATGCCTACACAATGTCTAAGCTTATTGGTGACGAACTATATAGTCTTGGTATAAATACTAATTTTGCACCTGTTATAGATGTTAATTCAAATAAGAATAATCCTATCATTGGAGTTCGCTCCTATTCTGATGACCCCGTTGTTGTTACGCAATACGCTAAAGAATCCCTCAAAGGTCTAGCTGATGCTAGCGTTATATCTTGCGTGAAACATTTTCCTGGTCATGGTGATACATCTTTAGATAGTCATCACAGTGCGGTGACTTTAGATAAAAGCCTTGATGAGCTTGAAAAAGTTGAACTTGCACCCTTTCGTAAACTTGCAAATGACTATGATATGGTTATGACAGCTCACATTAGCATGCCAAAACTTGATGATACCCAACATACATCCATCGCTACTGGTGAAAAATTATATTTACCAGCAACTTTATCCCATAAAATCATAACCAAGCTTTTAAAAGAAGATATGGGTTTTAAAGGCTTAGTTGTATCTGATGCTATGGACATGAAAGCAATTGCTACTCATTTTGGTGAGATAGAGGCTACCAAGGTGGCTATCTATGCAGGTGTAGATGTAGTGCTTATGCCTGTGAGAGTTTGGTGTGAGGAGGATATTTATAAGCTTGAAAAATTGTTTACTACACTTGAAAAAGAGTATATAGAAAATAAAAACTTCACCAAAGCTGTAGATACTGCCTACGACAAGATTATAGCTTATAAAAAACAGCATAAATTAGAGAAAAGACTACTCTACACTCATAGCTTAGATGAGCAGATAGATTTTGCAAACAAAGTAATCAATTGTTGCAAACATAAACAAGTAGCATTTGATATTGCTAAACAAAGTACTAGTATTATTAAAAATAAAGGTTTGATACCATTTGCTCTAAAAAATAATCAAAAGATTGTCATAGTAGATAATGATGAGGATCGTTTGAAAGATTTTAATAATCATTTAGATACTATGAGCCAATCAAAAAACTTAACGATTGAAGTTATTTCAGAGACTATTGAGAATGCTTCAGATAGTTTACTTAAATCAGCCGACCTCGTGATTTTAGTCTCCGCAAACCTTAGGAAATTTAGTGAAATCTATAGTAATCTCACAGCCATCAACCCTACTAAAACTATAAATATAGCTGCGATAAATCCTTATGATAATGACTATATAGATAATATTCAAAACTATGTGTGTATCTATGGTGCGACCTCTTTAGATCAGACTAACTATACAAAGACTTTTTTGAGTATAAATATAAATGCTGCTTTGGAAAATATTTTTGGAATATAAGCTGTATCTATAGCCAAGCACTATAAAAATAGCATGGATTCCTCAGCTTGTCTGGGGATCTCCTAAATATAGTTTTATCACAGATAGTTAGTACTGACTTTTTTGTGGTGGACAAGTCGAGACTTGTCCACCACAAAGATGATTACAAAATTTAGGAAAAAATCAAAAACCCATAAGATCAGTAAATAATCAAAGTATTAACTATTCTCATGAAAAAATACTTTTGCCAGATCTACAGTTTTTTGAATATCTTCATCACTATGAGCTATAGATATAAAACCAGCTTCATAGGACGATGGTGCAAGATACACTCCATTTTC
>JBLFYO010000039.1:0-15311 GCA_047609165.1 Francisella sp.
AGCATATTATAATTGCGCATCTGATAAGTGTTATAATGCTAGAGAAGTGTTACTACAAGCAGCTTAGAGGTTTGGAATATAAATATATTTATAACTGGTATTGACAAAGGGCGACAGTATACTTTGACATACCTTTGAGAAAAAATAAACAGGAATAATATCATGCAACAAGCAGTTTTTTTATTTACACAAATATTTTTTGTAGTGCTGGCAGTATCAGTTATTGGAATTGTTATTTTTACTGTAATAAAAAACAGAGACAAAAATACTAATTTAATTAGCGATGGAAGTGTATCATCTAAGCCTGCTGATAAATCGCAATAGCTTATGAATCAAGATAAGATTTTTGAATTTATCAAAAAAGTAAATGCTATATCTCATACGGGGGTGACTTTTTCAAAGTGTTCGTATGCTTTAGATAACTACCATGAGCTTTTAGAGCTTAGTTCTACAATGTTGCATGAGTATATTAACTTAGAAGTTCAGCCTTACAATATCTATCAAGATACTTACTACCCAACACCTCAGCCTTGTGTACGAGTAGTTATAATGAAAGATGAGAAATTACTCATGGCTCAAGATGCAGACACTCCAGATAAATGGACTCTCCCTGGTGGTTGGTGCGATGTGGATTTATCGCCTGTTGAGACTGCCATCAAAGAGGTCAAGGAAGAGACTGGTTATGATATAAAAGTTACAAGATTGCTAGCTTTGATAGATAGAAACAAATACACACAAAGTGAGATTTACAATGTTTATAGTATTGTATTTGTAGGCGAAATTATTGGTGGTAAGAATAATCCTAATTTTGAGGTTAATGAAGTAAAGTTTTTTGATTTAGATGGTTTACCTAACTTATCAAATAAAGTTGTTAAAGAAGAGATCGATGTAATATTAGATGCATATAAACATGACAAAATTCATCTTGAATAAGGAATAAATATTATGATAAGAGTTTTTGGTATAAATAACTGTACTAGTGTGCGTAATGCCCTTAAGTTTTTTGAAGAAAAATATAAAAAAGTTGAGTATATGAACCTTCGAAAAGAAAAGCCTAGCTGGCAAGAAATGCAACAAATTAAAGAAATAGGTGGTTTTGAGACTATCGATTTATTTAACTCAAACGGTAAGCTTTTTACTGAAATGGGCTTAAAAGAAAAATTTGAGAATCTTTCTGAAGAAGAGGCATTTAAGCTTTTAGTTACAGATGCTTTACTTTTTAAGAGACCACTTGTAGTTGACGGTAATTTTGCTCGTACTGGTTGGAATAAAAAAGAGTACGAAGAGAGATGGGGATAATAGAATTATTCTTTTTTAGTATTTTTTGCTATTTGTATAAGGCTATCATTTATTTTGAAAAGCACAATTAGCATCTCACAAGAGACTTTGGTAAACAGTACTCCAAGTATTGTTTTGATTAAGCCGTATATAAATATCATTAGTCCGCCATCATAATTAAAAGCAGCTATCATTGTATATAGTCCGCTTAAAACTACACAAGCTGTTATAAGCCAAAATATAAATGTAACTATATTAGGTGTAATGAAGTGTTCAAAGCTGATAAATTTTAAAAAGAAATCTTTTATTTTATGAGTGTCTTTATTTGTATTTTTGTTTGTCATTATAAATCCTTTTATAGTGTTGATTGGTGTTTAGAACATATTAATGGCATGTAGAAACATTATCAAGCAAAAAACTGTAATAATGCTAGCTGTTAAGTTTAATTCCTTACGATTGCAAAATAATGAGATTATAAACCATACGAGTATCCCGCTTGCTATCCCTACAGATATTGACGATGATAGTGTCATCATAATTATGGTGAAAAAAGCAGGTGTAGCTTGTACAAAATCACTCCAATCAACTTTGGCAACTTGTTGCATCATCATAATGCCGATCAGTACTAGAGCAGGTGAAATGACTTCTATCGGGATAGAGTTTATAAGAGGTGATAGAAAAAGAAATGGTAAAAACATTAGCCCAGCGAAAACAGCAGTTAAACCAGTGCGACCACCTTGTGCTATACCAACACCAGATTCTATAACTACAGTGGTAGGGCTTGAGCCTATTATACCTGAAGCTGTCGCACTAATAGCATCGACAATAAAAGTCTTTTTTATTCCTTTATTTGGTAAAGCTTGATTCTTTTCCATTTCAACATAAAGACCTGCTATCGTACCAGTACCATCAAAGATGCTCAAAAAACAAAAGGTAAAGATAGTCGGTAGTACAGCAAATTTAGCACCACCAATAAAGTCTACCTTTCCAATTAGAGAGAAGTCTGGAGAGGTAATAAAGTGACTAGGCACAGTAATCAACTCTTGATTATAAATATAGCCAAGAATTAGAGATAGCACATATCCAACTACTATCATAATTATGATTGAAGCAGGGGTTTTTTTAATAAATAACACTAAAAGTACCATTAGGCAGATAATGAAAACACCACGATGTAAATCAAAATTTGCAAGAGTAAGCATCCCTTCGCTAGTAGTAATGAAACCGCTGTTTATAAAGCCAATATAAGCCACAAAAAGCCCTATACCTGCTCCCAATGATTTTTTGATACAGTTTGGTAGGCTCAGCATGATTTTTGTGCGGATATTCAAAATCACTAAAATACTAAAAATCACCCCCGACCAAAATGTAGCTCCTAAAACTACTTGCCATGGCAGGTGGTAGACTTTGACAGCGGTAAAGGCAAAGAATATATTCATGCCCATAGCTGGAGCAATTACAAAAGGGTTGCGAGTTGTAAGTCCCATCAGGATGCTACCAAAAGCAGATATCAATATAGTGCTAGTAACTAAAGCATTGGTGGGCATTCCTACAGTTGAGAGTATCTTTGGGTTTAGTACTATAATATAAGAAATAGCTAAGAATGATGCTAAAGCACCAAGAAGTTCTTTTTTGAATGTGGAATTATTTTCAGTGAGACCAAAGAAATTATCTAAGTATTTTTTCATTGCTGTGAATACTTCTTTTAGAAAAAGACTATTCTAAATGCTTTTACTGATAAAAGCTATCATAATTTACAGTTTAGTATAACCGCCTGCTATAGATTGAATAAGATTTTGCATTTCAAGGTCAAAAAGTATCTCTGTGATTTTTGAGTAGTTAAGAGCTGTTATATTCACTATTTTATCAATAGTTGTTAGGCTGTCTGAGATACTTTCATAAACAAGTAGTTGCTTAGGTTCGAGGTTTAAGTCTTTTATAGGAGTAATTGCTGTAGTGTGTGATTGAGAAGAGCTGTCAATGAGTAGCTCCTCCATAATATCATCAGCACTTCGGACAAGTTTAGCACCTTGGTTTATTAGGTCGTTACAGCCTTGGCTAGTAGAATTAAAGATACTTCCAGGTATAGCAAATACTTCTTTATTTTGGTCAAGAGCTAGTTTAGCAGTTATTAATGAACCACTTTTACTAGCTGCTTCTATTACAAGTACGCCTTTTGATAGTCCACTTATGAGTCTATTTCTAAGCGGAAAGTTATGGCGAAGTGGTTTTGTTCCAATTGGGAATTCTGAGACTATAAGCCCATTTTTTGCTATTTTCTCATATAATGCTCTGTTGCTAGCTGGGTAGACAATATTGATACCGGTACCAATCACAGCTATAGTTTTGAGGTTGTTTTTTAGAGAAAATTCATGTGCTAAAGTATCTATGCCAAAAGCTAGCCCACTTGTAATGGTAAGATTTGAATCCGCAAGCTCAGTTATGATTTTATCCGTCACATTACGACCATAGGTTGAGTAATTTCTTGAGCCAACAATAGCAAGTTGATTTGAGGCCAAAAGATTTGTATCGCCTACGCAGTACAGTAGTATAGGAGGATCAGATATTTGTTTTAGACTATATGGATAGTTATCATCAAAATAGCAGACGATAGAGTGATTAGGACTTTTTATCCATTTAGATATTTTCTCAAGAGGTTCATTATAATTTTTTTCTTCAAGATATCTTATCGTTTCCTCACGAAGAGAAAGCGATTTTTTAAAACTACTTGGTTTAGCTATTATCTCACCAATATCCAAACTAGCTTCAAGAGCATTCTTGAATTTGATTTTGCTAAAATGAGGAGCTAGAGAGAGAATTAAAGCTTCTTTAGTTTTTGTGTTCATTTATAAAATAGTTGTAGCCATTGAATTTTTACTAATTTCTCGTACAGAATTGACAATTAAGGCTATTGAGTAATTATCTGATTGACGATATACAAACCCGTAACCTGCATATTTTGGAGGTACAGGGAAACCATCGGTTCTAGATTCAGGCTCATAGATAATTACTTCAGCACCTAATTTTAGATCGCTAGCAGCTCCTTTATTTAGTAAAATACTATTGTAGCTAGCAGAGAAAGTATTTGTATTTATTACATCCTCCATTACATTTGCAGTGATTTTACTTGTCATTCTAAAAGAGTTCTCTGGGAGAGGTTTAGATACTAGGTCATTCGGTATTACGAAGTCCCCGACATTGGCTTCACGAGATAGGTTCGTTATTGTAAGAGCCGTAATTCCTTTAAATGTGTAGTCATATTTAGCAGTACCAATTTTGTAAACTTTAGTATCACTATTGAATGATTCTAAAGGTTTTGGTTTAGATATTATATTGAATGATTGTATACCATCATCTTTTACAGGGTATTGTTTACTAGCAAATATTTTGAAATCAACACCTAAAGTTGGTCTCTTTTCCTGACTATCATAAATCTGTGCAGTATCGTCGACTTGCTCTGTGTTTAGTAAAAACACATTTGAAAAAAACTTAGTGTAATTTGCCAGCCTAACATGCCTAAGTTGACTTTCAATATTATCAATCTGTTCTAAAAGTCTGCTTTTGACAGTTATTTCAACCCTTTGATTAAGTGCTCTGTGAGCATTAGAATCATTTGGAGCTATTGGGTCTTGGTAGCCAAGAGCTTTGATGGAGATATTTTTAGTATCTAGATTTTCATCGGCAAAATAGTCTCTTACACTAATAGCTCTATTTTCAGATAGGCGGATATCATGTTCTACTAGTAGTTTTGGATCTTGGATAAGTTTTGAATCTATTTTCCCAGAATAACCACGGATAGTGAAATCGGAATTTCCATTTATCCTTATATAGGCGTAAAGCCTACCTAAGACTTCCTTTGCTTGCTGGTTTAAAGTAAAACTATTTGTTTCAAACTTAATGTTTGTTTCAATTAGATCAGGACCTTTTTGTTCTTTAATACAAATAAAAGATTGGTTTGCATTGAGCAGGTTCTCAGAGCATGGCTCTAAAGTTGGGAGTGATGATGGCTTATCTTCTTTTTTCTTACCAAGAGTGTTACAACTTGATAGAAAAAAAACTATTGCTAGGCTTGCAAAAAGATATTGGTACTTTTTCATTTTTTATAAATTTTGGGATTTACTATTGGATTGATTTTACTATAAAGTTTGTAACTAGAGTAGTCTTTGTATTTGTTTTTTAAAATAAGTGCTACGAAATTTAGTTTTTGAGGCTGTATATATGACAGAAATCAAAGTATGGGTTTTGTCTTTGCTATTCAAAAACCCTTTAATATAAATTATGTATTTTGACTTCCGTCATGTATCGGATGACTCACGACTACAAATATGGTATCTTAATTACAAATATTTATATAACAAAAAGCCAATATGAAAATAGCTGCAAATAGTTTTGTCAAAATACACTTTAAATTTAGAATGAAAGATGGTTCTATAGCTGAAGATACTGAAAATTATGGTAAACCGTTTGTTTTTCAAATGGGACAAGGGTGTTTTACAGGTAAGGTTGAGCAAGAGTTGCTAGAGTCGCAAGTTGGTGATAGCAAACGAGTAGTGCTTTTGCCAGAAGAGGCTTTTGGTGAAAGGCATCCTGCAAATATTTATTCTGTACCTAAAAAAAGGTTTAAAGATATGGAGCTTGAAGAAGGCTTGATTGTTTCATTTAGTCAAAAAGATGGTACTAAGCTACCTGGAATTGTTACTGATTTTGATGATTATGATGTGACTATTGACTTTAATCACCCGTTATCTGGTCAGATAATAGTTTTTGAAGCAAAAGTACTTGGTATCTCGACAAAAGAGGAAGATTTGAGTGAAGATATTACTAGCTAATCCTAGAGGGTTTTGTGCAGGTGTAAGCCGAGCAGTTGAAACTGTAGAAAAAGTTTTGGAAGTCGAAAAATCTCCTGTATATGTACGCCATGAAGTTGTGCATAACAAGGCAGTAGTTGACTCTCTAAAGAAAAAAGGTGTAACTTTTGTCAAAGAGATAGATGAAGTGCCTGATGATTCTGTATGTATATTTAGTGCTCATGGTGTTTCTTTGAAAGTTGAGAGTGAAGCAATAAAGAAAAATCTTGTATTATATGATGCTACTTGCCCACTTGTAACTAAAGTACATAGGGGTGTAAGGCAAGCTAGTAACAATGATGCTGAATGTGTACTTATAGGTCATAAAGGTCACCCGGAAGTACAAGGTACTATGGGTCAATATCGTAGTGAAAAAGGAGCTATCTATCTTGTTGAAAGTGAAGATGATGTTGCTAAGCTTGATGTTAAAGATTCTCAAAATCTATATTTTGCGACGCAAACCACTCTTTCAGTTGATGAGACTCAAGGCATTATTGATGCTTTAAAGCAAAAATTTTCTGCAATAAAAGGTCCTAAAAAAGAAGATATCTGTTATGCAACACAAAATCGTCAAACAGCTATAAAAGCTATGCTAGAGCATATTGATGTGCTAGTTGTTGTAGGTTCACAAAATAGTTCAAACTCAAATAGACTGAAAGAGCTTGCAAGTTTGGAGGGAATGGACTCTTATTTGGTGGATAATCCTGTTGAGATAAATAAATCGTGGTTTAATGGTAAGAAAGTCTGCGGTGTAAGTGCAGGAGCGTCTGCTCCAGAGTATCTAGTGCAAGATATTATCAGCAAAATCTCGAGTGTATGTGATGGTAATGTTGAAGTAGAGGATTTTGAAGGGATAAAAGAAGAAGTATATTTTCCATTACCTAGATTGCTTAAACAAAAACTAATAAAAAAGGTATAGAATTTATGCAAAGGTCTATAAGAGGTGCAACTACAATTAGTTTAGACAGTCGTAATGAAGTGCTTGAAGCAACAGCTGAATTGCTAAATGAAATTATTAAGCAAAATAGTGTTAATCATGCAGATGTTGTAAATATAGTGTTTACAGTAACCGATGATATTAGCTCAGAATTTCCAGCAGTTGCAGCTAGAGAGATTGGTCTGACCTCGATACCTTTATTAGATTGTCAACAAATGAGCTGTGATAATGCTTTAGCTCTTTGCATTAGAGTGATGTTGACTTACAATACAGCAAAACAGCAAGGTGATATCAATCATATATACCTTCGTGAAGCAAAGAAATTAAGACCTGATTTATTAACATCAGTTATTAAAATAAAAGGATATTAAATATGTGGTTATTAGAAAATATTGATATGAAAAAGTCAAAGTATGTACTCCCTAGCTTATTTACTAGTGCTAGCTTATTGTTTGCATTTTTGGCTATTATTTCGGCTTTTCAAGGTAGGTTTGTATCATGTGCGGTTTATATGCTATTAGCAGCATTTGCCGATGCTTTTGATGGTAAAATTGCTAGATATACGCATACTCAAACAGAATTTGGAGCAGCTTTAGATAGCCTTGCGGATGTGGTTTCATTTGGAGCAACACCAGCTTTAGTAATGTACTTCTGGAGTTTACATCAGCTTGGTCCAATAGGTGCAGCTATAGCTTTTTTGTATTTGTTGGCAGTGGCTTTAAGGCTTGCTAAGTTTGATACTATGCCGATGGGAAATATTGCAAAAGATTGTGAAATTGAAAGAAAAAAATATTTTTATGGTATGCCATGTCCAGCTGGAGCTGTTGCTATTTCGGGGCTTATTTGGTTGGGTCAAAAGACGTTTATTGGTAATTATGATTTTATTATGGTGAGTCTAACTGTATTTACATCGCTGTATCTTGCTTTTGTGATGATTAGTGATATTAAGTTTAGAAGTTTCAAGGATAGTGATGGTCAGGGCAATATTAGTAGAATTTATGTAATTTGTTTTATTGGAATTATTTTGATGTTATTTACAATGCCTGAAAAACTTTTATATGTTCTTATGATGGGTTATGCACTATCTGGTCCTGTAGCTTACTTTAGAAATAAAAACAAATCAAAGCTTGGCGATCTTAATGAACCGTCAGAGGTAGATGGTAAAAAAATAGTCGACGCAGAATCTTAGTTTTATACCAATCGCAACATATATTGATATTATTCTCTAATGGTGAAATCTGAATTATCGTTTGGGTTTCCATCTTCGCTTTCAATGCCGGCAACAACCCCGCCTGGTTGTTGAAGAGCTCCAGCCTCATTTGAATCCATGTCTTGTTGTGTGGGAGGTGGAGTGGTATAGCCAAAAGAATCTCCTTGAGAAGTTGTGCAAGAAGCCAATGTGGTAAACGCAAAAGCTGCAATAATTAGTATTGTCTTTTTCATACTTTAGACACTTAAAGGTTTTTTGTTTTGTTATTTTATAATAGCAAAAAAAAACTCCCTGAGATATCTTATTTATATGCAAGACTGATTAATGAATTAAATCCATCGGAGTGATTTTGTTTAAAATTTCAAAGTTGTTATTCATAGAAATACTTTCAATGTTGTTGTTGATGTATTTTTAGTTGTTTTATCATCACTTGACTAAAACACGGTTTCCTTGATAATTCTCGAGCGGCTATCTTCGTGGTTGTGATTTCGTGGGGTATTATAAGTCTATTGGTTCAAAGTAGGCTCAGTTTCAATGTTGTTTTCAATAGTTACTCGTTCAATTGCTGATATAAGTATTATCTTGTCAGAGTTATTTTTAAAAGATGAAGCAAAGGTAGGGGTTTTCTCTTTGATTATTATGCTGTCATTATTTTTTGAAAAAGTCATAATTAGAATTATGTATGTTGTTTTTCTGCCTAAGATAGCAGTATTGATTGGTAATAAGGATTGTCTGGGGTTGAGAAAGACCCTGAATAGAAACTATATTTATTTTATCACTTTTGAGATTATAAATAGCTTGTTGTTTATTTTTATGGTAATACTGTTTTCATATCTACTTAGTGGCTACAGCGTATTGGGATTATCAATAGGGTATTTGATTTCGGTTTTCGTTGTGTATACATCTAAGTATATATATGAATATGCTGATTAAAAAAGATATTGCAGGCGAGTTAGTTTAGTATTTTGTAGGTAAATGATACCTGAATTTCCGGGCGCCGATCAGGGATCTTTAAAATACTTGGTGAATTATAGATAGATACTACGGTTAAGCCGTAGCAGGATGATTTTCATTTTTAGATATTACTTTCTTGAGCGTATAATTGGTGGAGTGGATTTGGATAGAAGAAAAGTCGCATTTTGACCACTATAGGTTACAAAAAAAATTTACGATATGCCCAATGAATTTTTTGCTTTATATTGTCACTACAATTATATTTTACTATCATTATCAAAAATATATCGTTTTGAAGAGTTTATAATTGCGACTAGTTTGCTATAATGTGATAGCTATGTGTGGAAAATAAATATAAATTTTTAGGATTAATTATGCAAGATAACTCTATGTCCCTGTTTCAGCTAGTATGGCATGCTAATTTCACCGTACAGCTAATAATGCTATTTTTAGTTGTGATGTCGATATATTCATGGGCAATTATGGTTGAGATGAATAATCGAGTGAAAAAGTATAGAGATGAACAGGCTAAGTTTGATAAGCTTTTTTGGGCTGGACATCATATTCAAAAACTTTATGAGTACTACCTTCAGCACAAAGAGAATATCTTTGGTAAGTCGGTGATATTCTGCTCCGCGTTAAAAGAGTTTAACAACTTAAAGGATACAGGTATCTTGAAAGGTGAAACTATACTGGAAGGTATGGAGAGAACAGCAAGTATTGCGATATCTCAAGAAGCTAGAGATTTAGAAAGAAAACTTTCTGTACTCTCAACTATTGGTTCGATAGCTCCGTATATTGGGCTTGTTGGTACTGTATGGGGTATTATGTCATCATTTAGTGCTTTAGGTGGTGTTGAGCAGGCGACTATTTCGGTAGTAGCACCTCATATTGCTGAAGCTCTTATCGCGACAGCTTTGGGTTTGTTTGTGGCAATTCCTGCAGTAGTTGGTCATAGTATGATATCAACTAAGATAGATGATATTCTTGCAAGTTATGAGTCGTTCCAAGATGACTTGTGTATACTCCTGTTGAAAGAAGCTCATAAAGAGCAAATGAAGCAACATAGCCAAGAAAGCTATCAATAAGAGCTTATAAATTATGGCAAGAAATAAAAGAAAGTCGTTTGTAAAGAAAAGACCTATGGTGGCAATTAATGTAGTTCCATACATTGATGTTATGTTAGTTCTTTTGGTTATATTTATGATTACAACACCAATCTTGACACAAGGTGTAAAGGTTGATTTACCGAGGGCAACTTCTGAAAAAATCCCATCAAATGGCAGTAAGCCGATAGTTGTAACTGTAAATAAAGAGGGTGAATACTTTGTAAATCAAGGGATTGATGATCCTAAAATACCTTTAAGTGCTGATCAGTTAAGCCAAGTGGTGATTGATTTATCAAAACAGAATTTAGGGAAACCTGTCTATGTAAGAGGTGATAGCCAAGCCAATTATGGTAAGGTTGTGAAAGCAATGGCTCTTATTCAGAAAGCAGGTGTTGATAAAGTGGGGCTAGTCACTGAAGATGGCAAATCTTAATTATCATTACCAAAATACGCTTAATTACTGCAAAAAACAAGTCAATGAAAATCCCTATATAGCAAAGGCTATACTTATTCATGTGGGTATAATAGTCTTTTTGTATATGCTGTCAGTTATAAGCAATTTGCGTTTTGATTCAAATATAACGCTAGAAGCACAGATAAATAAAAGTAAAAAGATGCAAGTTATAGATGCGACTTCTATATCTAGTCAAGATTTGAACAAGCAACTTACAGCTTACGAGCACAATCGCGAAGAAAAGCGACATGCTAGAGAAGAAGTGAAGCAAGCTCGAGAAGATCTTAAAAAAGCGCGTGAAAAGGCAGTAATAAAAGCTAATGAGCGAGTAAAGGAGCAAGAACGAGCAAAAGCTGAAGCCGAGCGTAAAGCAAGACTTGAAGAGCAGAAAAAAGTTCTAGAAGATACTAAGCGAAAAGAGCAACAGAAATTAGAAGACCAAAAGAAGGTGCATGCTGAAAAAGAAAAAAAGATTAAGCAAGATGAACAGAAGAAATTAGAAGATAAAAAGAAGCTTGAAAAAGAGCAAAAACGCAAAGCTAAGAAAAATGCTGAGAATAAGGCTCGTGATGAAAGGTTGGCAAAAGCTAAAGAAGCAGCAAGAAAGCAAGTAGAGCAAACTCAAGCACAATCTGCAATTTCAAGTTATATATCGCAATACCAAGATCGTGTCGGTTCAAACTGGATCAAAGACTCTTGCCGAGGAATTTACAATTTCCCAAGGGCGATTATAAAAAATGGTCAGTTTATGAAGCTAACAGGTACATCTGGTAATTATATGTGTGATCAATCACTTATAGATGCGATCAAAAATACTACGCCACCGACGCTAACAAACAACATAGCAAGGCAAACTGTTCAAAGTGAGAATATAAGCTTTATATTTAGCCAAAAATAAATGAGAGGTAATATGAAAAAGATCATTGCTAGCATTTTGATATTAATATTTCTAGTGTCAAATACATATGCTGAATTAGTAGCACAAGTCACAACTGGCGTGATCCAAAAACCATTGGTAGCAGTTGTTTCAAACGATGTGGTTGATCAGTTTCCTCAAGATGTAAACTCTGTTATTGATAATGATCTTAATCAAAATGCTAAGCTTAAAGGTAGTGCTCCGATAAAGTATGAAATAACTCAAAAGCAAAGTATGCCATGGAAAAACATCAAAGCAGATTATGTGGTCTATACAAAGTATACAAAAAACTCATACAATAACTATAGTGTAGAAGTACAAATTCTTAAAAGAAATGATAATGCTTATATACAATCGATAACTTATAAAAACATCAATGTATCTTTAAAAAGAGCATTGGCTCATAAGATTTCTAACTATGTATATAAAAAACTTACAGAAGAGCAAGGCTTCTTCTTGACAAAAATGACTTTTGTAAGAGTTACAAATCCTTATGCAAGAGCGGGCAGAACTTACGAGCTGGTTATTTCTGATTACGACGGTTACAACAAGCACACAGTACTTAGGCAAAAAGATAATCCTATAGCTACACCGTCTTGGTCAAATGACGGTAAGTATATAGTTTACTCTAGTTATAGTGGTGGTAGTATGGCTGTATATAAACTTGATATTGGCACAGCAGAAGTTACTAGAATATCAAATTATAAAGGTATTAATAGTGCTGCAGCGTACTCTCCAAATGGTGATAAAATTGCATTGGCACTATCAAAAGGATATTCAGATCAGACAAATATTTATATCATGACTTTGGCTAATAAATCCCTAAAGCAATTGACTATAAATGGTATAAATACAGCTCCTAAGTTTTCACCAAATGGTAAGAGTGTGATATTTACTTCAGATAGAAGTGGTAGGCCAAATATCTATGTGGCACCTGTAGATAGTAAGTATCCTGAATCTTCACGACTTAGCAGTAAAATATACCAAGGGTATGAACCAAATTACACTCCAGATGGTGACAATATAGTCTTTATGTATCAACAACCTAGTGTAAAAGGTACTAAAATAGCAAGTTTCAATATGGCTACAAGTGATATGAATATCATAACAAATGGTAAGTCTGATACTTCGCCAACAGTATCTCCATTTGGTGATATGATTGCGTATATTTCAACAAACTCTAAGGGTTATAATTCTTTAGATATGGTATCATTTGATTCAGATAATCACTTTAGTGTGATAAATATTGATGATAGCAATACACTTATTCAATCGCCAAGTTGGTCACCGAAAAATTTTTAGGATATAGATATGAAAATTATAAACAGACTCTCAATTTTGATTTTGATCGCAATAGGAATATCAAGCTGTGCTTGGTATAAAGGTCCTGATATGATGCCAGATGCAGATGCAAGTCTTGATGGCTCATCTCTTAGTGAATCTGGGCCCAATACGATAGACACTCTTGAGTCTATGGATGATTATGGTGGGTCGTACGCTGATGATGGCGGTAATTATGATACTACAAATTTTGATAATGTTACTTAAATAAAAAAACGGAGTTAATAAGATGATGCAAAAGAGACTTTTAGGCTTAATAGCGGCAGGTTCACTTATAGCTTTAGCAAGTTGCTCAAGCACAAGACCAGACAATAGTGATCTTATAAAAGAAAAATACGCTGGTGTAGATAGCTCTGAAGCTTTAGAAATGTCTTCACAAATCTTTGGTTCAGATAATTTAAGCTCAGATGAAGTTGCTAAAATGAAAGAAGAACTTATGAACATAAACTGTAGATCAGTATACTTTGGTTTTGATAGTAATAAACTTACAGATGAAGCAAAAGCATGTCTTGATAAAACAGCAGATTATTTAATAGCTCATACAGAGCAGCCAATCAAGCTTTCTGGTAATACTGACCCTAGAGGTAGTGACAAGTATAACTTCAATCTTGGTCAAAACCGTGCAGATGCTGTTAATAAATATTTATTATCAAAAGATGTACAACAAGATCAAATCTGTGTAGTTAGCTATGGTAAATTAAAACCAGCATCTGAACCAACTCAGCACTATGATGATTTTTGTACTGATGGTTTAAATGATTCTTGCATGTATAAAGCATCTGAAAAAGCTTACTACTTAGATAGAAGAACGGATTTAGACTTCGGTGTGAAATGTGATGAAAACAGTGATTCTCAAGCTATAGAGCAAATGTAAAATCTCTTTTAATATATTTTCTAATCTTATTCAAACCATAATGAATCACCCCATAAATCATCAAAAACTACTTAATGCTGAATTCGTTTGCTAAGCGTAGTCGAAGTAGGAAGTGTAACTCACGGCGGTTTATGCTATAAGAAATACATGTTACTATTTTTACAGCTTAATTCATCTGAGAAGTAATATGTTTATCTATTGTAAAGTTATTGTCACAAATATATGAGTCAACATCCAAGGAAATATTAAGAGAATCTACTGTATTTGATTTAGAGGTTATCAAGCCCACTAGTAGTTTAGATATCTCACTTGGTATAAGTAATCAACTTGGAATCATGAAAAGAGTACAAGACCATGTGTTAGAAGACAATATGACTCTCGTTACTGACAGTTATCAAGGCTGGTATGCAAGGCTCACCTCTTCACGATGTTTTTACAGATCATACGGTGTATTTGCAACGGCTACGCTGCCCAGAGTGTAAGCATAAAATTCCATCTACGATCAATACCTTACTTGGTACCACTATTACTGGTGAACTTGTCAAAATTCAAGCTAAATTGGGTACGAAACATAGTTATAGAGAATCTGAAATCCTTCTTGATTTGTTTTCAAATACAGAACGTAAGATCAATAATCATGATCGTATAAAAAAAGCACAGAGTCTGTTGGCACAGCTATTCCATGTATAGCTTTACCTGTTGGTTTGTGATTTGTTTACCAGCAATACTTCCTTTAAATTGTGTAAATTTGTTCAGAAATATAGCTTAACACATACCGGCAATCCTAGTTGTCATCTAATATAAGCCTCTTTGCGGCAGTATGGTATGCATCCTTGACTGGTTTCATATTTCTATGAAAATGCAAAAAATTTCACTGCCAGAGAAGTTAAAAAGTAAGTTCTTACGAGTAAAATGGCATTTATGGAGAGGGAACTCTGATACGGCAGTGATTAGGCTAGATCAGCTTCAGGATTCAATTACCGCAATAAAAGAAATTAATAAAATCAAGAAATTCAAAGTGTATATTGAAAATCTAAACTTTCCCTATTTTCGTCAGGCGGCTAACTTTATAATGAGGTTTAGCTATAAAGCTTTGTTATTTTTTTGCAGGTTTGTGTCATTTTTACAAACTCGCAGTTTATTATATCGATCTATAAGTAGCTTTCTAGCTTGAGCAAATGAATACTGAGGTTTTATACCGTTATGTGTAAGCTCATTAACACATTGTTTTGATAGAGACATTGTTGCTATCCAAATAATAGTAATATAGCTAATTTGAAGGAGATTTATTCAACAAAATTGTATATACTGTTTTCTATTTTATGAGAGCATATAGTCAAGATTTGAGAGATAGAGCTATTTCATTATTTGAATCCGGCTACAAACGTAAA
>JBLFYO010000040.1:0-15277 GCA_047609165.1 Francisella sp.
CTCCTTGCATCCAAGGTTGCGATTTTGAATATTTCTACCAACCCTATAGTTGAGGTCCTGAATCAAGTTCAGGATGACTATAGACCGCCATACAAGTCAATGAATAGTGGGTTTTTCTTTTCTATCAAGTCAAACTTCGATGATCTGTGCCAGTTTTTGAGTTGTTTCTCTCTCGATATTGCATCTAAGATGCTTTCATGACACTCAAAATAGACCAGCTTATCAAGATTGTATTTTTTACTAAAACCATCAACAAATTTATTTTTATGTTCGTATATTCTTTTAATTAGGGATGATGTAACACCTATATACAAAACTGTGTTGTGTTTATTAGCAAGTATATACACATATCCTTTTTTCATAAATTATAATGCTATTCCCTTCAGTTTGTATAAGCTCTAAAAATCAACAATTCCAAAAACTATATATGAGGTCCTGAATCAAGTTCAGGATGGCCCGTGGTGTAGCTGTCTTTCCGGGCTTGATCCGGAATCTCCTTGCATCCAAGGTTGTGATTTTGAATATTTCTACCAACCCTATAGTTGAGGTCCTGAATCAAGTTCAGGATGACGTGTATATGTGGTTAGCATTACTGTCGTTAGTTTATTATTTTGCAAATATAAAACCCTACGGTCTATGATCAAACTCAGGAACGATTTTCTGAAGTTGTTTTACAGAATCATCAGTTATGAGTAGCTTATCTATATCCATATTTAATTTATCAATATCATAAAAAGTTTTTCTACCTATAAAAATATCCTTATAGTCTGTACGAATATCATTTTCATCAATCAAAAGTTCTTCGTAAAGTTTTTCCCCAGGTCTTAAACCTGTAATCTTTATCTGTACATCTTCTCTGCCAGATAGTTTCTTAAACTGCTTTGCCAGATCAAGTATTTTCACAGGCCTACCCATATCCAGCACGAAAATTTCTGCTTTTTTGGCAATTGCACCAGCTTGAAGAACTAATTCACAAGCCTCGGGTATCAGCATAAAGTATCGTGTAATCTCATCATGAGTGACCGTAAGCGGTCCACCTTTTTTGATTTGCTCTTCAAATTTAGGTATCACACTACCGCTACTACCAAGTACATTGCCGAATCTTACTGCAGCTAACTTTGTATTTTTAGAATCAATATTTTGCAAATAAAGCTCACATACTCGTTTTGTCGCACCCATTACATTGGTCGGGCGTACTGCCTTATCTGTTGATATTAGAATAAATGACCCAACATTATTTGCAATCGCGGTATCTATAGTATTTTTAGTTCCTATAATATTATTTTCTATCGCTTTTGAAATATTCTCCTCTACTAATGGGACATGCTTATAGGCAGCAGCATGAAAAACCATATTAGGTTTATATTTTGCAAAAACTTTCTCAAGCTCTTTTCTATCACAAACTGAAGTCAATACACTTTTAATGTTTTTATGCTGATTTCCCTCTGCAACCTTATATAGATTAAACTCACTATGATCTAGCAGTATTAGTTGTTTAGCATTGTATTTAATACACTGCCTAACAATCTCAGAACCAATACTTCCACCAGCACCTGTAATCAATACAATCTTATCTTTAATAAATCCACTAACACTCGTTTTATCTAAATTTTTAGAATCCCGAGCTAATAAATCATATAGAGACACCGGTTTAAGCTGATTCATAAAACTTTCATCTTGAAGCACTTCATCTAAAGATGGCATGATTTTGATTTGAGAGAAATCTTTTTCTAACTCTTTATAAATTTGCTTAATAGCGACACTGTCAATACTAGGGAGAGCTATAACAAGCATATCAAACTTATTTTTCAGCAACTTAAACTTTAACTGCTCCCTCGACAAAACCCTTTTACCATCAATACTACACTTCTGTAGGGATATTGCATCATCAACAAAATAACAGACTTTATATTTAGTTCTCACAAACTCTTGAGCAATTTTGGACCCCGCAGCTCCAGCTCCATAAATAACCACTGTCTCTGTCTTTTCAACTGAGCGATTATTTGTAAGATACCAATAAAAATAAACACTAAAATTCAACAATAAAAGATAAAATAAAAATTCTGAGAATAAAAGAGAGAATATTATATGATCATAGAATCCAAATGCAACTATCACAAATACTGGAATATTAATAAAAACCTTACGCAAAAAAGTCTTTTGAGTTGATTTACTCCAGCTTGCCATATAGTCTCTAAGCAAAGCAAAAGAAAATATACACCTTGAAAAAATAACTACTGCTAAAAAATAGTAATTAATAGGTTGTTTAAAAATATAAAAAGTCCAATACACCGTGACTATACTTAGAAAGATAATTACTAAAAAATTAAATAATCGTTTATCATATAGAAATGACATAAAATAAAATATAAGAAAATTGTTACCCTATTATAGCAAATAGACTATCGACAAACTATATCTGTAAAATATAATTAGCTATTTTCTTAAATGATACAGACTCAATAGTTTTTACATTTTGAAAATACCAAGATACCCACAACTCTTTTATTAAAAATGTAATTTTTGAAACACTATCGCAGTCATTATCAAGGTGTTTACTTGTAACTGCTTTTTTGAGCTTATTTTCAAGATTTTCTATCTCTATTTTATAACCCCTATCTCGTTGTAAATTAGTTTTTGCTTTTTCCAAACGGTTATCCAATGCTTGTATATAAAATTTATATCTCTCTAAATAGATTATCGGCGACTGCAAGAAATCAACAAATAACTTATCCAACTCTTTTCTGACATCTGCGTATAGCTCTATAAGACTTAGAGGGATTTTCTTTACTGATAATTTTTTGTCTAAACTAGCTTTATGTTTATAAATTTCTGCAACCAACACTTCTAACTTCGCTTTATTAGCATCAAAGCTTTCTAGCCCTCGTTTATAAAAGATTTCAAATTCTTGTTGCGAGTATAATAAGCACTCTACTCTGCCATCGTGAATAAGCCCCCTGAGCGGAGTCGAATGGTTGTTCAGGATCTCACTATTTTGCCTCTTATACTTAGCTTCAGAAGATTCCGGATAGGCGTCCGGAATGACAGAAGAGTTGTCATGCCCACGTAGGCGAGTATCTTTTGAATGCACAGGTGAGTTTAAAAGACTTCCAAACCTATTACCGTCATCCTGAACTTGATTCAGGATCTCACTATTTTGCCCTTTATACTTAGCTTTAGAAGATTCCATAATGATGTTGTCATTAGTTTGCTTTGCAGTATTTTGAGCAATATCAATTCCCCTTTGATACGAAGGGGTGGCTTGCGTAGCAAGACGGGGTAGTTTTAAATCATCAAAAAAACTCATATCAATAGCTTTATCTATAAGCATATCTTTTGCGTTATCTAGCTTTATAGCTGTTGATAGACTAGCCAAATCATTCTTTTGAATTTTCTTCGATAAACTCGTTGCTAGCTTAATCTTCACCAATCTAATCAAAGCCTGTCGCATCGTATCGCCAGCCTCTTTTTCAGTAGCTTTATACGATATTTTTACACCATCTTTGACAACTTCAAGACAATTATAAACTTCCACCTTTATACCGTATTCTTTTATAATGCTAGTCTTTAGAATATCCCCAAATTGCCAATCGTAGCAAATAACTTCTTCTACTTGAGACCTTGGCTTAGTGATTACAGTTTTAAACTGCTTTTTCAATTTCGCTAGATCTTTACTAACAGCTAAAGCTTTTCCTTTTTCATCAACTACTTTTATATTCATAATCAAATGCTTTTCAAGCTCTTCATCTTGCCATACAGTTTCATCAACTGGGTAACCGACAATCCTAGTAATATGCTTAGCTAATACCGACTTCAAAGGTTTAAGCCTATCACTCACAAAATCTATAGACTCAAATATAGCTTGTGCATAAGTCGGTACTGGCACACAAGACTTACGGATATTTTTAGGTAATGCTCGCAAAAGTGCTGTGAATTTATCTAGTAAAAAGCCATATACACCCCATTCCAATACTACAGAATCGATATCATTTAGAAAAACTAATGGTAGCGTAAGCATTGCACCATCATCCTCTGCAAGAGGATCAAAATTATAACTCAATGGCAAATGCATATTACCAAGATTAAATGTATCTGGGTATTTTTGTTGTGTAACCTGCTCTGCATCATGTTGCATAAGTTTTTCAATATTATATACAAAAGATTGCTGCATCGCTTTATCTAGCTTTTTAACCCATTTTTCAAAGCTCACTCCATCAAACACATCTTTAGGAATTATTTCATTATAATGCTCAAACATAGTTTCTTCATCGACTAAAATATCTCTACGGCGAGATTTATTTTCTAAGTCTTCAACCTCATTTACAAGATTTAGATTTTCATTAAAGAAATAAGCTTTGCTCTCAAATTCACCATTTACCAAAGCAGCTCTTATAAAAACCTCTCTAGCTACAATAGGATCAATTCTTGAATATTGCACAGATCGTTTTGAAACAATCTCTAAACCATACAGTACAACTCTTTCATTGGCTATTACAGATTTTTTTTTCTTACTCCAAACAGGCTCATCATAATGTTTTTTGACTAAATGAGGTACTAAATCTTCAATCCATTCAGGTTCAATTTTTGCAATATTTCTAGCGTACAGCTTTGTAGTCTCGACAATCTCCGAACTTAGCAACCACTTTGGTTTTCTTTTAAACTGCGATGACCCTGGAAATATAAAAAATTTCAAACCTCTAGCACCTAGATATTCCGCCTGCTCACAGTTATAGCCAATATTGCCTATTAAGCCACTTATTAAAGCTTTGTGGAGGTTTTCGTAGCTTATTCTTTCATCGTCATTCCGGACTTGATCCAGAATCTCTTGTGTATTATGATTATTCAACTTCCACTTAAATTTATGAATAGTCTCAACTATCTGCCTATAAATATCATTCCATTCATTAAACCTAACTGGATTAATAAAGTTTTTACGAAAATAATCTTTCTTTTGACTGTTAGATAGATCTTTTGTATCCGCAGTAACACGGTTAGCTAAATTTAGAATACTTATAAAATCAGAGTTTTTATCTTTATCTACTGTATGAGCAGTATCAGATTTTTGTTGAAAATTTAGTGGGCGTTCGCGTGGATCTTGTATGCTCAAAAAACTAGTAATCGAAATAGCTTCTTTTAAACAACCTTGCCTATGAGCCTCTATCACAATTTTAGCAAGTTTTGGATCTAGTGGCATTACGGCCATTTTTAGTCCATCTTCGGTGATTTGTGGATTATTGTAGTTAAGCTTTGATATGGCTTGTAGCTCAAATAAAAGCTTAATACCATCCTTAATAAATTTAAAATCTGGGGGATCGATAAATGGAAACTCTTGTACACTACCAAGTTTTAGAAACAACATTTGTAAAATTACTGATGCTAAATTTGTACGCAAAATTTCTGGATCTGTAAACTCTTTACGCGATTGAAAATCTTCCTGGCTATAAAGTCGCACACATACACCTGCCGATAACCTACCACATCTTCCTGCTCGCTGGTTTGCACTTGCTTGAGAGATTTTTTCTATCGGTAAGCGTTGCACCTTGGTTCGATAGCTATATCGACTAATCCTAACAAGTCCAGAATCTATAACAAACTTAATCCGCGGTACTGTTAGAGAGGTTTCTGCGACATTTGTAGCTAAAATAATCCTACGTGTAGAACCCTCTGGATTAAATATTTTATTTTGATCTTTATTTGAAAGTCTTGAGAAAAGAGGTAGCACTTCGGTAAAGCGTAACTCCTGTTTATTTAAATAAGCTAGCGTTTCGTGAATATCTCGCTCTGTTGGTAAAAAAACCAATGCATCGCCACGGTCGAGCTCATCTATAGCATACAAAATTCGCTCTTGTAGTGAAAACTCATCAAACTCAACATCATCTTGATAACGAATCTCAACCGGATAAGTTCTACCAACAACCTTAATATCTTTTGCATTCGCAAAATATTCTGTAAACTTATTATGATCAATAGTTGCAGATGTTATGATAATTTTTAAATCAGGTCTAAATGGTAGAATCTTCTTGATACATCCCATCAAGAAATCTATATTCAAACTCCGCTCGTGAGCCTCATCAATTATTATTACTTCATACTGCGACAAGAATTTATCATTTTTTATCTCTGATAAAAGCACACCATCAGTCATTACCTTGATTAAAGTATTTTCAGAAGTCTGATCATTGAAACGAATTTTATGCGAGACTTTAGATTGATCACCAATCTCACTAGCCACACGACTTGCTATAGATCTAGCCGCTAAGCGTCGTGGTTGAGTATGTCCAATTAAACCTCGCTTACCCAGACCCATATCCAAGCAAATCTTTGGTAGCTGTGTAGACTTACCAGACCCTGTCTCGCCTGCAACGACTATCACTTGGTTTTCTGCAATAAGCTTTTTTATATCATCAACTTTATCTGCAACAGGAAGGTCTGGATAGGTGATTTTAGGAAGAGATTTTAGAACTGTTTTTTCAGCTAAAAGTTCTAATTCCAAATATAACTCTTCTGCATCGAATTTTTTGTTTTTCAATATAGAGATATATTTTCCACGCAGATTTGTCGGGATTTGATTTAGAAGGTTTAAATATTTTTTGTTATGAATCATTTGATATTTGCTTGATAGAATAAATTTCTTAGCTTAAAAGCTTTTTTGAAGCTTCATATTCAACTAGAGCTCCCCTAATTACAACCTTTATAAAAACCACCATAAAAGCCATAAACAATGTCAATATAAACCCTAATGCCAATATCTTAATTATTGAAAGCTTAGAGCTTTTTTCATAAGTAATACTACCAAATTTTGATAAATTAGGCTGTAAGCTTTCTAATCTCAACTTAAGTGATTTTTGAGAATCTTCTAATGAAAATATTTTCTTTTGATAGCTATCAATTCGGCTAATATAATTTGACAACAATGTTTGACCATCTATTCCAGACAGTCTTTTCTGAGATGATAGCTCTTTCAGATAGTCTTGATTCTGCTTAATAAGTCCATTATACCGAACTATATTTTCTTCATTAGCCTTAAGATCTATTTGCATATTCTGCTGCCATAACTCAACTTGTTTTTTTATTCTCGTTGAATTTGAGAAATTACTCATCAAAGTGTTGTATAAAATTTGAACTTGATCTTTATTTTCAAAAGTTGAACTTACTGAGAGCCAGAAATACATTCTTTTAATATCTTTAGATGAATCACCATCTTTGGCTGGAGCCAAAACTTTTATACTATTAAGAAGTATATTATTAGGATCAGACTGTTGCATATCAGCAAGATTATTTCGTAATATAATATTAAGTTTATTATCGTCAAGTAAAGTATCTTCACTTAGTCCATTCAAATACAAAGGTGGTTGAATTATTTGCTTATATGTATAGCTCGGAGACCATATAAAAGCAAATCCAATAACCAATACAGCACCAAGTATAAAAATCACACCAAATATTCTAATATTTTGGAATATAGAAACTATAATCTTAGTCAAACTAATCTCAATATACTCTTCTTTTTTAAATTCTGACATTTTAATTCCCTTAGATTTTAGCCAATATGGCATTTAGTGTTTTACTTGGACGCATAGCTTTAGCAAGCTTTTCTACTACTGGGTAGTAATACCCACCAACATCTACTTTTTTACCTTGGACATCAGCTAGCTCTTTAACGATCTTATTCTCATCAGTAGCTAATTCTGTATAAATAGGAGCAAACTTGGCTTTTAATTCTTGGTCATCATCTTGATTAGCTAAAGCTTTTATCCAATAGAATGTTAGGTAAAAATGACTCCCTCTAGTGTCAAGCTCACCAATTTTACGGCGTGGTGACTTATCATTACTTAAGAAGTCTTTATTTGCCTGCTCAAGAGTTTCAGCTAGCACTTTAATCTTAGTGTCACGAGTCTTTATAGCAAGATCTTCTAACGAAGCTCCTAAAGCTAAAAATTCACCCAGTGAATCCCATCTTAAATGGTTTTCATTGATAAGTTGCTCGACATGCTTAGGAGCAGATCCACCAGCACCAGTCTCAAACAATCCTCCACCAGCTAGTAATGGAACTATAGAAAGCATCTTAGCACTTGTACCAAGCTCTAGTATTGGGAATAAATCAGTTAGATAATCTCTAAGCACATTACCTGTAACTGAGATAGTGTTTTTACCTTCTTTTACTCTTTTTAGAGAGTATTTAGTAGCTTCAATTGGTGCTAGAATTTGAATATCCAAGCCATTAGTATCATACTCAGCAAGGTATTCTTTTACTTTTGAGATAAGGTTGTTATCGTGAGCTCTTTCAGAATCTAACCAAAATATCGCTGGATTTTGCGTGATTTTTGCTCTATTTACAGCTAACTTCACCCAATCTTTTACCGCTACATCTTTAGTTTGACAAGCCCTCCAAACATCACCAGCCTCAACAGTATGCTCTAAGATAACTTTACCATCAGCATCAATAATTTGAACTTTACCATCAGCAGATATTTCAAAGGTTTTGTCATGCGAGCCATACTCTTCAGCTTTTTTAGCCATAAGACCCACATTTGAGACATCACCCATAGTAGTAACATCAAAAGCACCATTTTCTCTACAAAAATCAATAGTCGCAGCATACACACCTGCATAACATCTATCTGGAATCATCGCTTTCATATCTTGCAACTTATTATCTTTATTCCACATCATACCCGATGAACGAATCGCTGCCGGCATTGATGCATCGATAATCACATCACTTGGCACATGAAGATTTGTAATACCTTTATCAGAATCTACCATCGCCATATCAGGCTGATCTGCAAATACTTTTTCAATATCGGCATTTATACTGTCTTGTACAGATTGAGGTAACTGTTTGATTTTCTCAATTGCATCACCCCAACCATTACGCACATTTACGCCAAGCTCTTTGAACTCTTTTGCGTATTTTTTAAATACATCAGCAAAGAAAATCTCAACAGCATGACCAAATAATATTGGGTCAGATACTTTCATCATTGTGGCTTTCAGATGAAGTGACAAAAGCACTCCCTCTTTTTTAGCATTAGCAATCTCCGTAGTATAAAAATTTCTCAACGCTTTGATTGAAATTTTAGTAGCATCAATTATTTCATTTCGCTCTAATTTCAAATCTGCTTTTAAAACATTCTCTTTGCCACTAGTATCAGTATGAATAATCTTTACTGTAGTTGCTTTTGGTACAATGTAAGATTTCTCATTTGCATAGAAATCCCCTTCCGACATACTTGCCACATGAGACTTTGAATCTTTTGACCACACACCCATAGAATGAGGATGTTTTTCTGCATATTCTTTTACCGCTGCTGCAACTCTACGATCTGAGTTACCTTCTCTTAAAACTGGGTTTACTGCACTGCCTAGCACTTTACCATAACGAAGTTTTATTTCTTTTTCTGCATTGGTTTTAGCGTCTGCAGGATAGCTTGGAATCTTATAACCCTTGGATTGTAGCTCTGTAATAGCTGCCACTAATTGCGGTACAGACGCACTTATATTTGGTAGTTTGATAATATTTGCACCAGGTGTTTTAGCTAAATCACCAAGAATCTCTAAATCATCAGTAACTTTTTGATCAATCGTAAGACACTCATTAAAGCTTGAAAGTATTCGTGCAGCTAACGAGATATCTTTTGTCTCAATAATAATACCTGCCGCTTTTGTCATCTTTTCAACCATCGGCAAAAAAGAACCTGTAGCTAAAGCTGGTGCTTCATCGGTAATTGTATAAATTATTTTATTCATATTTAATATCTCCAATTATATAAGTTTAACTTAAAAACATTCCGTCATCCTGAACTTGTTTCAGGATCTCTTTAAAACTTCAGCTATCTTCTCATCAGACCTTGCTACAACTGCAAAATCTTTATGTTCAATAATTGGTCGCTCAAGCAATCTTGGATTATCTGCAACTATTTTCACAAGTTCTTGGTCACTAAAAGCACCATTTTTAAAATTCTCTTTCCAAAGACTCTCTTTGGTACGGATGATATCTTTTATCGCTAAACCAAGCTTAGATAAAAGAGCTTCTATTTCAATAGTGGATAACGGATTATCTAAGTACAAATGCGTAATATAAGCAATACTCTTCTCATCAAGCAGCTTCTTAGCTTCACGAGATTTTGAACATTTAGGATTATGGTAGATTTTCATGGCAAGCCATTTGATATACTATTTAGAGATATATTATATCGTTATAAGAAGATAATTTACAGCACTTAAAGCATTTATGACAATTCTTTATTGGTCATTTCTGGCAGGAATTTATATACCAAAATAGCAAACTCAAACATACAAACACCGATAAAGTAAAATACCGGTTAAAATCCATACACATCAGTTAAACCTAAAAAGCTAGAGATAAAGACACTTTCTACCAAAGCTTTTGATGCAAGTGCTATCGATATCCCGATACCTCTTATATGGACAGGTAAAACCTCAGACAAAATCAACCAAATACAAAGCCTGGACCAACCGCACCACCAAACACCACTAGCGTCAACATAATCAACATACCAGTTATATTATGCATAGTCAGAAAATATATAACCAAGATTATAGATACAAAGGCTATAAGCAAACCGCCCAACATAAGTTTTTTTCTACCCACAATATCCACGAGCAGCATACCAACAACTGTTGCCACTAAGTTGATTAAAGTTAAAGCCATACCATAATGTTCTGAACCGCATTGCGTACACCCAAGCACTTAGAGAGTAATGCTCCAAAAAACATCACTCCTGCTATCTCTGATAATTGAATGAGATCTAATGATAACTCTGCCTTTATGATTGGCAGCGTACCCGATATCACACCGATATCAAATCCTGCACATATTCCTGTAAGTATAATCAAGGTAAACACTAGCTTTTGATACTTAGTTTTTAATATATCTATTGTCACCTATAATTTTGAATTACGAATTTCAGATAAACTCTGCTCAAACATAACTCGACCATTCTCATAATAAGTTTGTAACTCACTTTGTGAATGGTATTTTCCTAAGGCATAATTACTATCAAGCTGAATGGTTTCATACTTACCTTGAGAATTTCTGATTAAGTCTAGCCTACCTTTTTTTGATTTTTTACCGTGATCAGTGATTGGGTCTTTAAATACATCATGGAACTTATTACCTCGCTTAATTGATGAGCATTTAATAGCAAACTTAAAACTATCTCTATTCACTGATGATTCAAAATTGCCCTGCAGCAACGCCCCACCCATACCAAAGGCAATATTTTCAGCTGAGAAGCCATTATCTTTTATCGCTTGCAATATGGTTTTGATTGACTCAATATTGACACCATCGCCTTGAATCAAAGCTACCCCATCAAGTACTTTATAACCCTTAGAATTGGTAGTAAAACCATAGCCATTTGACAGCTCATCTAGTGCGTACAAAATATTTTCTACTGCATCACCAGAATCAGGACGAATTACTAGATTTGCTTTTTTAGCCTTAACCTTGTCTTTTAAGCTAATCCAAGTTTGAATCGCTTGCTTAAAGTCCCAACTATCTGATACACAAGCATAAAGCACACTTTGATCACCAAACTGCTCAATCATATTTTCAAAAGCTTTTTTCTCACATTGAGTACCCTCGCCCCAACTAGTCATCGTAGAATGCTCACTAGCAGGTATAGAAAATCCAGCCATCTCTTCATTGTAGTACTTTTTACAAAATCTAATCGCAGCTAAAGTATCTGTGCCTAAAAAGTTAGTTAAATGTGCTGCTCCACCAATCCCAGCAGACTCCTCCGAAGAGACACCTCTATAACCGAAATCATGGAGCATAAAACCAAGCTTATCTAAGCTATCTGCTGTTTGCTCCAAATAATCCTTAATAGTCTCTTTAATGGTATGTCCAATACTTGCTACAGTCGTTGGATACCATACTTTTAGCAGCAGTGTCTCTAGCAGTCCTGGCAACCAGAAAAGCTCTTCATCCGTGCTTTCTATAGTCATCAATACATTGTGTAATGGAATCAAAGAACCTTCTTTTACTGCTCGTATTCTAACTGGTAAATAACCATCATATTTAGCTACAATTTTCTCAAAACCTTTTTTATAAAAAGGAAGTCCATGCTGTTTTAATAAAGCTTCGGCTTCATCTACCATAGATTGAGTGATTGGCTTAGATAAATATTCTTTTATATAATATTGCAGACCAAAAAATTTTGTGTAATTCCCGAGATCTTTACCAGCTCCTCTGCTCTCTAAATAAAAGTGTAAATAGTTTGCCTCCAAAGGATATTGAAAGGGATGTGAATGCTTATAACTATCAGTCATCAAAACGAGATTATTAAAATTCATATCAAAGTAAACAAGATAAAAAAACTATACTTTTAGTATAACTTAATGTTGTGAAATATAGGTAATATTATTGAGATATTGGAATGCTTTTAATGCACTTCTAAGCAATTGGTATCGTCATAGAAGACAAGTTAAGAGTATCTAAAACTTCTGTCGCATCTTGAGATAGTGCTGAGAATAAGTTTTTAGGATCTTTTATTGGTGGCACCATTTCCATCTGTGAGCCAATGTTATACTTCTCTGCCAAATCTAAAGCCAAACGCAATACAGAAAAATCTTCTATCGCAAAACCTACAGAATCGTAAATTGTTATTTCACTATCGTTTTCACGACCTTTTTTCTTACCTGTCAAAATTTCCCACACCTCTGCATGCAAAACTTGCTCTACTTCTGCTGGAGTTAGATTTTGAATCTCTCCCTCAACAAGCGATTGTTCTGTATATTCAACAACAACCTTACCTCTAAACAAGATATCTTTCTCAAGCTCTGTCTTACCTGGGCAATCGCCTCCAAGACCACTTATGTGCATACCATTTTTAATCCAATCGTTTTCTATAACGACTGCATGAAGCTTACAAGCCGTACATACTACGATTATATCAACTCCCTCACAAGCCTCTTTTGCACTACTACAAGGCACCAAATCAAGACCTGAATCTTTCATATTATTAGCATACTTTGTCATAGCGTTAGGGTCAGTATCAAAGTACTTTACCGTCTCAATCGGTCTAATAAGTTTATGCGCTAAAGTTTGAAACTCACTTTGAGCTCCTGTACCGATTATAGCTATTCTCTTACTCTCTTTACGAGCAAGTAGATCTGCTGCCAAAACAGTTGATGCAGCTGTTCTTAATGCAGTAAGTACTGTCATCTCTGAGATTAGTAATGGATAACCATGTTTTATCTCATTGAGCTGACCAGTTGCTACAACTGTCTGCTTACCATCAAAAGGGTTTGCCGGATGCCCATTCACACACTTATATGTAAATAGTTTATCATCTGCTGTTGGCATAAGCTCTAAAACACCACCAGGGACATGTGCTGCATAACGAGGGGATTTATCAAATTCATTCCATCTAACAAAATCACTTTTGGTATACTCAACCAAATCTTTTATAAAATTATTAAAACCATGTTTTGCAACTATACTTGCAATATCTTGTACAGATAAAATTCTCACTCTACTCTCCTTGAGATGTTTTGATATATTCATACTTATACCAACTCCAATTTGTATTGGGATTGTTATTAACTAACGACATTGTAGTATAACAAGTCGCTAGTTTCAAATTTAGTAACTGATGTTACGCATTTTAAAACTTTTATAATTGATATGACAAATTTCAAATAAAATTGTCATGCTGAACTCGCTTCAGCATCTCACTAAGTATTTATTTGAGATCCTGAAATAAATTCAGGATGACGGCGTATACTACTTTTATGACTAGCAAACTTATCTCAACACCCCAATATAAAAAATATTATCATAACCACCATCACGGAGTTTCCATAACAAGGTTATTATATGCGGTTTTATAGATATGGTCTTCAATATACCATTAATTTTGACAGTATAAACACCCTCATCAAGATTGGTCGAGAAAAGCCCTATTGATTTTGGTAGCAAATTCCAGCTGCGTTGATCAGCTTGCGTTGTAGCTAGATCGTAGATAGAAGTCCCAATAGCCGCTAAAAAGGTGCATAGTCACCCGAATTTTGATTGCAGCAACTGATATAGCCGTTTTAGTTACTAAACGCAGAACTTCTCTAGAGCACCTCTAGTTACTATTGCTGTATATTGATCAGAAAGAGATTTTGCTGCCATTGCTGTTATATCTACCAACAATGCTGTCTTACCACTAGTGACAAGCTTACTGCTTTTTTATCTGTGAACTTGCGTTCCATACCTTTATTAAGATGTTGTTTGGAGCTGTAGTATCCTGTCTTTTGATATTTCCTAATCCAGTCCTTTACTGTCTCATAGTGAATATTTAGCATTTCTACTATCTGTTTACGTTTGTAACCAGATTCAAATAATGAAATAGCTCTATCTCTCAAATCTTGACTATATGCTCTCATAAAATAGAAAACAGTATATACAATTTTGTTGAATAAATCTCCTTCAGATTAGCTATACTGTTTGCTTAGCATCTAAAGCTTCTTGCTCACCCTCTTTTGGTTTGTCAGAATCAGTTCACTACCTTGTGTACTATCTACATAGTTTGAGTTAGCTTGATTTTGTGAAGAAGTTCCAATCGCAGAATCTACATAGTCATACTTGTCACGCAGATTATTTTGATCGATATAAGCTTCAATCACATCACTCAAAATCTCATCTGCAAACCTATTTAAGTTTGCAACATCTGCACCCAGATCTACTTTTGTTGCTTTAACTGCAGGAGCTTCTTTCTTTGTGTTTTCAACATCTGTAGTTTTTGCTTCTTCTGCAAATAACTACCTACCATAATTGATAAAAGTAATATCGTGCTTAAATTTTTATTTTTCATAGTTTATCTCCTAAAGTTGATTTAGTTTGCGATTTACAGATTTGTTTATCATCTTGCCATATAATCAAACCAGTTTTTAAGTCCATGATTTTTAAGTGTTGCAGGAAGAATTTCGAGCGTTTGTCTTTATCTATACTAGTATTATCAATATCTTGAATACTTCCGTATACCATATACCTAACACCTATATGTTGACCAATCTTAGTTGCGGTACTTTGATCTACCATGCCACTATTTGCTTGGTAGCCTAGTTGCTCTTTTACATTTTTGATTCGACTCATATCTGTATCTTGGAAAAGTCCAGATTTGATAATTTGGGTTTGTATAGCTAATTTGAAGGAGATTTATTCAACAAAATTGTATATACTGTTTTCTATTTTATGAGAGCATATAGTCAAGATTTGAGAGATAGAGCTATTTCATTATTTGAATCCGGCTACAAACGTAAA
>JBLFYO010000041.1:0-14391 GCA_047609165.1 Francisella sp.
TAGCTAAAATTTGCAACGCAGATGTGGTGAATTTGGGCATTAAGATGCGTGCTCATGAGTTTTTAGAGGCGCCCTACTATTGATGTTAAGCTGTCTTGACCCATTTGATTGAGATAATGCTTGAATGGCACATTTCTTGACTACTTCTAATCTGTCTAATTATTTTATATTCATTGTAACTGTCCTATTCATATCTAAAATATAACTTATTCAAATAGGACATTATCACTTCATGATCACTCCTTTAAAAGAGCTTGTTGACAAATATTGCTTTAAAGGTTATATTGTTTATTATACTAAAATAATAGACTATAAGTCCTCATATAAACTTTTGAAACCTTTATTGCTACGAACACTCACATCCATGACATTACTGCTGAGTACTGTGATTGCAGCTGCTGCTAATGTCACACAACCACCGCAAAATGCTTGGCGGTTTGGTGATGATGATAAGACAATAAACACACAACCAGAGCCTTCACTCAAAACTAGTGTTTTTGCCCAAAATCCTTGGCTATTTGATATATCTAACCAATACGAAGATACCGGAGCATCTGAAGAGCTCGCTGCATCCAAAACAATCAGGCAATTCTCTCAAAACCCATGGGAATATAATGTTTCCTATAAATATGCTAACCATAGTGACGAAATTAGCGACTCATTATCTAACTTATGGGAAGAAGGGACTGTTGTAGTTAGGTTGCAAAGTCTATTTAGAAACACCAACAGTGTAGGCAGCAATGCTAAGCAAGGTTACGCTTACGCCAGTGATATATTCGCTCAGACCGGTAACTTTTATGGTCTATCTGTTGGTGTTTCTTGGATGCTTACAAACCCATTTTTTGCAAACGACCTAAATCCTGGCAAACCTAATATTTTCATACCCACGAATAAGGTAAATGTCTTATCTCAGGCTTTTTTACAATATACTTTACCTCATAAACTACAAGTTTCAGCAGGTAGGATATCTATAGATACTCCATGGATAAATACCACTACTAACTCTCCAGTGACAAATGTCACATTCCAGGGTGGGCTTGCAGATATTGAAATAAATGATTCTCTATATTTAACTGGCCTATATGTAAATGCATACAAAGGTGTGGCTCAAAATAAATTCACGAAAAACAGTATGTATCAGCTATCCAATAGTGATGATATTCATCCTGCGCCAGGAATAGCCAAACTAGACATGACATTTGGTGTAGGTCTTAACTATAGTCCTACCGATACCCTACGAACTCAATTATGGGCTTATACATTTAATAACTATGTGAGTATGGTTTATGCCGAAGGTAAGAAAGAATTTAATATCGACGATAATCAAACTTTCTTTTTCGATCTACAAGGATCTATACAGAGTGACATACTAATAGGTGGCGAAAGCATATCATCTAAATTAGGTTTAGGTGCTCCAAAAAGCAAAATGTTGGGAGCTAAGATTACATACCGATACAACAATATTGATATCGGCATATCTAGTAATATTCTTTTTGCAGAGGGTAATAGTTTTAATAAAGGAGGTATGATTTCACCGTATACTTATGATATTGCCAACGATCCTTTGTTTACAACTAGCTTCCGCGCAGGAATGGTGGAAAAAGGCGGTGGTAGTGCTTTTAAAGTATTCTCTGTTGCTTCAGTTTTAAATGACAAACTTATTTTAAAACCTAGCTTAGCTGTTTATAGTGCCAACGATGGTATACGCAGCTCTGAATTGAATATGATAGCAGGATACAAATTCAAAGACCCAAATGTTCAACTAGATTTAGTCTATGCAATGTCAGCTGCCAGTAATCTTAATGGTTACAATAACATGCTACAATTACGCTCTGCTTATACTTTTTAAACTATACTAACTTTTTGCGTGTGAAAATAAATGATACTAGTACTGCAATACATACTAATATCATAATTGGTAGAGTCTGAGTATAAAACAAGTCCCGTAAGTCCGAGAATACTGTAAATAAATGTACTACCGAAGTACAAAGCTAATGCAGGTAAAGGATCAGGATTTGATAGTAAATCAGATGGTGCAAGTTTTATAAAAATCAAACTAGTAAATATTGCCAAAAAAGATAGAGCTATCATCTAAACAAATTTAGAGAATTTAATGGTTTACATTTAAAGCTTCTTAAGAAGGAAGTGTATGTCAATTTAAAAAGATATGTTAAGCATTAGTTTATTTAGAAACTATAAAAATACTCTATAGTCTCATCTTTTTTAGGCCCTATGATACGCCATTTAAGTTTTATATGGTTGTTGGTAATCAAAAGCTCCGCCGAATATAAGTCTTTTCCACATATATGGGGCTCTATACTAGCCCATTGCGTGTTGGTTATAGGTTCTAGTTCAAATAGGATGACTTCATTATCATAGCCAAAACGAGAGTGAGAAAGGCGAAGCTTATTCTCGGATAATTGTGTCCATATATATTCATTAAAAATCTTGGTTTCTTTTTGGATGTTATTTAATTTGAAAGAGCCTTCTTCAATGAAAAAGAGTTTATTGCCTTTCAGGCATGTAATTACCTTACCTTGTCCGATACCGTTCCAATTTGTTGAGGATTTTTCACCAGCGGTAGCTTTAAATTTAAAGTTTTGAATATTTATAAGGCTTGTAAATAAGTCCATGGTTATCTGAATATAGAGTTTGTTGTGATTTCGACTTTAAAACAAGAGTAGCGTAAATCTGACTAGATGTATAATGAAAAAAGCTTATTTTTAAACCTGAGTGTATTTGATGATGAAAATATTGTATTATCTGTTATCAATTTTATAAAAACAACTAGTTATGAACTCTAAAGCTATTGGCTCGGTGCTACTTATAATCGGGACAACTATTGGAGCAGGGATGCTTTCGTTGCCATTGGTTATTGCAGCATGTGGTTTTACTACGGCAATTATACTTTTAGTGATGTCGTGGAGTGTTATGTACATTACTTCACTTAAACTTTTGAATGTATGTGCAAAATACCCTTTAGGTGTAAATTTCACTACGATGATGCAAAGTAGAGCGTCAAGAGGATATCAGCTAGTATTTGCTTTGATTTATTTGTTGCTTCTTTATTCTTTGATGTCTGCTTATACAACACAAGGTGCTAGCTTGATAACCTTGATTAGCCCTTCAACTGGGCTTTCAAATATCGGTGTTGCTTTGCCAGCAATTATATTTATAGTGATTTTTAGTATATTTATGTATAGTTATAAAACTAGTGATTATGCAAATAGATTTTTTGTGCTTCTAAAGTTTGTGTTTTTTGTGTTAGCTATTGTAATCATGTATAGCTATATTAGATTTCACAATTTAGGAAATATACCATTATCTTTATATGCGTTGATATTTGCATGGCCAACACTTTTGCCATCATTTGGTTTTCAAAACATAATTCCTGTGATTTATGAATATCAAAAAGGCGATGTTAAAAGTATTAAGAAAAGTATCTTGATCGGTAGTTTATGCGTGTTGGCTATTTATATTATTTGGGTATTTTTGGCATTAGCATTAATTCCTCAGCAGGGGTTACATAGTTATCAGACACTATTTGTATCGGGAAATAATACTCCAGCTGGATTTATAGCGGAGGTTAGTGCTATTTCAAATTCAAAGGTGCTTGAAACAGGATTGAGCATATTTATAAATATTGCTATTATCACATCGTTTATAGGTGTTGGAATTTCACTAATGCATTATATAAAAGATATTTTTACAAGGTGCAATAAAAGTATCAACAACATCTCGTTAAGCTCTGTATGCTTTATCCCCCCGCTCATATTTACGATTTTTTATCCAAAGGGTTTTATCTTGGCATTACAGTATGCTGCTATATTTGCTGTGATAGTTTTTGTATATACACCAATATTTTTAAATAAAGAGCGCGAACTAAAGCTTGACTGTAGCAACCTATATGCTGTAGGGCTTGGCACTTTAGTTATACTTTGTCAGGTAGTTAATCTTTGTTTTGATGTCAGCCCTTTTGGTAATTTTTAAAGTGTCAGTTAGTGATTGACCTATTATAAAAATTACAGATTGAGATTCATTGAGTTTTATAATCAGCTATCTCTACTATCATTTAATATAAATTCGGCGTTTTCAGGTGGTTTGTGTATAATAGTCCCATAAAGTTTTTATAATAATTGAGTTTTTAAATATGAGATTTGTCGATGAAGTAGTTGTTAAGCTGCAAGCAGGTAAAGGTGGCAATGGTTGTGTAAGTTTCCGTAGGGAAAAATATGTGCCTTTTGGTGGCCCAGATGGTGGCGATGGCGGTCATGGCGGAAGTGTTTACCTTCAAGCTGATGAAAATATAAACACACTTATTGATTATCGTTATAAACGAGAGTATCAAGCTCAAAACGGTCAAGGTGGCATGGGCGGAAATCGTTATGGTAAAGCTGGAGATGATCTGTTTTTGATAGTGCCGATTGGTACGAGTATATTTGACCTTGAAACTGATAAAAAAGTCGGGGAAGTACTAAAAGATGGCGAGACATTCCTAATTGCTGAAGGTGGTAAAAGAGGGATTGGTAATACCCATTTTAAAAGTAGTACAAGTCAAGCTCCACGCAAATTTACTTTAGGCGATGAGGGTGAATATAGAGAAGTTCGTCTTGAGCTTAATTTGCTTGCAGATGTAGCATTGCTTGGCTTACCAAATGCTGGTAAATCTACGCTAATTCGTGCTGTATCAGCAGCTGTACCTAAAGTTGCAGATTACCCATTTACGACCATGTATCCGCATCTAGGTGTTGTGAAAGTAGGCGTAGATAGTTTTGTAATGGCTGATATCCCTGGTGTAATCGAGGGTGCTGCAGAAGGTGCTGGACTTGGTTTGAGATTCTTGAAGCATCTTACGCGTGCAAGATGTGTGCTGCATATAGTTGATATATGCCCATTTGATGAGTCAGATCCTATTGAAAACTATTTCGCAGTAGAAAAAGAGTTAGAAAAATATAGTGAAGATCTATACTCTATGCCGAGATTTTTGGTGATTAATAAGATCGATTTACTAACTGATGGTGTTGAAGAGAAGTGTGCTGAATTTGCAGAAAAAATTGGCTATACTGACAAGTATTTTGTGATCTCTGCAGCTATGAGACAAAACACTGAAATGTTAGCTAAAAATCTAAATGAGTTCTTAAATAGAGAAGACTAATTTATGAAGTTAAGAAATCTAATCTTTGGGTCGCCAATACCTGCAGCCAAACAAGAAGAGCAGAAGATAGGTTTGTTTTCTGGTTTTGCAATATTGTCATCAAATGCACTATCGTCAGTGTCTTATGCTACGAGTGAGATATTTGTGGTTCTTGGAATAGCTGGTAGTGCGGCTATTGCCCAGTATTCTATTAGTGTAGCAATAATGGTTGTATTGCTGATTCTCTTGATGGGTTTTTCTTATTCTCAGGTTATTCGAGCTCACCCTGAGGGTGGTGGTTCGTATTCTATTGTAAAGAGTAATTTTAATGAAAAAATGGTGCTGTTGACTTCGGCATCGCTGATTATTGACTATGTACTAACTGTTGCGGTATCAGTATCTATGGCATCTATTGCTATAAGCTCAGCATTTCCTGTCTTGGAAGACTATCTTGTAGATATGGCCTTAGGATTGTTGGTTTTGCTGATGATGATAAACTTTCGTGGTGTACGCTCTACAGCAAGAATATTCGCTTGGCCAACATATATGTTTATTGCATCTATAGCGCTGCTTATAGGAGTAGGTCTTTATAAGTATCATACTGGTCATTTAGAACCATTTGTATACACTCAAGAACATCTTAAATACATGCATGGTTCAATGGGAGTGCTGACGCTAACTCTTGTACTGAGGGCTTTTTCATCGGGTAGTGCCGCTTTGACCGGTATTGAATCTTATGCAAATGGAGTATCTTCATTTAAAGCGCCAATGATGAAAAAAGCTTTGATAGGCTTGATGCTTATGACGATATTCTCAATGATAATGTTTGCAGGAGTGACATTCATCGCGACGCAAACAAAGATTTTTCCAAACTTTTCTGAGAGTGTACTTTCCCAACTTGGACATCAAGTTTTGGGTAATGGTGCGGCGTATTATTTCCTACAAGCATCGACCTGTTTGATACTTTTAATGGCAGCAAATACTTGCTTTACAGGTTTCCCGACTTTGGCATCTATAATGAGTAAAGATGGGTATTTACCAGAGCAGTTACAACGAGTGGGCGATCGCCTAGCATTTAGGAATGGTATTATAATGTTGACATTGCTATCGGCAGTAATGGTTGTAATGTTTGAAGCTCAAGTTAGTAAGCTGATACCCCTATATGCTTTTGGTGTGTTTATCGCTTTTACTCTGTGCCAAGCAGGTTTGGTAAAGCACTGGTATAGAAACAAGCGACTTTATAAAAGCTGGGGAATAAGAGCTTTTGTAAATGCTATCGGCTGTATTGCGACATTTATAGTTTTATTGACGATAGTTGAGAGTAAGTTCTTTGAAGGTGTATGGATTGTAATCATCGCAATAGCTGTGATTATGTATGGTTTGTTCCGTATAAATAGACACTATATTCGTAGAGAAAAAAATTTGTCGTTGAGTGTTGATGAGGCTATAGTAAATACTTGCGTGCATGAGCAGGTGAAACCTAAAATAATATTGCTAGTGTCTCGCATACACCGAGGTACAATAGAAGCACTACACTTAGCACGAAATTTATCAGATGATATTATTCCTGTATTTGTGTCTGCGGATCAGCAAAAGATTGATAAAATTAAGTCTCAATGGAAGGAGTTGGATTTTAAAGAAAAACTTCTTATTTTGCGTCCAATTTACAATTCATTTATCACTCCTGTAATTCAGATTTTGCATAAAAATGATATTCGTGACCCGGAAAAAGGTTACTCTGTAGTTGTGATACCAGAGGTGGTAAATACTAAGTGGTGGCATTTCTTTTTACATAATCAAAACTCAAAAATGCTTAAGCTTGCTATAGCAACTATGGACAAAAAAGATGAAAAAACAGCTTCTAGGGTTGTAATATCTGTTCCATATAAGGCTGAGTAAATGTCTTTTCTTCAAGATATTTGGTTGATTTTAAAACCTTTTTGGCAAAATCACTCAGCGATAAAGATTATACTGGCTTTAGCTGTGTGTGTTATGTTTGAGTTTTTTAGCGTAGGGTTGAGTGTATATTTAAACTATTGGTATGTTGATTTTTATAACTCTCTGCAAAACTACAATCAAAACCTATTGATTACTCAACTAGTAAAATTTGTGTTTATAGTGTTTTTTATGATTGCTAATAGTTTTTTTCTATATGCTATCAGTCAGATTTTTGTGATAAAGATACGAGCATACCTTACTAATTTCTATACTAAAAAATGGTTGTACTCACACGCATACCTCAATGAAACAGAACAGTATGACAATCCTGATGAACGGATAAGTAATGACATAAAGCAGTTTGTAACTATTCTAAAAACATTGTTTTTAGGCTTTGTAGTGAGTATTTTGACCTTTAGTCTTTTCTCTTGGATACTCTGGCATCTTTCTGGGAGTTTTAGCGTTGTACTGTATGGTTTTACGATTAACATTCATGGATATTTATTTTGGTTGGCAGTGCTTTTGGCGGCGATGAATATTTACCTCGTTATAAAAGTTGGTAAGCCCTTGCGTCAGCTTGTTTATGATAAGCAAAAGTATGAAGCAGAATTTAGGTATGGTTTAGCAAAGGTCAGGAGCAACAAACACTCTATTTGTGATAACAATCTTGAGAAAAATATATTGTCAAAACAATGTGAAAATTTTTCTGCAATAGTTGGGAATTTTTATCAGTTAACTTTTAGGGAGATAAAAATAAATATTGTAACTGGACTTTTTGCTCAAGTTTATGGAGTTATTGGCACTTTCTTATCAATACCTCGCTACTTTACAAAGGCTATAAGTTTTGGACAAGTTATGCAGATAAATGCAGCTTTTCTAAATGTTGTGTCACCATTATTATTTTTTGTATATAGCTATGATCAAGTGGCTGAGTTAAAGGCTAATGTGAAACGATTGATTGAGCTTAATGATCAAATAGACTCTGCTAGTAATAAGGCAGTGTGTAGCATAGACTTGGCTCAAAAAGAGCTTTTAAAAGTTGAAGACCTTATTGTCTATAATGAAGATATACCATTATTCCAAAAAGTGAGTTTTGATCTTTGTTTTAATGATAGCATTCTAATAAGAGGTTGTGTGGGTTCAGGAAAGTCAACTCTACTACAAGTGCTTAAAGGTAAGACCAAAATGCTTGATGGCTCTATAAAATATCGAAAACAGCCAAAGATTTTGTTTTTAAGTCATAAGCCTTATTTTATAAAAGATGATTTTAAACGAGCGGTCTTTAGTTCGGATTTATGTGTTATTCCTAGCGATGATGATTTTGCAGTAATTTTAAAATCTCTTGGCTTAGATCATTTGACTAAGTTTGTCGGGAAGGTATTTGACTGGAATAGTCTACTATCGGCAGGAGAGCAACAATCTTTGAGTTTCTGTAGGCTTTATGTTGGTGAGTATGACCTTGTGATTCTTGATGAAGCGACTTCTAACATACCTTGTGAGCTTGTGGGAAAAATCTATGGAATACTTGAAACTAAAGGTGTTTGTTATATAAGTTCTGGACATTCTAAAAATTTAGAGAAGTATCATAAAAAAGAGATCTGTTTAGTTTTGTAGATTATGAGACTACGCACATAGTGACAATGTAGGTTGTATGGTAGAAAGGAAGAAACTATTTGTTGGAATCTTGATTGTAGGCACATTTCCCATAAACAAATTATCCAATGTCGACTTCATTATTTTAGGTTTCTCTCACATGGTTCCTACGTCCAAGCCATAAGAAGACAGAGATTAATTAATCATCAAATGAACTGCTATACTTGCAAAATAACCGATAGCAATAGCCCAAGTCCATTTTAGGTGGCTAGCAAAAGTGTATTTTCCTTTTGCTTTACCAAGCACAGCAACACCAGCAGCTGAGCCTACAGCTAACAAGCTTCCGCCAACACCTCCAGTAAGAGTTATAAGTAACCATTGCGTATGAGTCATCTCAGGATGCATACTAAGCACAGCAAACATTACTGGGATGTTATCAATAATAGCAGATATAATACCAATCATAGTATTTGCTTGAGTATGAGCATCAAACAAGCTAGGTGCAATAGATTGCATATCTATGTAGATGTATTGAGATGCTATACCAAGAAATCCTAGTGTAGCTAAACCTTGTACAGAAACAAGTATACCGAAAAAGAAAAGTAGCGTATCCCACTCGGCATTTTTTACATTATCAAATATATTGAAAGCTTCATAACGCATCTTATGGCAATTTGGGTTGTTCTTTTGATGCTTAACAAGGCTTCTTCCATATAGATAACTGTAAATCATCACATAACCAAGACCAGTCATCATACCTAGAGCAGGCGGTAGATGAAGTAAATTTTCAAATGTAACGGCAGTTATAATAGTTGCAATAAAAAGTAAGATGCTTGGAACTGCACCTTTTTTGAAAAATACTTTTTCTTGGATTATCGTTTGAGATTTCATTTTTGGTAAGAAAAAACTCATGATTATTGCAGGTATAAGAGCATTTACTGCAGACGGTAAGAATATCGCAAAAAACTCATGGAATTTAACAGCACCAGTTTGCCATACCATAAGAGTTGTTATATCTCCGAAAGGAGAGAAAGCCCCACCAGCATTTGCACAAACAACTACATTCACACATGCCATTGTTACAAATTTTTTGTTGTCATTACCGATAGCTATTACAACTGTGCTCATTACTAGTGCTGTAGTTAGATTATCTGCCACTGCGGATAAGAAGAATGATATAACGCCAGTCAACCAAAAGATTGCTAAATAGCCACAACCTGAGCGTAGTAAAATACTTTTAAGCTTCTCAAAAACATTACGATCTTCCATAAGGTTTATGTATGCCATTGCAACTATTAAGAATAATAAAAGCTCGCCATACTCAATCATTACATGATCAAAGTTCGCAGATACAATATTTGCAGAGTCAGTCGCATTACCGACTAAAGCTACAAGTATCCATATAATCCCTGCGGCTAAAACTACCGGTTTGGATTTGTTTAGATGTGTAAGGTCTTCTGTAATTACAAATATATATGCTAAGCAGAAAATCACTACAGCAATAATTGCTAGTGTGCTACTAGTTGCATTTAGATGCGTTGATACAGCCGTTTCATTTGCAAATGAGTATATTGGTAATAGTAAAGCTAATAGTGTTACTACAAGTTTTTTTGACATTGGTACTAGAGTTTTATTTTGATTTATAAGATTATAGCATTTTTGAGAAATCATTGGCGAGGAGAATACTTCTAATAATAAGTTATTCTGCTATAATCATCCGTTACTTAAATTAAAAAAGAGGGAAACCCTTATGTGGAAATATTCTCCATTAAAAACTATTCTGATTTTGGGGCCTATGGTATTTTCTTTTGCACTAGCAATGGATGTGTACATGCCTGTATTGCCCGAGATGCAACAATCTTTACATACTACACAGCAGATGGTGCAAATCACGCTATCGTTGTTTTTGATAGTTACAGGTGTTGGGCAGCTAATTCTAGGACCTTTATCTGATCAGATAGGTAGGTTTAAGGTGATTTTATTTTCATCCTTACTATTTTTGCTTGGTTCTATTTTATGTGCTGTTTCAACGACTATTGAGTTTTTGATACTCTCAAGAGTTGTGCAGGCTATAGGTTGTTGTGGTTTATCGGTATGTGCTTTTGCCATTATTCGTGATGCATTTTCTGGCAAAACTAGCTCGATGATTTATAGCCTTATCAATGCGATTATCTCAATATCTCCTATTGTAGGTCCGTTGATTGGGGTACAGTTGGCTGTGCATTTTGAGTGGAATTCAGCGTTCATATTGCTTTCTATAATGGCTTTTATGGTCTTTTTAGTAGTGTTGTTCTTAGTAAAAGAAAGCCTGCCAGTTGAAAGACGCAAGAAAGTATCGTGGAGCGTATTTGCAAGGTATTGGCAAGTGGCAAAATCACTGCAGTTTTGGGCGTACTCTTTGACAGCAGTATCTGGGATGTCAGCATTTTTTATATTATTTTCAATGACACCTTATATCATTACTCATCTGGGATTTCCAATCTCAAAAATCTATGTGATGTTTGGTTCTGCGGGTGTAGCATTTTTGCTAGGCTCGTTGTTTGCAGGGGTTATTGTTAATGCTCTTGGTGTGCATAAAACTGCTATCTTGGGTGTGATATGTGTGTTTTTGGCAGGGTCATTATCGCTTGGTATATACCTTATATATGGGCTAAGTTTATGGGGCTTTTTTGCACCGTGTTTCTTTGCAACGTTTGGTTGTGCTTTGGTAGTTGGGACGGGCGCAAGTGGTGCTATGGAACCTTTTTATGAGATGGCAGGAGTTGCAGCAGCGTTATTTGGTACGATGGAATTTGCTTTAAGTGGAATTATTGGAAGTATAGCGATGCTATTTCCAGCAACAAGCTCACTGCCGATAGCTATAGCAATGCTTGTGATGTCTAGCTTGTCGTTTGTGTTGTTGCTATTGGTAAAGAATAAGTAGCTTATAAGAAGTGTAAAGTAATCGTATTTTCTTTGCTAGAATAGTTGTAATAGCTATAGTATAATAATTGTGTAATATCAATTTATCTATAGATATATGAATATGTCAGAACATCACCCATTACTAAAAGAATCTCCAGAACATAAAACCTGATGAAAAAACAATATGGTTTTTTAAAGATCAATTAGCAGACAATGATTTATCAGAAAAATTATTTGATTTATTTACTAACGAGCTTATGAGTCATGGAGTTATAGCAAAAGAAGGAAGTCTGATAGATGCTTCATTTGTAGATGTACCAAGACAAAGAAACTCAAGAGAAGAGAATGCTTGTATTAAGAAAGGCGAAATACCAGCTTCTTTTGAGAAAGAGGATAAGAATGGTCGTAAATCTAAATTAGCTCAAAAAGATACCTATGCTAGGTGGATGACTAAGTCAGGTGAGCGACACTTTGGCTATAAAAACCATATTAACGCAGATCCTAACACAAAGCTAATAGCCAGATATAGTGTTAGTAGTGCATCACCACATGACTCAACAGAAATAGAAAATATAGTTGATAAAACTGATAGTGCCTATAGAAGTACAAAGATAGAAGCATTTTTAGAGGATATTAAGTATGAAAGTTTTGTTCATAAAAAGGGGTATAGAAATAACCCACTTACTGAAGAGCAAAAGCAGTCAAATAAAACTAAATCTAAAATAAGAGCAAGAGTTGAGCATGTATTTGGTTTTATGACAAATTCTATGAATAACGCTTTATATATGAGGTCAATAGGACTCAAGCGAATCAAATCATCTATAGGTTTCTTAAACCTTACATATAACCTTTTAAGATATGAACAACTGGTTCGACTAAAAAAAGTGAGGATTATGTAGGATTTATGTAAATATAAACTCTACTTTGCAGAGTTTATAAGCAATTAAACGAAATTTATGTGCATTTTACATCTACAAAAAAATAAAGATGGGATTGTGTCATTTGAAATAGTCATTTTAATCTATTCTATAGATTAAAATGTTGTTTTTAGAAGTGCCCTTTATTATTTTTCTATAAAGTTTGACTTTTCTTAAGTAGCATTGTTGCTTGTGCCAAAACAAACTTACAAGGAAAATTGAAAGTATTATTCCTATCAGCCATATTGTTAATATCATCTCATTAAAATACTTTTTTATAATTATTACAAGATTGATCCTTAGTTAGTCTAAAATAAATTTATCAGATACAACTACTTTGAATTCACCTTCAACGCTATTATTTTTGATACACAGGTAGATATAACTCTTGTTGTATAGCTATTTCAGTTGGCTTAAAATCTTGTTCCATGAGTGTCTCTATCTTAATTAAATCTTCAAAACTCAATTTTTATAGTTTTTCATATTGTATATACATAAAATACTTGGAAATACCGAACTTATATCAAAGTATTTTTGAATGAGTTTAGTGCACTAAAGTGCAAATAATAGCGAGCTATTCTCAAGATTTAATGTGCTAAATCAAAATTATTGCTCTTCTATTTGGAATCGAGGTTTAAATAATTTGTCTTTACGCGAGTAAATAATCGATAGGGTTATCTGGACATTCATGTAGACCACATTCAAAGAAAGTAGATACGAGATTAGTAAAGATAATTAAAACATAGATTAAGAAAATGATATGTGTAAGTACTCGTATTTTTTTATTTTTAGCTTCAGAGACTTTTTGAGGAGCTTTACGAATTTCATACTGCTGAGGATAGGACATAACAATAGAAATATAGATTATTGCAAGCATTGATATTACAAATACCCAGCTGTACATATGCATCCCTAAGATTTTAGATCCAAAGCCTATAGGGTCTGTCACATGCAAAGCAATTTGTCTGAGTGATATAAAAGAAGTAAATACTGCAGCTAATAATGATAGTGCGTAGTGGCTTGGTCTAACATGAAAGTGCATATTCAGTAAAAACCCAAAACCAATTGCTAATAGTCCTAGTCTTTGTAATAGGCATAAAGGACAAGGTATTTCGTTCATTACAAACTGAAAGAAAAAAGCCATGAGAATAATTATAGCGATACCAGTAGCCTCTACAGCACTTAGAATTTTGATTAGGTCATTCGGAATGATTTTTTTCATAAATATCTCCTATAAATAGATCACAAGGTGGTCTGATGCATGGTAAAGAAGAACTAAGCTTGCAACTAAGAGAAAAATACTAAATGTAATTACTCCCCAGCGTCTGTTAAACCATGCTGTTGATACAGATATTAGAAGTAATACAAAGCTTATTAAGATGCCTGGCATGTATGTTTACGAGTTTGACTTTTGTATTTTAAATGATAGCAGAAAATATAATTCTTTGTATATCTTATTTATAGGTATGTTAATCAACTACCCCGCTGCAAGCAGCAGGGTATGAATTAGAACATATCTAAGTTTGCCTTTATATATATTTGCATATTCTTTTCCTTGGTTTTTTACATATTTTGCTATCATATTTTTATCACCATGCTTACCCACGGTACTAGTAAAATAACCATCTGTCCAGAATTCACTACCCTATAATTTTTTCTTAACTTGAGGGCATCTTTTAAATATTTCTCTAGCAGTAATACTTTTTATAATTGTTACAATTTTAGTTATTAGTATAGGCTGGTACAGACTGCACCAAGAAATGTACATGACCTCGATCTGTATAATGTCCCCAGATAAAAGTACCAATTAATAAAAAATTTTTATTCCTATAGATATAATATATAGAGCAAAAGAGGATATAGATTATGAGCAGAAAAAGAATAACATATACAGCAGAATTTAAA
>JBLFYO010000042.1:0-14218 GCA_047609165.1 Francisella sp.
ATTGCTGCAGCACCGTACTTATTAAAAAAGTTTTCAGCTTTTTCTAAGTGAGCAGTTTTTAAAATGCGAGCATCATCTTTAAATATCCTCTTACCTATCATTCTACCTAAGAAGTAGTTGCATGAGTCACCACATACAGCAGCTAATACTAATATAGGTGCTACGATGTGAATATTTAGCGTAGTTGCTACACCTGTAAGACCGATGGCAAAAAGCAGAGAATCTCCTGGCAAGAAAGGAGTGATTACCAAACCTGTTTCACAGAAGATAACTACAAATAGTAACAAATATGTCCAGTCACCTAGTATATTGATGTATGTACTAATGAACTGATCAAGGTGCAAAATAATATGCAGTAAAGCTGAAATTGTATCCATAGTGAATATATAAATTTTCTTAATCGTTAGATTATATACATAAATAACTTAAAAATATAGGTTTCTCTACTTGCCTTTACTGATGATTTTAGTAGGCTAAATCTCATATTTTTAAGTGGCTTATTGTATGGGGAAAACAAATTCTAAAGGTTGATTTTTTTTACTTTTATTTTATAAATAAGCTGTTTAACTAGCATTTGACCGATAACTAAAGCAAAAATTAGCATAATTATTAGGCTTAGATTATCTTTAACAATTCTGTATCCACTAAAGAAATAGACTGTATAAGTAATAGAAAATGACCAGATAATTGCTGAAATAATTCCTAAAGTTACAAATTTTGTGTAATTCATTCTACTGATACCGGCTACAAAAGGAGTGAGTGTGCGTACAAATGCTATAAATCTTGAGAATATAATAGCTTTAGTTCCGTGCTCTTCAAGAAATTCTTTTGTTTTTACGAGATAAGCTCTCTTAAGAATTTTTGCATGAGTGCTAAACATCTTGTCGCCGATAAACCTACCTGTAAGATAATTGCAAGTATCACCAATTATAGCTCCTAAGCATATTGCTAAAACTGCTAGATGAATATTTAGACCTGTAGCTGCTGCTGTAACTCCTACGGTAAAAAGCAAAGAATCCCCAGGGAAAAATATTCCCAAAACAATACCTGTTTCACAGAAAATTATAAAAAATAGCAGTACATAAAACCACATACCAAGTGAGGTGATGAAGTAATTGATGTATTCATTGAAATGTAAAATAAAATCAAACATCTAGTTTTACTCCAATTTTATTTTTATTGAGAGTGCATGGATGAAGGGCATAAGCTCATCGACGGCTTTATAAATGCTTTTATGTGCAGATATTTTGCTCATAGAGCTAAGTTTGCTTGAATCAATCTCTAGTAGAAAGTGGTATTTACCTTCTATATAGCCTTTGTGCTTTTGGTGCTTATGAGTTTCATCAATAATTTTGATATCTGCTTGAAAATCAACCTTCGAGAGTAGGTTTTTGTGAATATTGTTTATTAAGTCAGACTTATTCATTTATAAGACCCTAGTTGGCGTGATAATTAAATCAAGCTGAATATCATGGCTATCTATAATAATATCATTATTCTGCTGTTCATCAAAGGCTATACCTATAGTTATTGGTTTTTTATGGTGTTTTTTGAAGCTTAAAGAATAATCATAAAATCCGCCACCCATACCCATACGATACTTATCATTGCTAAACCCAATAATCGGTACTATGACTACATCAAGCTCCCAGGGTGCAACGACATCGGATGGTTTGTAAGTAGGTTCGCTAATTTTGTATTTATTGGTGTAGTAGTTGGCGTTGTCTTTTACAAACCATAATCCGTGCTTGATAGTAGGGTGAACTATGGGCAGATAAACCTTAAATTTGGAGTTTATCAAAGAGGTGTTTATCTCATCGGGTAGAGATAAAAAGCTTGCTATTTTAAATTGGGATTTTTTTTCATTAAGGGTATTTATGAAATCAATCGCTTTAATATTGATAATTTTAGATAGAGCATCTTTATTCGCAAGATTATTTCTGGTTGAAAGAAGTTTTTTGCGAATATCAGATTTGCTCATGGGAATAATAGCTATCCAAGTTACCGTTTTAGTTCAATGTTCTTGATCCCTTTAAGGTTCAAGTGGGTGTCATAGTTTGATCATTGGGCTTCTTTGAGAATGCCAAAGCACCAAAGCTTGCTCTCTAGATAAAACGCCAGGACTCCCTGTATTATTATTATCGGCTCAAGATTGTAACTAAATCACAAGTAACCTAGATAGCGAGGTTATTATATGCTATAAAGAGTTTGTATATCAAGTAATTTGTGGCAAAAGTGCTCTTAATAACTGAAGTTACATACTTTTAGCTTCCTCTAAGTTCCATAATGATTTTTGTAAGGACAAGTCGCGACTTGTCCTTACAAAAAGTCTGCAACTTCAGTTATTAATATTCATAATAAAAGGTCAGTCAATATGCTCAGAGAATTGGTAGTTGAAATTTTTAAGATATAAGCTTGAGGCTTGATTTAATCTAAATTGGGTCTAATTCCCCGTAGCTTGCTGCGTTTAGATTATGTAACTTTGAGCGGTGGAACATTTCCGTAATACCTCGTCTGCTTGCAGCGAGAATAGGAAATATAGCTCAAAGTATTTTATTTACTTCTGTAAGCAGATGATTTTCGATGTTTGAGTAGTAATAGCATTTTAAGTCACAGATATTATTTTGCAGTTAATTAGATTTACTCCCATAAATGTAATAGGAAATTCGGGGTACTAGATGGTGTAGTGTCTGATTTGATTTGCTGAAATTTTCAGGAGCAGGACAGTAATATTTAACACTTCTAGCGTATGGATTTGAAGCCACTATCACAAAAAATCAGCACTTTGTTGATTTATTATACATCTTAAAAACTTAAACTTATTCATTATATTTATTTAAAATAACTTATTTTAAGTATTATAAAAGTATAGTTTTGATAAGGGAATTTTTTTGTGAATAGTGGGATATTTTGTTTTGCCCAAGTGGCTAATTTTAATAAGGTAGCTATCGATGCTAAACAGATCCAACATGAGTATGGGGATGAAGATGGGAGCATTAAAGAAGTAAATTTGCTGAGGGCAATTGCAGATAATAATTTCAAAGCAAAGGCTGTTAATCTTAAGTCTCAAAACATCAGTCCAGGAACATTACAAGACGTTTTTAAAAGAAGTCATAAAAAAGGACAACTTTTTAGTGCAGTTATTTTAACTATGATACTACCAATTGGCACTGCAATGAGTAGCCATATTCATCGAAAACTTGGACAAGTTTTTATACTTTAGTATAAACAAAGCTAGCTTTTATCGTTTTATGGCAAGCAAAACATTTAATTGGGATGGTATATGGATGAAAATATTCAAACTGATTCCATCACCTACAACTGATAATCGACTAATGGTAGTCCTTGATGACTCGGTTGAAGTATTAACGATGCTACGAAAGCGTTCTTTATGAGACTCCTGTTGACTGCGATATTAAAAAACCTGGACGCCCATCTAAATATGGTAGTAGAGCTGGTTCAGTAAAAGAATTAGCAAACAAATATAAAAATACAACTAGAGAAATTATATCTTTCGTTTATGGTAAAGAGCGTAAAATGCTTGTCCATGGTGAAATATTTATGTCCAAAGCCTTTAAGTGCAAGATAAGAGTGGTCTTCACATATTATAAAAATTATTTGGTATCTATAGCTACTACTGATTTGAATTTGACTGTTGAAGAAATATTAGAATACTATCATCAAAAAGCAATACTTTACTAATTATAGTATACATCCATCTAAATTTGAGCTAAGTCGATGTAGCTGATTTGTCGGTATCGAAGAAGTAGACTAAGGGACTGCCCATAAATAAGTTAAATGATTAACTTGCCTATTTCCCCATACTTTGCGTTGTTGAAATATACCATAAGCACAGCTATGCTTATATTTTAACGCCTTAATTATGAAAAACTATTCGGTATCACTAATTTTAACTTATTTATGGGCAGTCCCTAATATGCTTAAAGTATTTCAAAAAACACCTATAACTAAATCACTATATCAAGTAAAATATCTACCAATATCTATAAAAATAAAATACTTATTCTATGCAAAATGAAAAACCTAACTTTGAAGATGTGCGTGAAGCACTAAAGGTTATGCAAGCTTTGACAGCCCCATCAGAATCACACGGTTTACTCTGTGCTTTATTTAGCTTTGGTGCGGAGGTCAAATTTACTGCTTGGTCAGATTCTTTGATGACAAAATCACTAGAGGAAGGTGATTTAGTGGCTATTTCTGCCCTGCAAACTATGAAGAAACTTTTTGACTATACTAAAGCACAGTTTGATGAAAAAGGTCTAAGCTTTGATTTATTTATCCCTGCAGATGATGATGAGCTTGGATATAGAGCTGAAGGCTTAACTAATTGGATAAAAGGCTTTCTATCTGGGGTAGGACTTTTTGGCTTGGATTATGAAAATACTACAAATAAAGAAGTAAAAGAAGCAATCAATGATTTGATGCAGATATCCTATATGGATCATGATTCTTTAGGTGATGATGAGGATAGTGAAGCTGATTTTATGGAGCTACTAGAATACACTAGGGTAGCGGTACTACTAATAGATAGCGAGAAAGTATAGAGTCTATGGAAACTAAGTATGATATAGCTATAGTTGGTGGTGGAGTTGTAGGTCTTTTGACTTCCTTAGCTTTTGCTAAGCTTGATTGTAAGATTATTCATATAGAGCGAAACGAGTTAGAGCTGCACGATGACTATAGAAGTCTAGCAGTATCTTATTCATCAATAGCATTTTTAAATACTCTTGGGCTTTGGGATAAAATCTCAAGTTATACTCAACCAATCCAAAAAGTACATATTTCTGATAAAGGCAAATATGGGCGAGCTGAGATATTTGCAAAAGATGAGAATCTACCGTTTTTAGGGGCTATAGCTCCGATGAAAGAGCTTCTAAGAGCAGGGCTACAGGCAGTTTCTGATAATCCTAAAATTACAAAGTCATTTGCAACTAATGTGGTTGATGTCAAAAAATATAATAATGAATATTCGCTCATAGTTGAAAGCAATAACACTCAGCAAGAAATACAGGCAAAACTAGTGATTGCTTGTGACGGTGCAAATTCTAGTATGCGTAAAATGCTAAATGTATCAGCTACTACAAATGACTACAATCAAGATGCGGTGATTTTTGATATCCAAAGTGATATAGAGCATGAGAATACTGCGTTTGAGAGATTCATGAGTGATGGTGTGTTGGCAATGCTTCCGAAGTCAAACAACACTATGGGTTGCGTATGGACTGTCGATAGAAGTCAATCAAAAGCTAAATTGGATTTAGATGAGTCCTCATTTGAGGCACTACTTCAAGAGCGATTTGGCTATAGACTTGGTAAATTAAAACTAGTCTCAAAACCGGCTGTTTTCCCATTGTATCTTGTGCAATCTGATGAGATTTATAAAGGTAATGTTTTGTTTTTTGGCAATGCGTTGCATTTTTTACACCCAGTATCTGGTCAAGGTTTGAATTTAAGTATCCGTGATATTGGTTGCTTATATGATTTACTTGCTAGCAGTGAAAATAAAATAAAAGCATTGAGTAATTCCCCTCTTGAGAGGGGTGCCGATAGGCGGGGTGTGGTTGCTACAAGTAATTTTTCTCAAAGCAAAATGCAAAGCATATTGGCAGAATTTGCTAAAACTAGAAAGTCAGATCATGATAGAACTATAAAAGTTACTCATGGCTTTGTAAAATGGTTTGTATCTAACGATCCGCTACTTTCAATAAGTAGGAATATTGGCTTGCATCTGTTACAACGAAGTAAATTCGCAAAGAAAGTTCTATCACGAGTAATGATGGGCAAGCTAAGTAAAGGTTCAACTCTTATGAGAAAGGTGGTTGAATAATGTCTATAGATAAAAATATTCAAAAAGATGTAGTTATAGTCGGTGCAGGAATGGTGGGCTTGAGCCTTGCATTAGCGTTGCATCAAAATGGCTTACAAGTAGCTATAGTTGAAGCTAAAAAGATTGCGATAAATCCTCTAAAGCAAGAGCGTATTGAAACTAGAGTTAGTGCGATAAACCACGCATCTAAACGATTTTTAAAAGAGCTGGGTTTATGGGATAACATCAAATCTGCTAGAGTGTCGCCGTATTATAAAATGCAAGTTTGGGATGATAGTCTTGAAAATCATATAACTATCACAGCGGAAGAAATATCTGAGCATAGTCTTGGTAGTATTGTTGAAAATGATGTTATTACGCAAGCGTTGATGGAGAAAATACAATCCACAAATATAGAAATATTCGATAATCAAAAAATAGAGAAAATCCAAAAAAATGGCATGACTGAGAAACTTTTCTTAAAAACTGTCATTTCTGACCCTGATCCGGAATCTCATTCGGTTAACCTTAATCGAAATAGTAGTGAGATCCTGAATCAAGTTCAGGATGACAAGAATTTTTTAATCGAAACAAACCTAATAGTCGGTGCAGACGGTGCAAATTCATTTATTCGAGATTATTTTAATTTTGAGACAAAAATTAAACCGTACAATCATACTTCTATAGTGGCGACACTAGAGCTAGAAAACCCCCATGATTATACCGCTTATCAAAGATTTTATGATAAGGGTGTATTAGCATTTCTACCGTTAGAAAATAAAAATAAAGCATCAATAGTTTGGTCTGTAAAAAATGATTATGCTAGTTATCTTATGAAGCTTGGCGATATAGAGTTTGAAAAAACTTTGAGTTTAGCAATCAGCAACCAGCTTGGTGATGTGAAATTATTATCCAAAAGATTCGGTTTTGAGCTAATTCAACGCCATGCCCAAACTTATATCCAAGATAATGTTGTGTTGGTTGGTGATGCTTGTCATAGCATCCACCCATTAGCAGGACAAGGTGTAAATCTTGGCTTCAAAGATGTAGTTTCGCTAACTGATGTTATAACTAAAGCATTTAAAAAAGGTCGATTGATTGGTCATGTATCGACTTTAGATAAGTACCAACGCGATAGAATGCTTGATAATAAAAAGATGATTACACTAATGAAATCTTTTAAAGAAGGTTTTGCTAATGATAATGAATATATAAAACAAGCTCGTAGATGGGGTTTGGATTTGGTAGGTAAGAATATTTTGATTAAAAAGATAGTGGTTAAACAGGCTTTGTAGAGTGGTAATTCTCCTTTTCAGAGGAGTACCTAAGCAAAGTAGTTGCAAAATGATGCAGTATTAAGTTTAGAAGCCACAAAAGTCGAGATAGAAAAGATAGTTTTGGGAGAGTGATGATGGGTAAAAAGCAACAATCTAAAGCAGAAGAAGAATATAGAAAAATGTTGGTAGAGTTTTATAAAGAAAACTCTAAGTTTATGGAAAAGTTCATTCCAAGTACATCTATAATTATTATTGGTTTTTTTGTAAGTCAAATAGCTATGGTGCAACAAATGTATTGTTATAATAAAGTATTCTTTTTATTCTGTATTCTAATGTATGGATTAACTATAGTTTTATCAATGTATACTCTTATCAAGAGTCAAAAAATAATAAATGAAGTTATTGAAAGTTTTGATAATACTCGATTTAGAGAGATTGAAGTTTTAGAAGTTTGTTATAGATGGTGCTTTATTGCATCGTTAATTGTGAGTTATGTATTTATAATTTTTTTAGTAGTGAGGTAAAGATGAAAGAAATCAAAATTATCTGTGGGAGTGGTCAGGATTCAGCCCCTCCACCAAAATTTCCTTCTCCTAAAAAAAAGAAGTAGGTGAGTAATAAATTTATATAAGCTCCCTGAGCTGAGTCAAAAGGTCGAGGTAATTTGGGATAAAAGTATATACATGTATATTAAGGTGTTGTGATGATTCTTACTATACTGGAAGCACTAATAATTTAGAGTTTAGACTATATCAGCATGAAAATGGTGAGGGGGCGAAGCATAGACCTAAAAGATTACCTGTAAAGCTAGTTTACTTTGAAGAGCATAGTAGATTAGATGAAGCATACTATAGAGAGAAGCAAGTTCAAAAATGGAGTAGAGCTAAAAAATAAGCTTTGATAGAAAGATTTTCTGGAAAATTAGAAGTTTTAGCTGAATGTATGAATGAAAAACATTGTAGAAATATGAAAAACGACCCTTCGACTCCGCTCAGTGATCTTACGAGGATAGAGAACAAAAATGAAAACAGATGATTTTGACTACACTCTACCAGAAGAGTTAATAGCTAGTTACCCGCTAGATAAAAGAGATGAAAGTAGGCTTTTAAAGTTAGATAAAACTACAGGTGAGATTGAAAATTATATCTTTAGAGATTTTGTAGATTTTATCACACCAAAAGATTTACTGATATTTAACGATAGCAAAGTAATGCTTGCTAGACTTTATGGTAAAAAAATAACTGGTGCAAAGCTTGAATTTCTAGTTGAGAAAATAAAAACTCCTAGAGTATTTGAAGCTCATATAAAAGCGAATAGATCTCCAAGTATAGGATCTGAGATTTATATTGAAACTTCGCTTGCTAAAGTATTAGCAAAAGATGGTAGTGTTTATTTGCTTGAGCTACAAGATGATGCTGATATTTATCAGATAATGAATGAGTTCGGGCATATCCCATTACCTCAATATATGAAGCGTGAAGATGAAGAGTTTGATGCTGAAAGGTATCAGACAGTATATGCAAAAGATCTTGGCTCTGTAGCGGCTCCTACGGCAGGTTTGCACTTTAGTGATGAGTTGATGCAAAAAATTAAAAATAAGGGTGTAGATACTGCTTATATAACACTTCATGTAGGATCAGGCACTTTTAAACCTGTGCAAGTAGATGATGTAAGTAACCACAAAATGCACTCAGAAGTTATATCTGTATCAGAAGAGGTTTGTGAGAAAATTCGTCAAACTAAAGCAAATGGTGGTAGAGTGATAGCTATAGGTACTACTTCGGTGCGATCACTTGAAACTGCTGGTATAAATGGTCAGATAGAACCTTATCAAGGTGATACAGAGATATTTTTATACCCAGGTAAGAAGTTTAATGTGGTAGATGCAATGATTACAAATTTTCATCTACCAAAATCGACACTTATAATGCTTGTAAGTGCATTTTCTAGTAAAGAAAATATTATGAAGGCGTATGATCATGCTATAGAAAATAAATATCGTTTCTTTAGTTATGGTGATGCAATGTTTATAAACTAAGGATTTAATGAAATGAAAAAAGCATTTTTTTTTGATATTGATGGTACTTTAGTCCATAAAGTTAAAGACAAACTAGTAGTCTCTGATAAAAACTTAAAGGCTATAAAAGAGCTTAGAAAACAAGGCTATAAGACATTTATAGCTACAGGGCGAACTCATGGATTTGTACCTGCTACTGTGCTAGATCTTCCAATGGATGGATTTATTACAGCAAATGGGTCAGTTGTTGAGATAGCTGGTGAGGTTATTTATGAGAAGTTATTCCCACAAGATGCGATGAAGCATGTCTTAGAGTTTTGCGAAAAGCACAATCATAACTGGTTGTTTGAAGGTGAATTAGCTTATACAGATAATTTAGAGTCAAGAGCTTTAGTGTCTTTTTATAGTAATGTAGTTGTTAATAAAGATAAAATGTTTGAAGTGTCTTATGATGAGCTTAAAGATAAAGTTGTTTATAATGCTTTGATTTTAGGAAATGATATCGATGTTATGGGTTTACAGCATACTTTAGGTGACGGGTTTGTGACAGCTCCTCATCCAGCACATGGTTATGTGGATTGTTACCTTGAGGGCAATACTAAAGCTGATGGCATAGATAAAGCTATAAAGCATTTAGGATTAGAAGATTATAAAACCTATGCTTTTGGTGATGGAAATAATGACCTTGAGATGTTTGATAGAGTAGATGTCGCAGTGGCTATGGAAAATGCAACTGATGAGCTAAAAGCAAAAGCAAACCTTATAACTAAAGCAAACTATACTGATGGTGTTTATCATGGTTTAGTTAAGCTAGGACTTATTTAATACTTTCTTGGTTTAACAAAAACTAGCAAATAAAATAAAGGTAAGTTAATAAGAGCTATAATATATTTTATCAAAAGGGTGCCGACAGCTATTTCTGAAGTATATTTCCAAGGGATAATTCCAGCTAGTGCTAATCCGTAGGTTATCATTGCAGTATCTATAATTTGAGAAAGTAGAGTGGAGCCAGTATTTCTAAGCCAAAGCCATTTAAACCCGGCAAATTGATTTTTGATTTTTGAGTATATCAATATATCAAGTAGTTGTGAGATGAGATAAACTGCATTACCAACTAACAATGCTTTTATAGCACCACCATTTAATGAGAAAAATACATCCATAGCATTGCTTATGGGTAAATACTGTTGATCTGTAACACTTGTAAATAGAGTCGCTATAAACATTAAAAGCATGAACAATAAGCCAAAAAATAAAGATAATAAGATTGCTTTTCCAGCGTCATCTCTACCGTACTTTTCATTGATAAGATCATTTGCCATAAATATGCCACTAAACATGACATTGCCCATAGTAGCAATGATATGGTAGCCAAATATGTCGTATTCTATACCCTTATTTACCTGAATATTTGCAGCAATAACACTAAGTATTATAAAAATAACCAATCCATTTCTACCAAAAAAACGGTATGTTAAAAACATTGTTATAAAGTTGATGAAAGTGTATAAAATCAATAGTTCAAAATTACTCATTTAGTATCTATAACTTTATGAAACCTTATAATCTGATATAATATCAAACATGACTATGAATAACAATTTTAAGATACAAAAATGCGATTTGCTCACACAATGCTAAGGGTTAAAAACCTTGAGTCTTCAATAGAATTTTATACAGATATTCTAGGTATGAAAGTACTAAAAACTATGGGTAATGAAGAGTATAAATACACACTGGCTTTTTTAGGTTATGGAGATATCTCAAAAAATACAGCTCTTGAGCTTACCTATAATTGGGGTGACCATGAGTATGATCACGGTAATGCTTTTGGGCATCTATGTATGCAGGTAGAAGATGTGTATAAAACCTGTGAAATGATAGAGAAAAAAGGTGGAATAATTACTCGCCTTGCAGGTCCATTAAAAGGTGGTACGCAAATCATTGCATTTATAAAAGATCCTGATGGTTATCAAATCGAGCTTATCGAGCAAGTATAATTAAATATGAAAGTTTTAGTTATTAGAGGTTACGATAGTCATGAGCATTTTGAAGAAATTGTTGAAGTAAACGGGCAAACTGTAAGCGTAACGATCGTACCAATTGGTAAGCCTATTTTCTTAAGAAAGCGTCTTAGAAAAATAATGACAGAGTATAATTTTGATGATTACGATAGGATTTATTTAATTTCAATAGCTTCATGCCTTACATCTCTAGTTGATGATAAACACATATTTAAGATTGCTTTGATAACACCATTTTTTCTTTATAGCCGACTTATTTGTCAGCTTTTAAAGTCTACACCAAAAGACTTTTTTGGTTGTCATATACTTATGATGTTTAGTGGGCGTATGGGTCGGTTTGATAAACGCTTAAAAGTTATTTTGACCGAACTAGATGACATCACGGACAATAAATATTTTCAGAAAAAATTCACTAATATCGATATAATAAAAGGGTTAAATCATTATCTTGGTGAGAATGGAGCTTTGAAAATCATTAAGGATGACCTTAGTGAGATTTCTTGTCAAGAAATACAATAAATCGTACTATATTGTCATACCGAGGCTTGACCACGGTATCCATTTTTAGGTGTGGTTGTGTAAATGTAGATACCTCAATTAAGTAGTGGTATGACTTGCAGCAATATAGAGTTTCTTTGTTTGATCAAATTTTATAAGCAATCACACGCAAACGCACATAGTCAGCATACCAATTTCGATCTTTGTAGAGCTTATCTTTAGTGTATTTTTCTACATCATTTAAAAAATCTTCTTCATTGTTTCCTAGTTGATTTAAGATATTTGTCCTAAAAGCAACTATCCAATTTCTTAGACCACTTTCTCCTTCAAGCAGAGTTGGTCGAGCTATAAGTTCAGCATATTTTACTTCAAAACCGTTTTGCTCAAGAATAGTTGTATATTCGGAGATACTAGGATAAAAATTTTCAAGGTGAAAATTTTTTAGATTATATTTCTCACTTAAACTATCCATTGTTGTAAGGATATGGTTAAGATTGCCTTTACCACCCATCTCAAAGACAAATCTCCCACCTTTCTTTAGTACTTTATTTACATTTTTTATAACATTTGTAGCGTCAAACATCCAATGTAAAGCGGCATTAGAAAATACGGCGTCAAAGCTATCAGTAGGGTAATCAAGATTAGTTTGAGCATCACCTACCTGAAAGTCTATATGTGAATACTTTTCTCTAGCATCATTAATCATATTCTGTGAATAATCAAAACCGTAGGCCTTACTAGCTATATTAGCAATATCATTAGTCAGCTTAGCTGTGCCACAACCAAGATCTAATATTGTCTCATTGGCTTGTGGATTTAGAAGTTTGACAATATCGTTACCATAGTTAGTTACAAAGCTACCAGTAGTATTATAAAGTTTAGTATCCCAAATTTGATTTTTCATAGATTAATCCTTTGCAATTGTAGAGTGATGCATTAACCAATATATAAGTAAGCCCCAAATACCAAGAACAAGTCCGACTAATATCCAGATATTTTTTGGCAGTAGTACAGTTGTGATTCTTCGTTCAAGTACTCTTGCGATATCCTTGGCAATTCCTAAGCCACAAAATATATGTATTAGTACAGCAAATGCTGTGATTATTGGCATAGAATTATTTATAAGAGTTACTGAAATGTTATTAATATCCATACTAAAAAACTATCTTTGCATGTTCTGCAGAATTGTAAGTATTTTTATAATGATTAGCTATAATCTCGATTGCTTCATCGACAGAATCGACTAAGTGTAATAATTCTAAATCATCGTGACTAATCACACCAAAATCAATCATAGTTGTTTTAACCCAGTCCATCAAACCACCCCAAAAAGCTGTACTGTAAAGAATAATTGGCATGTCAGCTTTTTTCTTGGTTTGCACTAAAGTCGTTATATCAAATAACTCATCTAGCGTACCAAAACCGCCAGGCATTACAATATAAGCTATAGAGTGTTTGATAAACATAGCTTTACGTGTAAAAAAGTATCTGTATAGTAAATTAATGTCTTGATAGGAGTTAGGAGTTTGCTCAAATGGCAGTGTGATATTTAGCCCAATACTAGGGGAGTTCCCCTCGTGAGCACCCTTATTAGCTGCTTCCATAATACCTGGCCCACCACCTGTAATTACAGAAAATCCAGTATCAGATAAAGTTCTACCTAATTTCACGGAATCTTGATAATACTTATCTCCCTCTTTCAGCCTTGCAGAACCAAATATACTTACAGCTGGCGTTATTTTGTCTAATCTTTCATAACCCTCTACAAGCTCGGAAGTTATTTTCATTATATTCCAAGTCTCTTTAGCTCTGTCGAAACTGACTTCACCATTATGGTTTGTAACTATTTTTTTAGTTTTATTTATCATATTTATCCACCTTAGTAATTTAACTAGTGATTTTTAAAAGCCAATTATCTATAATTATAGCTATTAGTTTAAAATATTCATATAACTATAGTTAGTATAGTTTGTTATTATGGATATCTATATTTAAATCAAATCCACACAGGAGAATATAAAATGGGTTTTTTAGCAAGAAAAAAAATATTAATCACAGGTTTATTAAGTACTAAGTCTATTGCTTATGGTATTGCAAAAGCTATGCATAGAGAAGGTGCTGAGCTCTCATTTACATATATGGAACAATTCAAAGAAAGAGTAGAGAAGATAGCCGCAGAATTTAATCCAGCAGCAATCCTTCCTTGTGATGTAACTTCTGATGAGCAAATCAAAGATTTATTTACAGAACTTGGTAAAACTTGGGATGGTGTTGATGGTATTATTCATTCTATCGCATTTGCATCTCGTGATCAGTTAGAAGGTGATTTCATCTCTGCTGTTACAAGAGAAGGTTTTGCTATGGCTCATGATATTAGTGCTTACTCATTTGCTGCATTGGCAAAAGAAGGTCGTGCTATGATGAAGGGTCGCAATGCTTCTATGGTTGCATTGACTTACATAGGTGCTGAAAAAGCTATGCCGAGCTACAACACTATGGGTGTTGCAAAAGCATCTCTTGAAGCTACAGTTCGTTATACAGCTTTGGCTCTTGGTGAAGATGGTATCAATGTAAA
>JBLFYO010000043.1:0-14096 GCA_047609165.1 Francisella sp.
TATTCTTTTTCTGCTCATAATCTATATCCTCTTTTGCTCTATATATTATATCTATAGGAATAAAAATTTTTTATTAATTGGTACTTTTATCTGGGGACATTATAAATTTAGTAAATATGGGTTTAAAAAACAGGAATGCCGATATAAAAATGTCTATATCAATTAAAAAATAAGTATTAATAGAATGAATCGAGGATTTGATTATTTCTTTGTTCATAAATAGATTTAATAACAATATAATCCGCACATATTCTTCATGTTGTAGAAATGATTTTATTATAATAGGTAAATTTTCTATAGCTTCTTGTACGCCATTATCTAATTGATGGTTATAATTATTTAAAAGTGGTGATTTAGCTTGTTCAATAAGAATATTTATACAAAATTCTTTATCCTCATCAGATAGTTTATGACTATATTCTTTTAAATATATTATACAAACATGAGCAAATGTTTCATTTGAAAAAATGAAACGATTTCTATCTTCTCCTGAAATAGTCAGTAATTCTCGTATCTGTTTTAGTGCAAGTAAGGGGATTTCTTCAAACTCCTTATATTTATTATGATTTTCATTTCCTTCTATTTTATTTCTAGCCCAATTTGCTAGTGGCAAGTACTTTAATTTATTATCGTTTTTTGTTTCCTCTTGTAGCTGTACCAAATCTTGAGGAAGATTTTTTGGTGTCAATGCTATTTTTACACTATTATTTGCTTTGTTAATTTCTAAAACTTCTCTTTCAAGATTTCTACTATCAATCCTAGATAAAGCTATTCTCCAAAGCTGTTCTTCGTACTCTTGATTTTCTGGACTTGTAATATTCTCATAGTAACTATCTAAAATTTCCCATAAAATATTTTGTCTTCTTGATAATTCATTTTTACTAACTTCGTTTGTTATAAATAGTTGATAATTTAAGAAAATATGCTCTAAATGTGATTCTCTATGTTTGTCTTCGCATGTTTTTAGTCTTTCATCTTCGTATATTTTATTTGAATAATTAAAACCAGCACCGATGCTATATAGAATTTTTGTTCTTAATTCATTAATTTGTCTAACATAATCAACTTGAATAAATTCCTTAGTTTTAAAAAGTATTATAGCTGTTTCAAAAGTTTTACTTGGATAGGCTAAAACAACACTCGTAACTATGGCTGATATTGATGATGATTTTGAATCTTTTAGTAAATTCTTTAATAGAACATTCAAACCTTTCGTTTTAAGATTTTTACCACACTCTAATAAAAACTTTTCTAATGCCATATGTATAGATTGTAAAAGGTCTGGCATACACGGATATGAAGAACTGCCTCGATACATATTCCATAAAGCTTGACTATGATATTGCTTTATATGAGTATTTTCATCTAATTCAATATCTACCTGTTTTATATCACCTTTATATTCCCATGTAGATTTTGCATAATGTTCGACAGATTCATTTATAAAGCCAATTATAAAATCCAGAGTTATTTTGAAATGACTTTTTAAAAGAAAATATATTGGTGTTTGAGATGCACTAGGAGGAAAATAGTCATTTTCATATTTACTTGCTAAATTAAAAGCATCTTCAACCTCTATACGCTCATAACTTTGAAATATATCGACTACTTTTTGCTTTTTTTCTTGTGGTTTAATCCAAAATAATTTTGCTAGCTCTAGAACCTTATTTGGCAAGTTTTTATATATTTCTAGACTATCAAAGCTTTTGAGTAATATCATTTTTATTAGCTCGTAATATTCATCCTGTCTAGCAATGGACTTTTTATCAATTATGTCATCAAATAAAGATGATAAGTCAGCTTTTATTTCAGAGGAGCCATTAATAATTATTTTACAAATATCTTCTATATAACTATCATCTTGATTAATTAATTCATAATATTTCAGGGCTATTAATGCTGATGCTTTAGTGACAGTTCCATGTTTAGTTTTATTATTCCAGTCATTTAGAATAGGAAGTATAAATTTAACTGTATCAAGTTCCAGATCATCTAAATTTTTATAAATGTAATTAATATAGCTCTTCCATCCTGCACCTTTAGGTTGAGTAAAGAAAGAATTAGTGGCACGAATTTCGTCATATTTTATTCCTAAACTAAGTAAAAGATTAGTATCTATTTCTTTACACGCTATTCTTAAAAGAAATGAAATACGATTTAGTAAGGCATAATTATTTTCTAATAACTCTTCATTAAAATATTCAAAGAAGGTGTCCGAATTATCTGATAATAATATAGAAACTAAAAGCTCATCCTTCCAATGATTTTCAATACTAGAGCTACTATCAATTATAGTATCAGTAATATCATCTATATTTTCTTTAAAATATAACTTATCAGACAACCAATTTCTAAATGCTCTTCTAATAGGTAAAGAAGAACCTATTTTCTCGAAAAAACTTTCAATATTAGCCTGTGTAATAAATTCTTTGTTTATGATTTTTTCTAGTGCTAACTCTTCATAGATGTCATGAGAAATAAAATATCCCAAACTAGTTTCATGCTCTAAAACGCCATTTTGTCTAAGATTTTCTAAGCTTCCATCCGAGCATTCTATTTCTATATAAAGACCGCCTTTTTTTGCTCTCTCAAAAGCAAAATCTAAAAAACATTTTTCAAGAGTTGAGGTGGTAATGTTTTTTTTCCAGATATTTTTTTTAAAATCTATATAACTTACTTCTCCATTAGTATATGAAGATAAATACTTATTTAAGTAAAAAGGATTTCTTATGAAACTCAGTAACTTGTTATCTTTGGGAAGTTGGAAGTCAAGGTCTTTACTAATATTAGCTAGTTCATCATTAGATAAAATATCTATGTTTATATGATTGTGAATGACTTGTAATATTTCTTTTAATTGAAAGTTTAAATCATCTAGATAGTTGTGTCTTGTAGTGAATATAATATTCCATTTATTTGATATAAAAGTTGTTATAAAATCTTTAAAAGGATCTTGGTTATCAATATCTAATAACTTTTCAGCCGAATCTATAACAATTACTTTTGTCTTATAGTTTTCATGTATTCTTAAAAAGTCTTCTAAAGTATATTTACCAAACAGCTCATCAACTTGATTAACTTGAAACTCATTACCTCTAAAATATAAAAAAGGAATATCATCTTTTACTTTTTCATATAATTGTTTAATAATAGCTGTTTTTCCAACTCCTCCAATCCCACTTAAAATAGAAACTTTATGGCTTACTAAAGTAGATTCTATCTTTTGTATTACATCAGATCTATCAATTTCATAATTATTAGAATTAAATATTATTTGTGTTCGAATATTATTTAAAATTCTCTCTGTATGAGTTCTTTTTTGATTTATTTGGTCATATATACTTTCATCTGTGAAGAAGTGACATGCTATATCTTTATTAGTGCTAGAAACAAACTGTGATTCAAAGTAATATGCTGTTCTCCATTCAAGTTTTATATTTAATTCTTCGGCTTTTGCTTCAGCATCAGCTTTGGCTTTAGGATCTTTTCCATTTTTACCATTACCAAACTCGGAATTAGTATAAAAAATAATTTTTGTAATAGAGTCATTGTTGTTCTTTGCTTTCTCTATTGTTCCCATTAAATCATCTTTATGGCTAGATAAGCTATCACTATAAAATTTAGCTTGCCATCCTACAATATCACCATTGATATCTTCAATAGTCTTTGTTTCTATGCCTACTTGATTCTTATATCGAAAAATACCATAAGGTTTTTTATGCTCTATACAGAATAATAAATTACAAAAGTATTCAAAATTAGTCTGAGGGTTTTCACTAAATTTTGATTTGAAAATATCCCAGTTGGGTTTTACTATCATACTTTCTCACCAACCATAATCTCATACAACCCAAACAAATACTCCAACCGCTCCTCATCACTCTCAAAAGGCTTAACCCTATAACACTTCTCAATAGCCAAATCTAAAACATGGTGAGCTTCTCGCAAGCCATCAGGCATTTTATTGGGATCATAAAGTTGAGCTAGAGTTTTCTCGGAATGTTTTTCGCGTTTATCTAATATGTTATAAACTATCTCTGTGATAGTATCTTTCTGCTTTTGTGAAATATCAGGGAATGGGAATGTATTATAAACAAGTGTAGATGGGAAGTCATACGCCTCTAATAATGAGTAGATAAAATCATCCTTATTAATGCTCTCTACTAGAGTATTAAGCTTCTTTTCTATCTCGATTATGTTCACTGTTTCACCCCATCCAGCAAAAACCATTGTCCCATTTGCTTAGGCTCTGAAAATACTATTCCTCGCTCTCTAAACGCATCTTGCACTTCTTCAACTTGATTTTCAATAATGCCAGATAGAGCAATCTTACCGCCCGCTTTCACTCTTTTCAGCATCACATCTACTAAAGATATCAGCACATTTGAAAATATATTTGCCACAAGCAAATCAAACTTCTTATCAGAAACTTCATTACTAAAATGAGTATTATCATCTACATCATTAGTCTTAGAGTTCTTGATAGATGATTCTATAGAGTTTGGCTCAATGTCTATCCCTTCGGCATATTTTGCACCTAGCTTCACAGCCCCTATAGCAAGCACTCCTGTACCACAACCATAGTCAAGAACTGTTGTGTTTCCAGTGATATGCTCTTCTAACCAAGTCAGGCACATCTTTGTAGTTTCATGATTACCACAACCAAAAGCTATACTTGGATCTACGAGTATATAAGTCTTTGAATTATCTACAGGTGGTTCTTTCCAATCAGGATAAACAACTATATTATCTCCTACTTCTACAGGCTCATAATCATACAGCCAAGCAGCTTCCCATTGCTGATCTTTGATAAGCTCGTACTTTATATCACTTTCAAGAATTTTTGAGAAGTTATGCTTTAAATCAGCCATTATATGGGTTATATCACAATCATTCTGATAAAGTACTGTAACTAAGAAACTACCGTCATCTTTAGCAATCTGTGTGACAGAACCAGCTAGATTATCGAATAGATATTCTTCTATAATTAGGTAATTGTTTGAGCTTACACAAAGCTCTAATTGATGCCATTGTTGCATTGGCTTATGAAAGTTATTTAATTTAATAGGTATTATACTCTATACTCAAGTCAGTTCAAAACTCCAACTTTTTACCAAAGTATTTTTGAGTAAGTTTAGTGTGATTTAATGCAGATAATAGCTAGCTATTAATAACTGATGTTACGCACCAAACACAAAGTTAAGCGTCTAAAACCACCAATAAAGTCAAAGGTAGAAATCGGAGTTTTGAACTGACTTGTGTATAAATATTTATTTATTATGATTTGACCAAAATAGACTCTGAGCATCTTGATCTGGTCTAAATTCATCTTCACGAGAATCTATATGTGTATCATCTGCTGAATTTATAAAATCTCTATCTGGTGGCACATACGCTGAGCCTTCTGCACGCTCTTCTTTGACTTCTGGACCATTGTACATATCCTCACCTTCATGCAACAGATACGCATTACCCATAGCAAAACCTAAAATTCCTATCACTACTAAACTTATTTTTTTCATATATACTCCTTTTTAAAGACCGTTATTAGTCTAAGATAATTATAACCTCTTTTTTATATTTATGAATAAAAATTAACATTTCAAATAGTTATTATTTGTTACAATATACTGTATATACATCACATATCTACAAACTTATGCAAGAATATAGCAAAAAATACAACAAAAAAGCGATACTTTTAGTCAACCTCGGTACACCTGCAGGCTACGATGCGAAGTCCATCAAAAAATATCTCAAAGAGTTTTTATCTGACCCTCGCGTTATAGAAGCAAACCCTATCCTATGGAAGTTGATTTTAAATCTGATTATCTTACCTATTCGTTCAAAGAAAAATGTCCATACCTACGGTGCAGTTTGGAACAAAGAGCATGATAAATCACCCCTACTTCTATATACAGAAAATCTTGCTAAAGGTTTAAATACTGAACTTGATGATTATATAGTTGATTATGCGATGCGTTATGGACAACCAAGTATTGAAAGTAAAATTCTTAAACTACAAGCTGATGGAGCTACTGAAATTGCGATATTCCCACTATACCCTCAATACTCTGCAACAACTACAGCTACAGTCTATGATGAAGTTTACCGAGTATTATCAAAGATAAGATGGCAACCAACTATCAAAGGTATCAATCCATACTATGATAATCCGCACCATATAAAAGCTATAGCCAATCAAGTTGACGAGCATTTACAAAACTTAGAGTTTAAGCCTGATGTTATGCTGTTTTCATTTCATGGTTTACCAAAAGAGTATTTTGCAAAAGGCGATCCGTATTATTGTCATTGCCACAAGACCTATAGATTAGTTAAAGAATCTTTAGAGGAAAAATATAAAGACATATCGTTTGAATTATCATTCCAGTCACGATTTGGGCCTAAGAAATGGCTAGAACCATATACAACTGTAATGCTTGAAGAGTACGCTAAGCAAGGCAAAAAAATCGTAGTAATCGCACCAGGCTTTAGCGTTGACTGCTTAGAGACATTGGAAGAACTCGCAATCACGGAAAAAGAGACTTTCACAAGTAACGGTGGTAAAGAGTTTAGCTTAATACCATGCTTAAATGATTCTCAAGAGCATATACAAATGCTTAAAAGCATACTTTTAGATGAGCTATGAAAAAAGTCGCAATCCACTGGTTTAGACAAGACTTACGCCTAACTGACAACCCCGCTTTAAGTCATGCAAGCCTTGCTGATGAAACTATTCCTATCTACATTTTTGATGATAAACACCCTATCGGTGGAGCAAGTAAACTTTGGTTACACAACTCGCTGACTTCTTTGAATAAATCACTAAATAATAGTCTTAACCTTTATAAAGGCAATTCACTTGAGATTATAAAAGAACTTATCAAAGAAAATGATATTACTGAATTTTATTGGAATCGATGCTATGACAAATACAGTATAGCTCGTGATACTGAAATCAAAAAGTTTCTTGAAGATACAAGCATAAATGTAAAAAGTTTTAATGGTAGTCTTTTGGTTGAGCCATGGGAATGTACTAAAGATGATGGCTCTCACTATAAAGTCTATACACCATTCTACAAAGCTTTGATAAAAACAAGACCCCATAAACCAAATATAGCTAAGCCAAGTTTTAATAAACTCACAAAGCTTAATAATTCTAAAAGCATTAATGAGCTAAATCTTTTAGAGCCAAAACTAGATTGGCAAGAAATCATAAATAACTGGCAAGTTGGTGAAGAAGCTGCTATTGAAAAGCTTGAAAATTTCCTAGAAGATAAAGTCAATCGTTATAAAAAATCTCGTGATTTTATGTGTGAAGATGCTACTTCTGCTTTATCCCCACATTTGCACTTTGGCGAAATCTCTCCTAATCAGATATTTAATACCGTATATAGCTTAGATTCTATTGGTGAAAATGAAGAACATTTCATCAAAGAATTAGCATGGCGAGATTTCTGCTACTACCAAAGCTATCACTACCTTGATTTAGCTACAAAAAATATCAACTCAAAATTTGATAATTTCGCTTGGGAAAACGATGAGATAAAGCTACAAGCATGGCAACAAGGTCAAACAGGCATACCTATAGTAGATGCTGGAATGCGTGAGCTTTGGCAGACTGGTTATATGCACAATCGCGTACGAATGATTGTTGCTAGTCTTCTTATCAAAAACTGTCTTGTGCATTGGAAAAAAGGCGAGCAATGGTTTTTTGATACCCTTTTTGATGCTGATTTTGCTAGTAATAATGCAAACTGGCAATGGGTAGCAGGTTGTGGTCTTGATGCCGCCCCCTACTTTAGGATATTTAACCCTGTTCTACAATCTGATAAATTTGAAGCTTATGAATATATCCGTAAATATGTGCCAGAGTTGGCTGATTTGCCCGACAAATACATCTCAAAACCTTGGGAAGCAAAAGCTGATATTTTAGAAAATGCTAAGGTAAATCTTGGAAAAGATTATCCTCATGCTATTGTTGATTTGAAAGCTAGTAGAGAGAAAGCTTTGGCTTTGCATAAAAGACTGAAATAAATCTAAGATTTTTTGTGACTATTCAGCAAATTTATAAGTCATACGATTGTTTATTATCTAAAATGGATTATTTCTCTATCTTCCAGCCAGCCCTGCCTCCTCTCATTATTTTATAAACATTAGCTTTTGAAAGCACCAAATCACTTACCCAAGTGAATCTTTTGACCTTTCCTTTAACATCAGTTTCCTTATAATTTAAAAAATTAACAACAATCTCAGATCTACTATCATTAAGTGGTGCATTATTTACAAATTCAAACTTATGAACCACTCCATAAGCCTCCAGCTTTTCAAAGCACTATAATACTGTAGATAAAAGTCCTGAATACGATAAATGCTTAGATTATTAGCAACATAGGTAAAAAAGTTTACGATCAAATATTTATAAAATACTCTAAAACCCTTTGTTTACAAGCTTTTGTTTCTTAGCGGTAACTGCTGTAAACCCTTAAAAAATCTACAACATAAAAGCTGACATTTCCACTTTGGAGAAACCGGATATTTTGGCTTAGAGTTGAGCTGGTAACCTATAAAACTACACCCCGCAAAAAGTAGCTTCTACCCTTTCTTCATCAGCTGGCAAAGCCATATACTCTTCAGTTTCTTTACTAAACAGATAGGGTTTACTCATAGCTTTAATGAGGTTACTTACCAAACTCAAATCACCATTTTGAGCAGCAACCAAAGCTTTTTCAACTTGATGATTTCGTGGAATAAGCACCGGATTGCTCTTATTCATAATTAAAGTAGTTTTTTCAATATTGTCGACTCTAATCTGCCTTTTAGTTAGCCACTCTGCTAATCCTTGATTTTTAAGTATCTCTAAATTTTGATGAGCGATATTATAAAAAGTATTTGTATAGTCTAGTTTATTAGTATTCATCTGAACCAAAAGCTCTGAGATCAATTCATCATCACCAGCTTGATAATCCACTAAACCAAGTTTATTCAAAAACATCTTTTGCCACTTAGTAGTATAACTCTTAGCATAAGTAGCCAATACTTCCTGTGCCAATTTAATAGCTTCATCCTCATCATCAGAAATTAGTTGAAGTAAACTTTCAGCCAATCGTGCAATATTCCAACCTGCTATTGATGCTTGATTTGCAAACGCATAGCGACCATTTCTATCTATGGAGCTAAATACAGTCTCCGGATCATATTCATCCATAAAGGCACACGGTCCGTAGTCTATAGTTTCACCAGAAATTGTCATATTATCAGTATTCATAACTCCATGAATAAACCCAACTCGATCCCACTCCACCATAAGACTTGATTGTTTTTGTATCACATACTCAAGTAAGCTCAAAGCTTTATTTTTACCGTAAGAAATATTGTGTCGCTTCAAAGTATACTCTAGCAACTCCAGTACATATTCTTTACCTTGTGTAGCAGCGTATTGGAATGTCCCTACGCGAATATGACTACTAGCAATTCGTACAGCTATTGCTCCCTGTTCCAGGCTATTTCTCTGGATATTTTCACCTGTAGAAATAACTGCTAGTATACGTGAAGTTGGTATACCTAGATGGTGCATTGCTTCACTTACGACATATTCCCTAAGCATAGACTGTAGTGTAGCCTTACCATCTCCACCTCGTGAATAAGCAGTCCGTCCAGCTCCTTTTAGCTGAATATCGATAACTTCACCATTAGGCTTAGTATATTCACCAAGTAAAATCGCCCTGCCATCACCAAGTATTGTAAAGTGACCAAATTGGTGACCTGCATAAGCTTGAGCTATTGGATTCTCGCTTGTATATCCTAGTAAAAAGTTCAAGACATCATTTTGAGCAGTCTCTTCAAAATTCATTCCAAGCTCATTAGCTAAAACATCATTTAAAACAACTATCTTAGCATTAGGGTATTTATACACAGGTTGATCTGAATCAAATACTTTTGATAAAGCTCTGTAACTATATTCAAACTTAATATTTTGCATAAAAACTCAAAGTTATACTATCGAACTATCATTTTAACAAAAAAATAGAAGTCTCAAAAGTTTATAATGGATATCCGAATTCTATGATGCTAAAATGTCCTCACTTAATGATTAATAATTTAATAAAATGGAATATAGAAAATACATTTGTATAGTTTGTGGCTGGATATATGACGAAGCAGAAGGATGTGAAGAAGATGGTCTAGCACCTGGTACAAAATTTGAAGATATCCCAGATGATTGGGAATGCCCAGATTGTGGGGTGACTAAAGAAGACTTCGAGCTTTTAGAAGAATAATCTCATCAAATTAATATCTCCCCCTTTTCAAAATATCTCATTTGATAATAAACAATTTATCGTGATGCGTGATGATTTGTCTCACGCCATATTTTCGGGTAATAAAGCTCGTAAGTTAGCGTACATACTAAATTCTACAGACAAATATTCTCATATAGAAAAAATAGTATCCTTTGGCGGCAATCAATCTAATTTTATGCTCGCTCTTTCTCAGCTTGCGCAAATCATGAATTGGGAGTTTAAGTACTGGGTAAAACCTTTGCCTAAATTTCTTAAACAAAATCCTAATGGTAATTTTAAACTAGCCGTTGAAAACGGTATGCAACTTTTTGAAACATCTCAAACATTGAATTTAGAGAATGTAAAAAAAGAATACTTTCTTTTAATGGATTCCAAATCGAAGTCCGGAATGACCGTGTATTTTTTTGATCAAGGTGGACGAAATAAAGATGTTGAAATAGGCCTAAAAGAATGTTCTTTTGAAATAAAAAAATACTGTAAAACTAATTCAATAAATAATTACAGCGTAGTCGTAGCATCTGGAACAGGAACTACAGCTCTGTATTTAGAGAAGTATCTGCCAAACAAAGTCTATACAGTAGCTTGTGTTGGTGACGATGATTATCTGCTAAAGCAGATGAATAGTGTCGATGCTAATTTAGATAAACCTAAAATCCTAGCAAAAGACTTTGAAAGTAATTTTGGTCAGCTAAACATTGTCAACTATGCGATTTATAAAACGCTAATTGCTGAAACTGGTATAGAGTTTGATCTACTATACGATCCTATAGCATGGAGAGTTTTACTCGAAAATTACGCCAATTTACCAAAGCCTATAATTTATATTCACTGCGGTGGCACTTCTGGTAATATTTCAATGATCAAAAGATACGAAAGAATGTTTAATTCTACAGTTTAATAATAGCAACTTTATTTTAGTGATTAAATAATCTACTATAATTTATAGAATTTACATAGTTAGAGCCAAAACTAAGGAATTATGATTATGAGTGGCTTTAAACTTTTATTATTTGTTATATGCTCAACATTAGGCTTAATTTTGGCTCTACCGCAATAAATGTACCATCCTCTAACCTATGCTACACATAACTTTGGTAAGTATTTATCATAGCCTTCAGTATCTAAAAAAAACACGCCTAAATAGACTTTTTTCATCAAAGATTCCATAACATCTGCGTTTAATCACTTTGATTTTATTGTTAAATCCTTCAACAAAACCACTTGTATTTGGAATCGAGGAATAAACATTTTTACCTTTGTGTTTTAAATAAGTCTCATCCATTTTCCAACTAACATAACTACCATATTTTCTAAACTGTTTGCTGAAAGTAGCTTCTAGCTCTTTATATAACCCAACGATTGATTGTACTATGATCTACACTAACCCCACGCTCTTTCATTAACTCATCTACATGCTTATAGCTTGAGAGGATATGATAAATACCAACGCAAGGCTTAAAGGATTAGAAGTCTAGTAAAGTGTCTACCTGTGAAATCTAATATACAGAAACATAATTATATTTGTGGTATAATGATACTACAAAATTAGGCAATTGTCAGTTTGCGACAGAACCACCAAATTAGTGCGAAAGAGTTAAAAACTAAGCATTGATTTTAATGGCTTTGAGGGTTCACTGAGAATAGCTGTACTAGAATGAGCCTCTGCTTCAGACTTATTTCATATTGGAGAAAACTGCCCGTTGAAAGAGGTAGTATTGTATGATATTATGCTTTTTTTAAAATTAAACTCAATCATATAGGCTAAAAAAAATGAAAATCTCCAAGTGTATATTATTTTATACATTCACCGTACTTTCAACTATTACTTATGCAAGCGAATGTATAACTCAAAAAAACGATAATTATTATCAGGTTAAATGTAAAAATATAGCAGCTGAAAGACTTCAAGAGATATATTTTCATCACATTGAATACTCACGTAATATACCAGCGTATGTAGATTCTACTAATGGTTACAGTGGTTATGATTCCAATGATATTAGCATTAATTACAATAATTATCTTGTTGTTAAAAACAATACGCCTAGAACTTTTTATGATTTAGCATTTATTAGTGACGGCATTGCTTATCGGTTAGATTTATATGGGAATAACGTTTTACCATTTACAGAAATGGGTATAAATATAAATGATCAATTAAATTTATCTGCAGGAAAAAAAGTTTTTTTGGATCCTAATCCAACTTTTAGGCCATCTATCGCAAATTTCAAAAAAATATCTGGCGATGATAAGGAATTAAGATTTTTTAAAAATTATGGTTTATTAATTTCATGGATGAAGATGATTTATAGTGATTCAAAAACAAAAGAAGAATTTTTTGATTACTTTATGAATACTAGAAAAGATTCAATTGATACTACATTATCTAAATGGTACAAGACTAATCTCTATGATTCACCAAAAGATTATTATGTTTATAAATCAAGTACGGCCGGTGCAGCTACTGCTTCATGGCTTACTATAAATTGGCCTATGGGATTATTTGATAACGATAAAAGTTATAGTTTTATTTTTGGAACTTACTCACATGAATATGCACACACAATGGGTTATAGTCATGGCAGTGGTCTTGCATATGGTTGGGATGATTTTATTAGAAAATATGTGGATGAAATTGTAAGGGAGCAATATTATCGAATAGGTGAGCCTATAGTTGAAAGAGGATCTGTTTATTGGCATTATGATATAAACGATAATAAAATTTATCCATACTATGTCGCAAGTCAAAGTGGACCTAATATTAGTGAAGTATCTCTTATTTTTCCTAGAAATCCTAATGTAAAAATATTAAGTAATAGTAGAAGTATAGAAATAAAAAATGAAAGTAATGGTAGAGTGTCGCCAATATTAATTAACTCTAGTGATACATCATCATACATTACACCAGAGTTAAACTCAGAAAGTCCTATATACTTACTTGGTGTAGGAACTAAAAATTATTCTTCTGATACTCCCTCAGGTGATAGTAGTGTATATTTTTATGTTCCTACTAATCAAGAAAATGTTATAACTTCTGAATCTTCATCACCGAATGATAGAAAGTGGGGCGCTGGAGATGGTTATACAAAAATAGTTATTAATTCGTATAATAAAAATGATGGCGAGTCTCACGAAGTAATACTTCGTGGAAATAAAAATTTTCGTGGATACGATAAAAAGTTAAATGAAGGTATGCAAAGAGGTTATGGCTCTGCAAAAATTATATTTAATAAAAAAGATAACCCTGAACTTCCATCAGGATCATACAATATTGATTTTTATTTTATTGGCCAAGGATGGCATGATACAAGCTATAATACAAAAATTTATATTAAAGATGAACTTTATATTTAAATAAGTTAATATAAATGATGGAATTTGGAGGGCTGTTCAAACAACCTCTTTCATAGCAACTACTATTCTCTCTGTAATTTTCTATTTAATTCTATTATGTTTGTATAATTAGATGATTCAGTGAACTACCCAACCGCTAAAGACGATTAGGCTTCTTGTTTCAATATATCATAACTGTCTAGTTTGGGTACGTTATCCCAAATTTTGTAAATAGCCTGTAACATATCAAGTCAAATAACCACAAAGGACAAGATATGCCACAGAACTACCATAGTAATGCTACTACAAACCAACATATAAGAGCAATAATCCAATCTATAATGTCCCCAGATAAAAGTACCAATTAATAAAAAATTTTTATTCCTATAGATATAATATATAGAGCAAAAGAGGATATAGATTATGAGCAGAAAAAGAATAACATATACAGCAGAATTTAAA